>DATFHM010000084.1:0-18204 GCA_035248385.1 Nocardioides sp. | reverse complement strand
CGCCGACGGCAAGGTCGCGGACATCTCGTACGACGCGCTCGGCTGCTCGATCTCGCAGGCCTCGGCCTCGGTGCTCTACGACCTCGTGGTCGGCAAGAGCGTCGAGGAGGCGATGGAGATCCAGGCGAAGTTCCAGGAGCTGATGCAGGGCAAGGGCCAGCTGGAGCCGGACGAGGACGTGCTCGAGGACGGCATCGCGTTCGCCGGTGTCGCGAAGTTCCCCGCACGCGTCAAGTGCGCGCTGCTGTCGTGGATGGCCATGAAGGACGCGGTCAGCCGCGTGAACCAGGAGGAAGCATGAGCACCACCGTCGATGACGTGACCGAGGCGATGAAGGACGTCGTCGACCCCGAGCTCGGGATCAACGTGGTCGACCTCGGCCTGGTCTACGGGGTGCACCTGGACGAGGCGTCCAACGTGGTCCTCGACATGACGCTCACCTCGGCCGCCTGTCCGCTGACCGACGTCATCACCGACCAGACCGAGACCGCGCTCGAGGGCCTGGTCAACGACGTCGCGATCAACTGGGTCTGGATGCCGCCGTGGGGCCCGGACAAGATCACCGACGACGGTCGCGAGCAGCTCCGGGCGCTCGGCTTCAACGTCTGAGGACGCGCCAGCGGAACCAGATCGTCTCGTCGCCCTGCGGTCCCTGGCCGCTGAGCACGACCCGGTAGCTGCCCGCGCGGGCCGGCCGGGCGATCCGGAAGGTGCGCGCCGACAGGGCGCTGACCCTCGGGTGGAGCGTGCGCGCGTGCACGGTCCGCAGCCGGACCATGCTCGCGGTGAAGCGCCAGCGCGGCATGCCGAACCACATCCGCAGCGCCTGCTGCGTGCGGGCGGTCCGGAGCTGTGCGTCGGGCGGCGGGAAGCCGTCGCCGCAGACCATGCTCGAGGTGTTCGGGTCGTCCGACGGCGCGGTCCAGCAGAAGATCACCGGCCGGAAGTACATGTCGCGTGACGGCGGTCGCAGCACGATCGGCGACGGTGTCCGGCTCCAGGTGTACGACGGCGCGGGGGCGGCCGCCGTCGCCGGAGCGGGAGCGGGCGCCAGCAGCGCCACCAGGACGATTCCGCTGGCTGCGACGAGGCGGTGATGCGTGTGCATCGGACCTCCTTCCCCCACTGTCGAGGGTAGGTCGGCACGAGCGCGTTGCGGAGGGGAACCCCGGTATCTAAAGGAAAAAGTCAGCGAACGCCGACGGCGAACCGCTCGTCGGTGTAGCGGCGCAGGTTGCGCAGGAACCACCGGAAGGCCGCGTTCGAGACCGCGCCGCTCAGCGGCATGAAGTGGCGACCCGGCCCGGTCACGTCGAGGGCCAGCGTCCAGGTGAGCCGGCAGCCGGACGGGGTCGCGACGACGTCGTACCTCTCGGCGAAGGCGCGGATGGACTTCTCCGACGCCTCGTTGAAGCGGAACGCCATCTGCGTGCCGGGGTTCCACACCAGGAACTCCTCGGAGCCGACGAGCCCGCCGCGCATCGTCACGTCGCGGGTGGTGCCGACGGTGGGTGGCATCGGGCTGGTCCACGTGACGCCGGTGATGACCTTGGCCCAGCGCGGCCAGGCGTCCGCGTCGGCGAACACCTCGAAGAGCTGCTCGGGGGTGATGCCCAGCTCGACGGTGTTGCTGTAGCGGTGCGGGGCGGTGTCGACGTACTCGACGCCGACCTTGTCGCACGGGTGCAGGGTGGTCACCACCCAAAGATAGAACAGGTTCTAGTTGGTCGGCGCCGGCGTACGCCGGGAGGACGCCCTGACCCGGAAGCGCACGCCGGTCAGGATCGGCCCGGCGCTGGGCTCGCCGGCCATCCGGGCCTGGAGCAGGTCGAGCAGCGCGACCGTGGTGGCGGGGGAGTACAGCTCGGCGGCGGAGATCGCGGGGCGGCTGTGCCGGGTGTGCTCGGAGTCGGAGTGCGCCGCCAGCATCGTCCGGTTCGGTACGTCGACCCCGCGATCGCGCAGCGCGGTGAGCGCGCCGAGCGCGTGCCGCCCGGTCTGGCACAGCAGGGCGTCCGGGACGCCGTCGTCGAGGATCCGGTGGGTCACCGCCTCGCTGCCCGCCACGGAGTCTCCCTCAGCGGACAGGTAGACCCGTGGCTCGACCCCGTGCGCCTCGCACCAGGCGCGGTAGACGGCCTCGTTGTCGATATTCCACGCGTTCGGCTCGGTGCCGCGCAGGAAGACGACCGAGCGCGCACCACCGGCCCGGAAGTGGTCGAGGATCTGGCGGCAGACGGTGACGTCGTCCTCGGACGCCCAGTCGGTGAAGTCCGGCCGGCCGGGGTCGCGGCCCAGCGTCACGTAGGGCATCCCGCGCCGCTCCAGGAGCGCGACGACCGGGTCGTCCAGGTGGGGCGAGACGACGATGTAGCCGTCGAGCGACAGGGACAGCGGCGGCGTGGGCCGGCGGGTCAGGTCCGGGAGCAGCATCAGGCTCAGCCCGCGGTCCATCGCCTGGGCGGAGGCGCTCGCGATGTGGCGGCTGAACACGTCGACGCCCTCGGGGGCGTACTCGCCGAGGGTGTCGAGGGAGCGCACGACCATGCCGATGGCGCCGACGGAGGAGCGCCGCAGGCCGCGGGCCAGGGCGTCGGCCTGGTAGTCCATCTCGTCGGCGATCGCCCGCACCCGCAGCCGGGTGGCGGCGCTGAGGGTGCCGGTGTCGTTCAGCGCCATCGACACGGCGGCGATCGAGACGCCGGCCCTGCGTGCGACGTCGCGGATGGTCACGCCCTTGGCCCGTGCCACGGCTGCCCCCGTTCATGTTTTTCGGAGAGATCTCGGCGGACCCATTGTATTAAACGTTTTATGTCCCTAGCGTCCCGCTCCATCATGAAGCTGCACGAGCTCACCACCAGCACGACCGACCCCGCCGCCCGCGGCCGCGAGATCGGCCATCGGTACGCCGACCAGGTCCGCGCCACGACGCGCGGCTACCTCGCCCACTTCGCCGCGCTCGGCATCGACGAGGCGCAGGTCCGGGCGACCGCGGCCTCCAGCACCGAGGCGCTCCGGGCATGGTGGCCGGCGATGGCCGAGGAGACCGCCGGCATCGCCGAGGGCGCCGGCGTGGAGCCGTGGCAGGTCGAGGCCGTGGCCGCCCGCACCGAGGTCCTGGTCGCGGCCCCCGGCCCCGGCGAGTGCACGACGGCCGTCCTCGTCCCGCCCGGCGGGGGCGCCCCGGAGACCATCCAGACCTGGGACTGGCACGACGGCCTGTGCCTCGAGGGGCTGCTGCTCGACCTCACCACGGCGACCGGACGCCGGGTCAAGCTCTTCACCGAGCTCGGCACGGCCGCGAAGATCGGCGTCAACGACGCCGGCGTCGGGCTGCACTTCAACATCCTGCGGCACCACAGCGACCACGTCGCCGGCGGCGTCCCGGTGCACGCGATCGCCCGGCGCGTTCTCGAGGAGGCCGCCTCGGTCGCCGAGGCCGTCGAGATCGCCCGCTCGGCGACGGTCTCCGCGTCGACGGTCCTCACCGTCGCGTCGTACGCCGGCGGGGTGGGCGAGGCCGCCTCGATCGAGATGTCGCCGGCTGGCACGGCCGTGGTCCGGCCGGCCGCCGACGGCTGGCTCATCCACACCAACCACTTCCTGGACCCCGTGCTGGCCGAGGGCGAGGCCGGGACCCCCGAGTCGCTCTCCGAGGAGCGTCACGACCACGTGGTGGACCTGCGGACCGCGATGGCCGGCCGTCGCGCCGCCGACCGGGCCGCCGCGTTCTGCGGTCCAGCGGGCAGCGACGCGCCGATCTGCATGCGCCCCGACACCGCGCTCCCGGACCACGAGCAGTGGGGGACGCTCCTCACGATCTGCCTGGACCTGCCGGGGTTCGCCCTCGACCACCGACCCGACTCCCCGGACGTCGCCGCGCGCGACGGCCTGGCCCGCTTCTAGGAGATCCCTTGTCCACGCACCTCTACCGCAACGCCCGGTTCTTCACCGCCGACAGCCGCCCGTGGGCGGAGGCCCTCGTGGTCGTCGGCGAGCGCATCGCGTACGTCGGCGACGCCGACACCGCCGCCCGGATCGCGGGCGACGACGCGATGATCCACGACCTCGACGGCGCGACAGTGCTACCGGGGTTCGTCGACGGCCACGCCCACGTGGTCGGCACCGGCGAGGCCGCCGCCCAGGTCGACCTGTGGGGCGCGGGTTCCGTCGAGGAGATCCAGCGCCGGATCGCCGTCTGGGCGGCGGAGCACCCGGACGCCCCGCGGGTCCTCGCGACGGGCTGGAAGCACGGCGACATCCCCGGTGGCGCGCCCGACCGCGGCATGCTCGACGGGGTCGTCAGCGACCGCCCGGTCTACGCGCAGGCCTACGACTTCCACTCGATCTGGCTCAACACGGCGGCGCTGGCCGAGTGCGGGATCGACGACACCACGGCGAACCCCGCGGGCGGCACCGTCCACCGCGACGCGAACGGTGTGGCCACCGGACTGGTCGACGAGACGGCCATGCACCGGCTCGTCTGGCCGGTGCTCGACGGCTTCGTCGGGCCCGAGGAGCGGGCCGAGGCGCTGGCGACCGTGCTGGCGGCGTACGCCGCCGCGGGGGTCGTCGGGTCGACGGACATGGCCCTCGGCCAGCCCGACTACGAGACCCTGCGCGACGCCGCGGCCCGCGGTGCGCTGACCACGCGCATCGCCGCGTTCTGGCGGGTGCAGCCCACGGGCGACGACGCGGCGAACCTCGCCCAGGTCGAGCACGCCGTCGCGCTCGTGGCCGACGAGGCCACGCCCTTCCTGCGGATCACCGGCATCAAGGTGATGGTCGACGGCACCGTCGACGGGTGCACCGCCGCTCTCGGTCACCCGTACGTCGACGGCTCCAACGCCGACCCGATCTGGAGCCTCGAGGAGCTCGTCCCCGTGGTCACCGCGGCCGACGCGGCAGGCCTCCAGGTCGCGATGCACGCGATCGGCGACGAGGCGATCCGGGTCGCCATCGGCGCGGTCGAGCGCGCGGTCGCCATCAACGGCCCGCGCGAGCGCCGGCACCGGATCGAGCACCTCGAGGTCGTCGACGCCGCCGACATCGAGCGGCTCGCGGCCCTCGGCATCACCGCCAGCATGCAGCCGGTCCACGCCAACCCCGCGATGCAGGAGAACTGGCGGCGGGTGCTCGGCGACGCCCGCGCGGACCGTGGCTTCCCCTGGCCGGAGATGACCGACGCCGGGGCTCGGCTCGTGCTCGGGACGGACTCGCCGACCGCGCCGTACGCACCGCTGCCGAACATGTTCATCGCGGCCACCCGACGGTCTCCCGAGGACCTCACCCTGCCCGCGAACATCAGCCGCTACGCACTCCCGCTCGCCGACGCGATCACGCACGCCACCCGCGACGCCGCCTGGGCGAGCCGCTCGGAGCACTGGCACGGCCGCCTCGCCGAGGGGCTGTACGCCGACTTCGTGGTGCTCGACCGCGACATCTTCGAGCGCCCGGCCGAGGAGCTCCTGGAGACGCGCGTGCTGCGCACGGTGGTCGGGGGCCGGGCCGTGCACCGTGTGGTCGCGGAGGTGGTGTCGTGAAGTTCGTCGCCGCCCGCCTGGCGGGCCTGCTGGGCACCCTGTTCGTCGCGAGCCTCGTGGTCTTCGGCGCCCTGTACGCCGCGCCGGGCAGCCCGCTCACCTACCTGACCCACGGCCGGACGATGTCGCCGGACGCCATCGCGTCGCTGAAGAGCGAGTACCACCTCGACGAGCCGGTCTGGCAGCAGTACCTGCACTGGCTCGGCGGCGTCGCGCACGGCGACTTCGGCAGCTCGATCATCTACCACCAGTCGGTGTCGTCGCTGATCGGTGGACGGGCCGCGATCACGAGCCTGCTGGTCGTGCTGGGCGCGGTCATCGTGCTCGTCCTCGGCCTCGCGACCGGCGCCTTCGCGGGCCTGCGTCCCGGCCTGGTGTCACGGTCCACGATGGCCGCCGCCACCGCGGTGATGGCGATCCCGACCTTCGTGGGCGCGGTCGTCGCGATCATCGTCTTCGCCGTCGACCTGCGCTGGTTCCCGGCGTTCGGCGCCGGCGTCGGCTTCGGCGACCGGCTGCGCCACCTGGTGCTGCCCTCGGTCGCCCTCGCGCTCGCCTCGGTGGCCTTCGTCGCGCGGCTGGCGCAGACCGCGATCCGCCAGGAGCTCGCGGCCGACCACGTGCAGACCGCCATCAGCCGCGGGCTGCCGCGTTCGGTCGTCGTACGCCGTCACGTCGTGCGCAACGCCGCGATGCCCGTCCTCACCGTCGCCGGCCTAACCATCGCCGGCCTCATCGCGGGCAGCGTCGTCGTCGAGCAGGTCTTCCAGCTCGGCGGTCTCGGCCAGTTCCTCATCAGCTCGGTGCAGCAGAAGGACTTCCCGGTCGTCCAGGCCATCTGCCTGCTGTACGTCGCCGCGTTCATCGTCCTCAACACGCTGATCGACGTGGCCTACACCCTGCTCGACCCGCGGGTCTCGCTCGGAAGGAAGGACGCATGACCGCCCTGACCACCACCCCGCTCGTCGTACCTCGTCGGCGGCGTCGCGCCTCGTCGCTGGGCGCCACCGGCTGGGTCGCGATCGGCGTGCTCGCCGTGATCGTGGTGTGCGCCGTCCTGGCGCCGCTGCTCGCGCCGCACGACCCCACCGCGGTCTCGCTGTCGGACTCCTACCTGGCGCCGAGCGGCAACCACCTGCTCGGCACCGACGCGAGCGGCCGCGACCTCCTCTCGCGCCTCCTGTACGGCGCCCGGACGGCGCTCGTCGGCCCCGCCCTGGTCGTCCTCGTGTCGACCCTGCTCGGCACGGTCCTCGCCCTGGCGGCGGTGTGGTTCGGCGGCTGGTTCGACCAGCTCGTGATGCGCGTCGTCGACGCCGTCTTCGCCTTCCCCGGCCTGTTGTTGGCGATCCTCGCCACCGCGCTGTTCGGCTCGGGCCTGAGGGCCGCGGTCGCCGCGCTCTCGATAGCCTACGTGCCCTACCTCGCCCGCATCGTGCGCAGTGCGGCGCTCCGCGAGCGCAACTTGCCCTACGTCGAGGCGCTGCAGGTGCAGGGCGTGCGCGGCCTCGCGATCGCTCTGCGCCACCTGCTGCCCAATGTCGGCGGCCTCATCGTCGCCAACGGCACGCTCGCCTTCGGGTTCGCCCTGATGGACCTGGCCGGCCTGTCGTTCATCGGACTCGGCGTGCAGCCGCCGACGTCGGACTGGGGCGCGATGGTCGGCACGGGCATGTCCGGCGTCCTGCAGCAGCGCCCGCTCGAGGCCCTGTCCGCGAGCTTCCTCGTCGTCATCACCGTCGGCGCCGTCAACATGCTCGGCGACCGACTCACCGAGCGCTGGGAGGCCCGGTCATGAGCCTGCTCGAGGTAAAGGGCCTGACGGTGGACCTGCCGGTCGCCGGCGAGCTGCGCACGGTGCTGCGCGACGTGTCGTTCTCGCTGGAGGAGGGCCGCACGCTCGGACTGGTCGGCGAGTCCGGCTCGGGCAAGTCGATGACGGTCCGCACGATCGCCCGGCTGCTGCCGGACGGCGCCCGTGTCTCCGGAGGGGTGCGCTTCGAGGGCACCGAGGTCTACGACCTCCGCCGCGACGCGCTGCGCCGCTACCGCGCCAAGGACGTCGCGATGGTGTTCCAGGACGCCCGCGCGCACACCAACCCGGTGCGCACGATCGGCGACTTCCTCACCGAGGCGATGCGCACCAACGACCGGATGGGTCGTACGGCGGCCCGTCGCCGCGCGGCCGAGCTGCTCGGCGAGGTCGGGATCAGCGATCCCGAGCGTCGCCTCCGGCAGCACCCGCACGAGCTGTCCGGCGGCCTGCTGCAGCGGGTCATGATCGCCGCCGCGGTCGCGGCCCGGCCCCGACTGATCCTCGCCGACGAGCCGACCACCGCGCTCGACGTCACGACGCAGGCCGAGGTCATGGCGATCCTCGGCCGGATGCGCCGCGAGTACGGCATGGCCCTGCTCTTCATCACCCACGACCTCGAGCTCGCGGGCGCGGTCTGCGACGAGACGATCGTGCTGTACGCCGGCCAGGTCATGGAGCGGCAGGCCTCCTCGCGCCTGCACAGCGCTCCCACCCACCCGTACACGGCGGCGCTGGTCGAGGCCCGGCCCGAGATCGACCGCCGCGTCGACCGGTTGCCGGCGATCGCGGGTCACCCGACCTCGGCGTACGAGGCTCCGGACGGGTGCGCCTTCGCGCCCCGGTGCCGGTTCGTCGAGGACGAGTGCCGCACCGCCGTACCGGCGCTGCTCACCCTCGGGGACGCGCACACCCGATGTGCCCGGATGCCCGGCCTGGAGGGCCGGCTGCTGCAGGAGGAGGTACGCCGATGAGCGAGCCGCTGCTCGTCGTCGAGCACCTGACCAAGACCTTCGGCCACGGCCGGAACGAGGCCGTCGCGGTGGCCGACGTGTCCTTCGCGCTCGAGGCCGGAGGGGCGCTGGGCATCGTGGGGGAGTCCGGCTCGGGCAAGACCACGACCGCACGGATGGTCATCGGCCTGGAGCGGCCGTCCGGCGGCCGGATCCTGATGCGCGGCGTCGACCGCACCGCACCCGCGCGCTCCGCCGCGGAGCGTCGCCGGCGCGGCCGCGACATCCAGATCGTCTTCCAGGACCCGTACACCTCGCTCGACCGGCGCCAGCGGGTCGGCGAGTGCCTCGCGGAGGTCGTGCGCGTGCACACCGACCTCGGCCGCGACGACGTACGGGCGCGGGTGCAGGAGCTCGCCGGGCTCGTCGGTCTCGACGACCGCCAGCTCGCCGCCCTGCCCAAGGCGCTCTCCGGGGGCCAGCGGCAGCGGGTCGCGATCGCGCGGGCGCTGGCCGCCGATCCCGAGATCCTCATCCTCGACGAGGCCGTCTCGGCCCTGGACGTCTCGATCCAGGCGCAGATCCTCAACCTGCTCGGTGACATCCGGGCACAGCGGGGACTGACCTACCTGTTCATCAGCCACGACCTGGCCGTCATCCGTCAGGTCACCGACCACACGATCGTGATGCGCCACGGCGCGGTCGTCGAGCAGGGGCCGACCGCCACCGTCCTCGACGACCCGCGCGATCCCTACACCCGGCTCCTGCGCGACAGCGTTCCCCGAGCCGGATGGGACCCCGAGGCGGTCGTCACCGCCCGCTGACCAACCCGACACCTCACCGAGGAGCACCACCATGAAGCACTTGCTCAACCGTCGACGTGGAGCAGCGGTGGCGATCGCCACTGTGGCGTCACTCACCCTCGCCGGCTGCTCGGGAGGCGGCACCACGGCGTCCACCCAGACGCTGCAGACCCTGACGCCGGCCGGCACGGCCGAGGTCGACCACGTCACCTGGAACGTCTTCGAGGGCGAGCCGCAGACGATCGACCCGTACCACGGCGCCGACTACACGCCGAACATGATCAACTCCAACATGTGCGAGACCCTGCTCGCGCAGACGCCGGACTTCCAGATCAAGCCGAACCTGGCGGCGTCGTACACCAACCCGGACCCGACCACCTGGGTCTACGAGCTGCGGCCGGACGTCACCTTCTGGGACGGCACGCCGATGACGGCCGAGGACGTGGCGTGGAGCCTGGAGCACGGCCTCCAGGACACGACGTCCTTCTACGGCTACCTGCTCGCCAATGTCGCGAAGATCTCGGTGACCGGTGCGCACGAGGTCACCGTCAAGCTCAAGAAGCCCGACTACCTGTTCAACCAGGAGCTCGCCAGCTACGCGGGTGTCGTCGTGGAGAGGAAGTTCTACGAGAAGTACGGAAAGGCGGTCGGTACGCCGAAGGTCGGCGTCATGTGCACCGGCCCGTACCGCTTCGACAAGTGGGCTCAGGGCCAGTCGATCAGCGTCTCCCGCTACGACGGCTACTGGAACAAGGCGCTGCCGCTCAAGGTCAAGAAGATCGACTTCACCTTCCTCACCGACGACTCGGCGATCACCTCGGGCATCCTGAACGGCTCGATCGACGGCACCTACGGCCCGCCGGTGGCCGCGCAGCCGCAGCTCGCGGCCTCCTCCGCCGGCAAGCTCTACTCCGGCCCCGCGCCGCTCGAGGTGACGCTCGTCGTCGCGAACCTCGAGGGTGCCCTCGGCAACGCCGACGTCCGCAAGGCACTGCAGATGGCGATCGACTGGAAGGGCATCGGCAGCACCGTGTTCGGCGGCGACGGCACCCCGTCCGCGCTGTCGGTCGTGCCGGCCGTCTTCGGCTTCGCGAAGGACCAGCTGACGGCGTACGCCGACTCGGTGAAGACCGATGGCACGCCGCAGATCGAGGCCGCCAAGCAGCTGCTGGCGTCCGTGCCGGCGTCGGTGAAGGGGCAGCAGATCAGCCTCGTCGTACCGCAGCAGCAGGAGACCCAGCAGCTCGGCGTGGCGGTGCAGTCCGCGGCCAAGGCGATCGGGCTGAACTTCAAGCTCAACGTCGTGCCCGCGACCGGCTACTCCAACTACCTCTACGACCCGGCCACCCGCGGCAACACCGACCTGCTCTACACGCAGTTCTGGCCGAACATCCCGAACCCCCTGGACTGGATCGCGCTGACGGCCATCACCGGGGCGTCGTTCAACCAGTCCGGCTACGACGGGGTCGACGCGCTCTACGCCAAGGCGGTCGGCACGAAGTCCGACAGCGCCCGCGCCGCGATCGTGGTGCAGATGGCCAGGAAGCTGCAGGAGGAGATGGTCCCGATGTTCCCCGGCGTCGAGCTGACGAACGACGTCTGGCTGAACAACAGGATCACCGGCGCCCCTGCGGCGTTCGACTACGTCTTCTACCCGTGGGCGGCGTACCTCGCCGGCACCGGGAGCTGACAGGCTCAGGGCAGGGGCCGGGTCAGGAACACGCTGTTCGGATCCGACACGTAGTCCGCGAACGGCGCGCACGGGACGAACCCGTGCGCGCCGTACAGCGCTCGGGCGGGGGAGAAGTAGTCCTCGACCCCGGTCTCCAGGCTGATCCGCGAGGCTCCGAGCGCCCGTGCCTCGGCGAGGACGTGCTCGAGCAGCGCGGCCGCGACGCCCTGGCGCCGCGCCACGGACGCCGTACGCATCGACTTCAGCTCGACGTGGTCGGCGTCGTGGGACTTGAGGGCGACGCACCCCAGCAACACGCCGTCGCGCCGTGCGGTCCAGAACCGCATGCCCGGTCCGGCGAGCTCACCCGGCTCGAGCGCGTGCACGCTCTCGGGCGGCGACGTGGCGTACATGTCCTCCAGGTGCTCCTCGAGGAGGGCGAGGACGTCGGCGCGGTGGGGGTCGTCGGTCCCGATCTGCATGGACCTAAGTCTCCCTGTCCCTGTTCCTGGGCCTGTACGAGGGCGGACAGGTCTACCTTCGGATCGTGGGAGACCCCGTCATCGAGATCAACGGCCTGGTGAAGACGTTCGGATCGTTCCGTGCGCTCGACGGGCTGGACCTGTCCGTGAGGCCGGGGGAGGTGCACGGCTTCCTCGGCCCCAACGGCGCCGGGAAGTCGACCACCATCCGCGTGCTGCTCGGCCTGCTCCGGGCCGATGCGGGGACGATCCGCCTGCTCGGCGGCGACCCGTGGGCCGACGGCCCCGCCCTGCACCGGCGGCTGGCCTACGTGCCGGGCGACGTCAGCCTGTGGCCCAACCTGTCGGGCGGGGAGATCGTCGACCTGCTCATCCGGATGCGCGGCGCGGACCCGCGGACGAGCCGACGGGACGAGATGGTCGAGCGGTTCGCGCTGGACCCGACCAAGAAGGGCCGCGCCTACTCCAAGGGAAACCGGCAGAAGGTCGCGCTCGTGGCGGCGTTCGCGACCTCCCCGGACCTGCTCGTGCTGGACGAGCCGACCTCCGGTCTCGACCCGCTGATGGAGCAGGTCTTCAACAACTGCGTGGCCGAGCACACCGCCCGGGGCGCGACCGTCCTGCTGTCGAGCCACATCCTCAGCGAGGTGGAGCGGCTCGCCGACCGGGTGACGATCATCCGCGAGGGCCGGGTCGTGGAGACGGGCTCGCTGGGCGAGCTGCGGCACCTGCACCGCAGCAAGGTCGTGGCCGTCGTCTCCGGTCCGGCTCCGGACCTGTCGGGCGTCGCGGGAGTGCACGACGTCGTCGCGGCTCCCGCCGACGGTGGAACCCGGGTGAGCTGCTCGGTGGAGCCCGAGGCGCTGGCCGGCGTACTGGCCGCGCTGGGGTCGGCGGGCATCGAGTCGCTGACGTCCACTCCGCCGAGCCTGGAGGAGCTCTTCCTCGACGCCTACCGGGATCGTGCGGGCGCGGCCCGATGAGCAGGCTGTCGGGCCTCGGCCTGCTGCTCCGCCTGGACCTGCGTCGCGACCGGATCCTGGCTCCGGTGTGGGTCGCCGTGCTCGTGCTGATGACGGTCGCGTCGGCCGCGGCGACCCCGGCGCTCTACACGACCCAGGCCGACCTGCTGAGGGCCGCCGACGCCATCAACGGCAGCCCGGCGATCGTCGCGCTGTACGGCCCGATCCTCGACCCCACCAGCGTGGGCGAGCTGTCGATGACCAAGATGACGGTCCTCTACTCGCTGTTCGTCACCGTGTTCATGGTGGTCCTGGTCCGCCGGCACACCCGGCTCGAGGAGGAGTCGGGTCGCACCGAGCTGGTCGGAGGCACGGCGGTCGGCCGGGACGCCCCGCTCGTCGCGGCGATCCTGGAGGCGCTCGGGTGGGCGGCCCTGCTGTGCGTCCTCGTGGCCGTCGGGAACGCGGTGTCGGGTCTGGATCCTCAGGGGTCGGTCGTGTTCGGCCTGATGTGGTTCGGTATCGCGCTGGTCGGCATCGGCGTCGGGGCGGTCACCGCGCAGGTCGCCGCCAGCGCGCGCACGTGTGCGTCGTGGGCGGCCGCCGCGCTCGGCGTGCTCTTCGTGCTGCGGGCCGCCGGGGACACCGGGCCGGGCTGGCTGAGCTGGTGCACGCCCTTCGGCTGGAACACCCAGGTCCGCGCGTGGTCCCACCCGCGCTGGTGGCTGCTGCTGGGGTACGTCGTGCTCGGCGCCGGCCTGGTGCTCGCGGCACTCGCGCTGCGGGCGCGTCGCGACCTGGGCTCCGGGCTGGTCGCGGCCCGCCCCGGCCCGGCGTACGGATCACCACGGTTGCGCGACGCGTTCTCGCTGGTGCTCCAGCTCCACCTCGCGCCGCTCGTGCTGTGGAGCCTCGCGGTGGCGGTGATGGGGGCGCTGTTCGGGGCGATCACGCCCAGCCTCGGCGACTTCCTCGACACCACCGCGGCCCAGCAGGTGCTCGACAAGCTCGGCGGAGCGTTGATCGCGGCGATCCTGTCGATCGTGGCGATCCTGATCGGCTACTTCGCGGCGACGGTGCTGTCCCACGCGGGTCGCGACGAGCAGGACGGCCGCGCCGAGCTCGTGCTCGCCACCGCCACCTCGCGGGCGGGCTGGTTCGGTGCCTCGGTCGTCGTCGGCGTGGCCGGGGTGCTCTGGCTGCTGGCCGTGACCGGGGTCGGCCTCTGGATCGGGTACGTCGCCGCCTCGGGCCCCTCCATCGGCAACCTCGTGGTCGCGGCGGTGGCGTGGGCCCCGGCGGTGTGGGTGGTGGCCGCCCTCGGCGCGCTGTCGCTCGCGGTGCGGCCCTCGCTCGGCGTACTCGTGTGGGTGTGGCCGGCGGCGTTCTTCGTGCTCACGATGGTGGGCGAGCTGGTGAAGGCGCCTGGCTGGCTGTTGGGGCTCTCGCCGTACCGGCACGTACCGCAGCTGCCCGCCGAGTCCTGGTCCTGGCCGGCGGAGCTGGGCCTGACGGCGGTCGCCGTGGCGATCCTCGGCGTGGCCTTCTGGCGCTTCCGGGAGCGCGATATCGGCTGAAACGGGTGCCGCGTGCGCTAGTTTCCGAGCATGTGGCAGCCCGAGCCCGAGTGGGTGGCGCTTCCGGGTGGCGCCGGAACGTCCACCGTCGGCGTCTGGCGCGCCGCGCTCGGCGACCGCCCGGTCGTGATCAAGCGGCTGGCCGCACCGGCGCCCGGGGACCCCGTGGAGCTGGGCGCCCCGGACCAGATCGGTTACTGGCGGCGCGAGGCCGACGTGCTGCTGACCGGCCTCACGGCCGGCACCCCGGGCCTGCGCTCGGGGGTCGCCTCCGTCGAGGAGGACCCCGAGGGCATCACCATCGTGCGGGACTGGGTCGAGGACGCGGCGACGAGCGGCCTGTTCCTCGCCCTGGCGGTCGGCCGGTTCGCGGGCGCCGACCTGCCCCGGCCGAAGTTCCTCGCCCGGCACCTGCTGCGCGACCGGCTCGCCCGCGTCGCCCGGGCCGGCGGCTGGCCGACGCTCGCCCGCACCACCGTGGCCGACGTTGCCGACCACCTCTGGCGCCAGCGCGAGCGTCTGCTCGACCTGGTGGAGGCGCTGCCCCAGGTGCCGCAGCACGGCGACCCCACGGCCGCGAACCTGCCCGGCCGTGAGGGCGACGACGCGATCGCGATCGACTGGGGCACGCTCGGCACCGGTCCGGTCGGCGGCGACGTCGGCTACCTCTCGCTGTCCTCACGCGAGGAGTTCGAGCCGCTGCTCGACGCCTACCTGCTCGGTCTTCCGCGGGGTGTCGCCGAGCGCGAGGACGTCGTGCTCGGTGCCCGGGTCGTCGCCGTCTACACCGCGCTCAGTCGCGCCGAGTGGGCCCTCGCCCGGGTCGCCCACGGCGAGGGCGCGCTGGCCTCCAAGTACCGCCACCCGGCCGTCGCCCCGCACCTGCGCACCCTGCAGCGCACCTTCCCGATGATGGAAGCGCTCCTCACCGTCTGACCCTCCCCAAAGGCGCGAAAGAAGGGTTCTGGCCCTCCGAGAGACGTCTTCGGGAGGGCCACAACCCTTCTTTCGCGGGGCCGGGAGGCTTCTTTCGCGGAGAGGTCAGTGGGCGGTGCCGGGGTCGTCCAGGTTGCTGGCGCCGAAGGTGTCGCAGGCGTCGAGGTTGCCGGAGGTGTCCTGGTAGCCGGCCTGGAACCACGCCATCCGCTGGGCGGAGCTGCCGTGGGTGAACTGGCTCTGGTCGACCTGGCCGCCGACCCGCTTCTGGATGTAGTCGTCGCCGACCTCGCCGGCCGCCTTGATCGCGTCGGAGATGTCCTGCTGGTTGATCTCGTCGAAGATGTTGACGCCCGCGGAGTCCTTCGTGGACGAGGCGGCGTTGGACCACATGCCCGCGTAGCAGTCGGCCTGCAGCTCGAGGCGCACCGAGTCGCTGTCCGGGCCCTTCTGGGTGCGGACCTGGTTGATGGTGCCGAGCAGGTCCTGGATGTGGTGGCCGTACTCGTGGGCGATCACGTAGGCACGGACGAACCCGGTCGGGTCGATCCCGAGCTGCTGGCCCACGGTCGTGTAGAAGGACTCGTCGAGGTAGATGTTGCCGTCGCCGGAGCAGTAGAACGGGCCGACGTCGGTGGTGGCGGTGCCGCAGCCGCCGGTGGTCACCGAGCCCTCGAAGGTGACGATGGACTTCTCCGGCTGGAACCGGGCGCCCTGGGCGGAGAGCTTCTGCGCCAGCGAGGGCTGCTTGGACCAGTAGTCGTAGAGGGAGTTCTCGATCGCGACGAGGGCGCACGGGATGGAGCTGTTCGCGTCGGCGCCGGTCTTGCACTGGGCGTAGTCGGCCGAGTAGCTGCCGGCCGCGCGGACCGTCGTGCCGTGCTGGGAGAGCGAGGTGTTGACCACGCTGCCGACCCCGCCGCCGGCGTACAGCTTGATGAGGATGATGACGATCGCGACCATGACGCCGAGGCCGCCACCGATGTGGGGGAGACCGATGCCGCTGCCGCCGAGGCCGCCGC
This sequence comes from Nocardioides sp., assembly GCA_035248385.1. Taxonomy (GTDB): domain Bacteria; phylum Actinomycetota; class Actinomycetes; order Propionibacteriales; family Nocardioidaceae; genus Nocardioides. Next base: position 2,441 of record DATFHM010000084.1, on the reverse strand, counting down.
CTCCGCCCATGCGGCCGCCGCCACCGCCGCCTCCACCGGCCTCGTTCATGCGGGACGTGTCGAGCCGAGCCTTCGGGTTGAACCGCACCATGGACGGCACTGTAGGGCACCAGGATGTGTCTCGCACCGACCCGACGTGGGACGATGGGCGCGTCATGATCACGGTGCACCAGCTCGAGGTCCGGGTCGGTGCCCGCCTCCTCATGGAGAACGTCAGCTTCCGCGTCGCCGCGGGCGACAAGGTCGGTCTGGTCGGGCGCAACGGCGCCGGCAAGACCACCCTCACGAAGGTCCTCGCGGGTGACCACGAGGCCGCGTCCGGCACGGTCACCAGCACCGGCGAGCTCGGCTACCTGCCCCAGGACCCGCGGGTGGGCGACCCGGAGGTCCCCGTCCGGGACCGGATCCTGTCGGCCCGCGGGCTCGACGAGGCGGCGCGCCGGATGCGCCAGGCCGAGGAGCAGATGGCCTCCACGGACAAGAAGGTCCACGACAAGGGCATGCGCCGGTTCGCGCGGGCTCTCGACGACTTCGAGGCCGGTGGTGGGTACGCCGCCGAGGCCGAGGCCAAGCAGATCGCGAACGCCCTCGGGCTGCCCGAGCGGCTCTGGGAGCAGCAGCTGAAGACCCTGTCCGGTGGTCAGCGCCGCCGGGTCGAGCTGGTCCGCATCCTGTTCTCGCAGGCCGAGGTGCTCATCCTCGACGAGCCGACCAACCACCTCGACGCCGACTCCATCAACTGGCTGCGCGACTGGATGAAGACCTACAAGGGCGGCTTCATCGTGATCTCCCACGACAACGCGCTGCTCGAGGAGACCGTCAACAAGGTCTTCCACCTCGACGCCAACCGCGCCGTCATGGACATCTACAACATGGGCTGGAAGAGCTACCTCTCCCAGCGCGAGACCGACGAGGCCCGGCGCAAGCGCGAGATGATGAACGCGCAGAACAAGGCCAAGACGCTCACCGACCAGGCCAACAAGATGCGCGCGAAGGCCTCGAAGGCGAGCGCCGCGCAGCAGATGCTCAAGCGCGCCGAGAAGCTCACCGCGAACCTCGAGGGCGAGCGCCAGGCCGACAAGGTCGCGGCGATCAAGTTCCCCTCGCCGGCTCCGTGCGGCAAGACGCCCCTCACGGCGCACGACCTGTCCCGCTCGTACGGCGCGCTCGAGGTGTTCACCGCCGTCGACCTGGCTATCGACAAGGGCTCGCGGGTCGTCATCCTCGGCCTCAACGGTGCCGGCAAGACGACGATGCTGCGGATCCTCGCGGGCGTCGACGAGCCCGACACCGGCGAGGTCGTGCCGGGCCACGGGCTGAAGGTCGGCTACTACGCCCAGGAGCACGAGACCCTCGACGTCAAGCGCAGCGTGCTGGAGAACATGCAGTCCTCCGCGCCGAACCTGACCGACACTGAGGCCCGCACGGTGCTCGGCTCCTTCCTGTTCAGCGGCGAGGACGTGCACAAGCCCGCCGGCGTCCTGTCCGGTGGCGAGAAGACCCGGCTCGCGCTCGCGTCGCTGGTGGTCTCGCAGGCGAACGTGCTGCTCCTCGACGAGCCCACGAACAACCTGGACCCCGCCTCCCGCGAGGAGGTGCTCAACGCGATCCGCCGCTACGAGGGCGCGATCATCCTGGTCACGCACGACGAGGGCGCGGTCACGGCGCTGGAGCCGGACCGGGTGCTGATCCTGCCCGACGGCGTCGAGGACCTCTGGAGCGCCGACTACGCCGACCTGATCGCGCTCGCCTGACCCAGGCCCCGGCCATGGCAGGCTGTGCGCCATGGCCACGTCCAACGGCGCACGGTACGTCGGAGCGATCGACCAGGGCACGACGAGCACCCGCTTCATGGTGTTCGACCACGGCGGTGCGGAGGTCGTGCGGCACCAGCTCGAGCACGAGCAGATCCTGCCGAGGGCCGGCTGGGTCGAGCACAACCCGATCGAGATCTGGGAGCGGACCGTCGCGGTCGTGCGGACCGCGCTCGCGAAGGCACGGCTGCAGGCCTCCGACCTCGCCGCGATCGGCATCACCAACCAGCGGGAGACCACGATCGTGTGGGATCGGCACACCGGCCGGCCGCTGCACACCGCGATCGTGTGGCAGGACACCCGCTCCGACGCCATCACCGCGGCGCTGGACAAGGACGGCCGCGGCGACCTGATCCGGCACCGGGCCGGGTTGCCGCCGGCGCCGTACTTCTCCGGCGGGAAGCTCCAGTGGCTGCTCGAGAACGTCTCCGGGCTCCGCGAGGCCGCCGAGCGCGGCGACGCCCTGTTCGGTACGCCGGACACGTGGCTGCTGTGGAACCTGACCGGCGGCGTCGACGGGGGAGTCCACCTCACCGACGTCACCAACGCGAGCCGGACCATGCTGATGGACCTGGAGACCCTCGACTGGGACGACGAGCTGCTCGGCATCTTCGGCGTCCCGCGCGC
>DATFHM010000083.1:0-6337 GCA_035248385.1 Nocardioides sp. | reverse complement strand
CGTCGACGGACAGCGGGTGGTCGACGACGTCGAGCCGCGGATGCTGCTGGTGCAGTACCTCCGCGAGACGCTCGGCAAGACCGGCACCGTCGTCGGCTGCGACACCAGCAACTGCGGCGCCTGCACGGTCCACCTCAACGGCTCCAGCGTGAAGTCGTGCAACGTCCTGGCAGTCCAGGCCGACGGCGCCGAGGTCACCACCATCGAGGGCCTGGCGGCCGAGGACGGCACCTTGCACCCCGTGCAGGCGGCCTTCCACGAGTGCCACGGCCTGCAGTGCGGCTACTGCACGCCCGGCATGATCATGCAGAGCGTCGACCTGCTCAGGGACAACCCGAACCCCTCCGAGGAGGAGATCCGGCTCGGCCTCGAGGGCAACCTGTGCCGCTGCACCGGCTACCACAACATCGTGCGCGCGGTGCAGACCGCCGCCGCGGCGACGCAGGGGGCGACGGCATGACCGCCGTGCAGGACAAGACCGAGGAGCCGGTCCGGACCGAGATCGGCCGCGACCGCCGCCGCAAGGAGGACCAGCGGCTGATCACGGGTCGCACCCGCTGGACCGACAACCTGACGCTGCCGGGCATGCTGCACCTCGCGATGGTCCGCAGCCCGCTGCCGCACGCCACGATCACCAGCATCGACACGACGACCGCGAAGGCGAGCCCCAACGTGGTCGCGGTCCTGACCGGCGCCGACCTCGGCGAGGCGCAGGGCGCGTGCATCAACGCCTGGCCGATCGTGCCCGACCAGGTCACGCCCCCGCACCTGCCGATGCCGATCGACCGGGTCGCCTTCGCCGGCGAGATCGTCGCGGTCGTCGTCGCCCGCAGCGCGGCCGCCGCACGCGACGCGGTCGAGCTCGTCGAGGTGGAGTACGACGACCTGCCGGCCGCCCTCGACCTCAAGGAAGCCGCCGCCGACACGGTTCTGGCCCACCCCGACCTGGGCACCAACGTGTCGGCGGTGTGGGCCTTCGACTCCGCGGAAGCCGGCACCGGCGGTGACGTCGAGGCGGCGATCGCGGAGGCCCGCGAGAACGGGATCCTGATCGAGCGGGAGTACCGCCAGCAGCGGCTGATCCCCGCGTTCATGGAGCCGCGCAGCGTCGTGGTCGACCCGACCGGCGAGCAGATCACCATGTGGTCCGCGACCCAGATCCCGCACATCATGCGGTTCGCGCTGGCGGCCACCACCGGGGTGCCCGAGTCGAAGATCCGGGTCATCGCCCCCGACGTCGGCGGCGGCTTCGGCGGCAAGCTGCAGCAGACCCCGGAGGAGATGATCGCGTTCGCGGTCGCCCGCCGGATCGGCAAGCCGGTGAAGTACACCGAGACCCGAAGCGAGTCGCTCGTCTCCGCCCACCACGGCCGCGACCAGTGGCAGCGGCTCACCCTCGCAGCCGACAAGGACGGCCACGTCACCGGGCTCAAGGTCGACCTGCTCGCCGACCTCGGTGCCTACGTCGCCATCGTCGGCGGCGGTGTCCCCGTGCTCGGTGCGTTCATGTTCAACGCGATCTACAAGTTCCCGGCGTACCGCTTCCAGACCACGAACATCCTCACGAACAAGGCCTGGACCGACGCCTACCGCGGCGCGGGGCGGCCGGAGGCGACGTACGCCATCGAGCGGCTGATGGACGAGCTCGCGGCCGAGGTGGGCGTGGACCCGCTGGAGATCCGCGAGCGGAACTGGATCAAGCACGAGGAGTTCCCGTTCACCACGATCGCGGGCCTGGAGTACGACTCCGGCAACTACGAGGCCGCGACCGCGCGCGCCAAGGAGCTGTTCGGGTACGACGCCCTCCGCGCCGAGCAGGCGCAGCGACGGGCCAGCGGCGACACCGTGCAGCTCGGCATCGGCGTCTCCACCTTCACCGAGATGTGCGGCCTGGCGCCGTCCCGGGTGCTCGGCAGCCTCAACTACGGCGCGGGCGGGTGGGAGCACGCCGAGGTGCGGATGCTGCCGACCGGCAAGGTCGAGGTCGTCACCGGCGCCAGTGCGCACGGGCAGGGGCACGAGACGGCCTTCAGCCAGATCGTGGCCGACCGGCTCGGCGTACCTTTCGAGGACGTCGAGATCCTGCACGGCGACACCGCCATCTCGCACAAGGGCCTCGACACCTACGGCTCGCGCAGCCTCGTCGTCGGCGGCGAGGCGCTGGTGCGGGCCGTCGACAAGGTGATCGAGAAGGCCAAGCCGGTCGCGGCCCACCTGCTCGAGGCGTCGATCGACGACCTGGAGTTCGGCGATGGCCGGTTCACCGTCCGCGGCACCGACCAGGGGATGGCGATCACCGAGATCGCGACCGCGGTCTTCGCGGCCCACAACCTGCCGGACGGGATGGAGGCGTCGATCGACTCGGAGGCGACGTACGACCCGGTGAACTTCAACTACCCGCACGGCACCCACCTGTGCGCGGTCGAGGTCGACACCGAGACAGGTCAGGTCAAGCTGCGCAAGTACGCCGCCTGCGACGACATCGGGCACATCATCAACCCGCTGATCGTGGCCGGCCAGGTGCACGGCGGCCTGGTCCAGGGCATCGCGCAGGCACTTTGGGAGGAGGCGGTGTACGACGAGAACGGCACCCTGGTGACGGGCTCGTTCGTCGACTACCTGCTGCCCACCACGGCCGACACGATCAGCTTCGACCTCGACCACACCACCTCGCCGGCGACCACGAACTCGCTCGGCACCAAGGGTGTCGGTGAGGCCGGCACGATCGCCTCGACCCCGGCCGTCGTCAACGCGGTCGTCGACGCGATCCGGCACCTCGGCGTCAACGACGTCCGCATGCCCTGCACACCCGAACGGGTCTGGCGGGCGATCCAGGAGGGCTCGTCCGGAGGCGCCACGACCGGCGCGGCCGCGCCCCACTTCGACCCGTCGACCGGCATGAGCGGGACGGCCGACCGCAGCACGGGAGGTGCGGAATGATCCCCGCGGCATTCGAGTACGTCGCCCCGGCATCGGTCGAGGAGGCGCTGGCCGCCCTCGCCGAGCACGGCGACGAGGCGAAGATCATCGCGGGCGGACAGAGCCTGCTGCCCGTGCTCCGGATGCGGCTGAACGCCCCGGAGTGGGTGATCGACCTCGGCCGGATCGACTCATTGCGCGGGGTCCGTGACGCCGGCGACCACCTGGTCGTTGGCGCCATGACGACCCACCACGACGTCGCGAACGACCCGGGGGTCCGCGAACACGCACTGCTCGTCACGAAGGCGATGGCTGAGCTCGCCGACGCTCAGGTACGCCATCGCGGCACGTTCGGCGGGGCGCTCGCCCACGCCGATCCGGCGGGAGATCTGGGGGCTCCCGCCCGTGCCCTCGACGCGACCTTCGTGATCCAGGGACCGGGCGGGACCCGGGAGGTCGCCGCCGACGAGTTCTTCGTCGACCTCTTCGAGACCGCGATCGACGACGACGAGATCCTCACCGAGGTGCACCTGCCCAAGCACACCGGCTGGGGAGCGGCGTACCTCAAGTTCGTGCGGGTGGCGCACCAGTGGCCGATCGTCGCGGTCGCGGCGACGGTCCGGCTCGACGGGGACACCATCGCGGAGGCCCGGGTCGGGCTGACCAACATGGGGGCCACGCCGTTGCGGGCGCGCGCGGTCGAGGAGGCGCTGGCCGGGCAGCCGGCGACCGAGGACGCCGTGGCGGCCGCCGCGGCCCACGCGGCGGACGGCACCGAGCCGCCCAGCGACCTCAACGGCGACGCCGACTACCGCCGCCACCTCGCCACCGTCCTCACCCGGCGCGCCGTCCTGGCTGCCGCGCGGAGGCACTGATCGATGGAATTGACCCACTCCTTCGCCGTACCGTCGTCGGTCGACGCGACGTGGGCGTCGTTCCAGGACATCGCCGCGCTCGCGGAGTGCTTCCCCGGCGCCCAGGTCACCTCGGTCGGGGAGGCCGAGGACGGGTCGCCGACCTTCGAGGGCACCTGCAAGGTCAAGCTCGGCCCGATCGCCCTGGTGTACGCCGGCGCCGGCTCGTTCGTCGAGCGGGACGAGGCCGGCCACCGGTTCGTGGTCGACGCCAAGGGCCGGGACAAGCGCGGCAACGGCACCGCGGGCGCCACGGTCACCGTGACCATGGCGCCCGCGGAGCAGGGCACCCAGGTCGACGTCCGGACCGACCTCGCCATCACCGGGAAGCCCGCGCAGTTCGGGCGCGGGGTGATGCAGGACGTGTCGGACAAGCTGCTCGGGCAGTTCGTGACGTGCCTCGAGCAGAAGCTGGCGGCGGAGTCGGGGGCAGCGTCGGCAGGTGGGGAGTCAGCTCTCGCAGCTGACACGGCCACGCCCTCGGCTCCGTCCTCTCGGACCCCTGCGGCCTCGTTGCCGCCCCCCGCATCGGGCGACGACGAGGCGCTCGACCTCGGAGCCGCGGTGCTGCCGATCCTGCTCAAGAGCTACGGCAAGCAGGTCACCGCCGGCCTGGCGGTGCTCCTCGCACTGGTGCTCCTGCTGCGCCGCCGGCGCCGCTGACTCACCAGTTGGGCTGGTAGCCCGCCCCGCCGTCGCGGTTCTGCTGGCTCTTGCGGTCCTGCAGGCCCTGCTTGTTCTGCTGGTTCAGCTTCTGCTCACGTTGCTGCTGCTCGCGCTTCTGCTGCTGGCGCTGCCGCTGCTCCTGCTGGCGCTGCTGCGGGGTCTTGTTCTTCTCCTGCTGCTGGCGGCGCTTCTTCTCCTGTTGCTGCTTCTGCTGCTGCTTCTTGTTCTGCCGGGTCTTCTTGTGCAGCCGGTCGTCGACGGCCTTGGCGTCCTTGGTCTGCTGGGCGCCGCGGCCGGAGTCGGTCGGGCAGTGGCCGTCCTCGAGCGCCGAGATGCCGGCCTGGTAGGCGTCGTTGGCCGCGTTGAGCCGGTCCGCCTTCGTCGCGGCGTCGCCGATCGCCTCCTCGGCGAGGGCCAGGTTGATCCGGACGGTGCACTCGTCCTGGTGGGGTACGCCGAGGTCGAGCGCCGCCCGGTACGCGCGGATCGCCACGGCGTACTCCCCGTCCACGTGCCGCGCCGCGCCCGCGTCGAACGCGGCCAGCCAGTCCTGGAACGGGTTGAGGTGCCCGGCCAACCGGTAGTGCCCGGCCGCGTCGAGGTAGTGCCCGTCGTCGTAGGCGTTGTTGCCGGAGTGCTGGACCGCGAGGATGCGCAGCACCATGGCGGCGAACAGCAGGGCGACGAGGCCGGGCAGGACGCCGGCCAGGAGCAGGACCTTGCGGAGCCGGTCGCGGCTCGGGGGTGTCGTCATCGCAGTGCCCTCCTCGCTCCCCAGAGTGCACCCCAGCCGTCGCGCAGCTCCAGCAGCACCAGGCCGAGCAGCACCAGGCCGAAGACCCAGGTCAGGTCGTGGGCCGCGGTGCCGCCCTGGTCGCTGGTGACGTAGCTGGACCTGAACGAGCCGGCGATGTCGGCCATCCCGCCAGGACGGTCACGTTGCACGAACGGCACCCCGAGCTGCTGGGCCACGGCTCGCAGGGTCGCCGGGTCCTCGTGCGAGATCGCGGTCTCCCCGGTCACCGGGTCGGCGATCAGGCCCTCGGCGTTGCTGAGGTCGTCGGCGTTGGGCATCGGACCACCGGCCGGGGTTCCGTAGCCGAGCACCACGCCGCCCTCGACGTACTTGCCGACCTCGGCCAGGGACGACACCGGCGTCGGGCTGGTGTTCTCGCCGTCGCTCACGAAGACGACGACCTGGCGGCGGTCGGGGTACTGCTCCCGGGCGGCCTGGAGGACCTGGATCATCGCCTCCTTCGGCCGGTCGATGCTCGACCCGATGCCCGCGGTCGGCTGCTCGAGGGTGAGGGTGTCGACGCCGGCGTCGAAGGCGTTGGCGTCGTCGGTGAACGGCAGCTCGAGGCGGGCGTCGAAGCCGAAGGTGAGCAGCGCGAAGCGGGCTCCGGGCAGCGCGGCGGCGAGCGCCTTGAGGTCCTGCCGGACGCCGTCGATGCGGTGCCGGTGGCCGTCGTAGTCCTCCGCGGCCATCGAGCGGGTGCGGTCCACGACGACCAGCACCTGGAGGTCGGCGACCTGGGTGGGCACCTTGGCGTGCCCGACGCCGGGGTGGATCAGCACCAGGACCAGCGCGACCACGATGCCGATCCGGCGGGCGATGAGAAGGCCGAGCCTGGTCGCCGCGCTCATGCGGGATCCCGGTCGAGGAGGAAGAACAGGCCCTGGACCAGCCAGACGACGACGAGCAGCCCCACCCCGACGCCGGCCAGGACCGTGCCGAGGTGCGGGTCGTCGACGGTCTGCACCAGCGGCGGCTTCGCGATCCGCTTGGCCGCGAGCGCCTCGATGGAGTCGACCACGGTGGGGACGCTGCCGTCCTG
>DATFHM010000082.1:0-7142 GCA_035248385.1 Nocardioides sp. | reverse complement strand
CCTGCGGCTCGACGTACCCCAGGAGCGCGACGACGAGGTCACCCGGCTCGGGCACACCCTCAACGACATGCTCGCCGTGCTCGAGGAGGCGGTCGAGCGGGAGCGGCACTTCGTCAACGACGCCAGCCACGAGCTGCGGACCCCGCTGACGCTGCTCAAGTCGCGCATCCAGCTGGCCCGCCGACGGGTCCGCACCGTCGAGGAGCACGAGAAGATCCTCGACGAGCTCGCCATCGACGTCGGCCGGCTCGCGGCCCTGGCCGAGGACCTGCTCGCCCTCGGCTCCGCGGCCGCCCAGCAGGGCGTGAGCGTCGACGCCGGCCGCGTCGCCGCCGCCGTGGTCGAGCACCGCCGGGTCGCCGACCCGCGCCGCGCGGCCCAGCTGGAGGTGGCCGTCCCGCCGGTCCCGGTGCACGCCACGACGTCGTCCTCCGCCCTGGAGCGGATCATCACGAACCTGGTCGAGAACGCCTTCCTGCACGGCCGGCCACCGGTCGCCGTGACCGTCGAGGCCGCCGACGAGCACTGGGTGCGGATCCAGGTCGTCGATGCCGGCGACGGCATGACCGCCGACCTGCTGCACCGCGCGACCGGCCGGTTCACCCGCTCCGACGAGGCACGGTCACGCCCCGGCGCGGGCCTCGGCCTCGCGCTCGTCGAGCAGCTGGTCGTGGCCGCGGGTGGTCAGCTCCGGCTGTGCGCGGGCGGGCGGCACGTGGCGCACGGCGTACCGGCTCCGATCGCGTGCGACCACGGCGCCACCATGACCGCCACGGTCCTGCTGCCGAGGGTCTAGGAGAGGCAGCCCTGGTCGGCGCCGAGCTGCTGCAGGCCGACGAGGTCGCCGCGGCCGTAGCGGGCGTAGGACCACGGCCCCAGGACGGGGTACATGATCTCCGGCTTGGCGCTGACGTGCATGAGGCCGATGGCGTGGCCGATCTCGTGCAGGAGCAGCGAGCCGCGCGACGGGCCGTTCCTGAAGCCGCCGTAGAGCTTGCTCCACCAGCCCTTCTCCAGCGAGACGCCGCCGGAGGCGACGACCTTCGACCCGGAGGCGGTCGTGACGAGGGCTCCCTCGCCGCCGAGGCCGGCGATGCCCTTGATCGCCGGGACGGTCCTGGCCGTGACGAAGGCGAAGTACAGGCCGGACCCGGGCACGCTCCGGTTCCAGGCTCCACCGAACGGGACCACCCGCGAGGAGCCGGCGTAGACGAAGTTGAGGCCGGTCGCCAGGTGCACCCGCCCCAGTGCGGCCCTGATCAGCTTGAGGTTGGTGCTCGACGTCCCGGCGAGGTTCACGCGGTACCGGATCGCCGCGCACGGGTTCCACCGGTAGCCGTTGCCGGACGTGAGCACCTGCCCGCTGGTTCCCTGGGGCGTGTACGACGGGACCACGCGGGTCGTCTGGGCATCGCCGTCGATCTCGCCACCGAGCAGCCCCGACGGTGGCGACATGGCGCGGATGGTGCGGATGCCGTAGTAGCTGGTCGGCACCGGGAAGCTGAAGCTCGCGCCGGCGCCGGACTGACCGGAGATCGTCAGCCACCTGCCGCCGCGCAGCACCTGCATCACGGCCACTCGACCGCTCGGGGCCGTGCCGGTGAGGTAGACCGCGGAGCCGACCCTGGCCGAGCTCGGCAGGGGGTTGACCTGCAGCCCGAGGTTGGATGCATGGACGGGGGTGGCCTCGAGCACGGTGCCGAGAACCAGTGCGGCCAGCAGGATCACGAAGCGCTTCATCGCGCCGCAGCCTAGGGGCTGCGATGCACATTTATGACAACCGTCACGCGGATCTGGCGCAAAGATTGCGGGACCTAGTCCCGACGGACTAGTCCGACCGGGCCAGACGTCCCTTGTTCACGCTTTCCGGTGCCGTCGAATTGCACTCCTGGCAGGGATACCAGTACGGCAGGCTCGGGGGCTCGAGCACGCTGGACGAGGCCGCGCCCGGCGTGACGGCGGTCGACGGGGGCGTCGACGGGGGCGTCGACGGGGCGGTCGGGGTCGCGGACGGCGTCTGCGCGGGTCCCGCCGGCGGCACGGACTGCGCTGTCGGGCTGCTCGAGGGGTGCGGGTGGGCGTGCCGGGTCGTCATCGGCTCGGCGATCACCACCGTGTTGCCGTGGTAGGCGTACTGCGCGCCGTCCCAGCCCGCGCAGGTCACGAGGACGAGCCGCGACGGCCCGTCGTGCGCGAACAGGTCCGGCGCCTCCTTGGCCAGCTGGGGCACCGTCAGGTACCGCACCTCCACGACGCGGTACACGATCGGGAAGGTCCGGGTGTCGACCTGGATCGGGTCACCGACCCTGAGGTCGCCCAGGTTGTCGAAAACACCGCCGCCGGTGTGCACCGTGTGGCCGGTGATGAGCACGTTGCCCCGGCGGGCACCCGGCCGTCGGCCCGCGCGCCACCAGCCGACCTCGCTCACGTCCCCCGGCGGGGTCAGGACCTCACCCTCCGCCGCCAGCGGTACGACGGGCGCCCGCACCCCGAGCGCGGGGATGACCAGCCCGGTCGGCCGCGACGGGCGCGGCGCGATCGGGGCGCCCGTGACGGGCGGGTCGAACGGCTCGACCGGCAGCTGGTGGGCGGTCGGCGCCGGACGGGTCCCGGGCTGTCCGGGCAGCACGATCGCCGCGACCGCCAAGCCTGCCGAGAGCAGGATCAGGGCGATCGCGGCGATCGTGCGACGCGTTGCGTTGGTCAGGTCAGCTCCGGCGGGAGGTGCGGCGCCGCGGCAGCAGGCCGATCCCACCCAGGAGGGCGCACAGGCCCGAGAGGGCGAAGAGCGGCCAGCGGTCGGTCGTCTGCTGCTGGGTGTTCGCAGCGGTGGGCAGGGTGGCCAGGCCGGACTCGATGCGCGTCGGGATCACGACGTGGCCGGGCTGCGGGGCGGTGGACTGGGTGGCCTTGGCGGTCGGCGTGAAGACGCTCTCCGGGTTGCCGCCGCCGGTCTGGGTCGGCAGGGTCGGGGTGCCGCCGGTCGGCGTGCCGGTGGTGGCACTGGTCGGCGCGCTGCTCGGCGTGACCGTGTCGGTCACCGTGACCGTCTCGGTGGCGATGCAGTCGGCCACGGCCCGCGCGGCGGCCGGCTGGGCCGTCACGGTGACGGTGGTGGTCACCGTCGCGGTCGCGGTCGGGCTGGTGCACGGCGGGGCCGAGGTGGCCGGAGGCGTGGTGGGCACGCTGCAGCCGCCGAACCAGAAGGTCTTGTGCTTGACGTCGCTGCCCTTGCTGTCGGTCGTGTTGACCGTGAGCGTCACGTGGAAGCCCTGGTTCGGCTGCGGCGTGATCGACGGGTCCGGCGTCAGCGTGTACGCCTCGACGTGGTTCAGCTTCTTCCCGCCGCTGAAGCTCGGCGAGGTGTTGCCGCTCACGGCGACGGAGCCCGACGTCGGGGCCTGCATCGTGAAGCTGACGGTCGCGTGCGCCGTACCGTCGAAGTTGAACCACTGGACGGTGAAGGTGCAGCCCTGGTGCGGCTGGTTGTCCGGGACGTTGTCGACGTTGCCGACGTTGGCGATCTTGACGGTGCCGTTGTTGCCCGGCGCGGCGGAGGCGGGGTTCGACACCAGGCCGGCCATGCCGAGGGCGGCCATGCCGGCGATACCCGCGGTGAGTGCGACGGCGGCGAAGCCGCGGCGCACGCCGGACGTGGTGCTGGTGCGGCGCGACTCGCGCACGCGGCTGAAGTTGGCAGCCATCGGTCAGGTCCTTCTGTCGACGATCTGGAGCTCTGGATCGCGAACTCCCGGACCCGGACCGAGAATTGCTCTGGTCCAGCCTGTTCCCCCATTCCGGAGCGATAACGGGAAACCCGGATTTCTTTACCTGGAACATGGATTCTTTACCTACGAATGCCTCAGGTTGCCGGGCTTCACCGGCAATCGTGTGGCGCGCGCCACTGGGCGGCCGAAAATGACGCGAAACCCCGCCCGGATCGCTCCGGACGGGGTCTCGTCGTGATGGCGGTGCTGAAGGGATTTGAACCCTTGGTGGACTTGCGCCCACAAACGCTTTCGAGGCGTTCTCCTTAGGCCGCTCGGACACAGCACCGTCGGTGAGATTACCGGAGCGGCCTGGCGCGCTCCGAATCGAGCCCCCTCGAGGGCGTGCAACGTGGATGCAACGTTCGCGGAGAGAGTGTCGGGGGTCACACCCTGGCCACCCCGGAGCCGCCGATGTCTACTGGAGCCATGACCACCGACCGCCCAGCGATGCGCGCCGATGTCGCGGCGTCGTGGGAGCGGTCGGCCGCCGCCGGCGTCGAGGTCGACCGCGCCGAGGCGCCGATCACGCTGGACACCGCCGACGTGCGGGGCCGGCGCGAGGCGCACCCGCTCGCCCGGGTCTACCCGCTGCTCGACGACGTGCTCGGCCAGGCGGTGCGCGACTGCGGCGCCGTGATGGCCCTCGCCGACGTCGAGGGCAACCTGCTCTGGGTGTGCGGCTCCTCGAGCACGCTGCGCCAAGCGGAGCGGATCGGGTTCGTCGAGGGCAGCAACTGGGACGAGCGGATCGCCGGCACCAACGCGCCCGGGCTCACCCTCGCCACCGGACGCGAGGCCACGGTGACGCGCGCCGAGCACTTCCGGTCCTCCGTGCGCGGCTGGTCCTGCGCCGCGACGCCGATCCACGACCCCGGCACCACCCAGCTGCTCGGCGTCCTCGACGTCACCGGCGACGACAAGATCGTGGTGCCCCAGACGATGGCGATGCTGCGGGCCGCCGCCCGACTGGCGGAGGCCGAGCTGGCCCGCGCGACGCTGCCGGCGCCGACGGGCCGACCCGCCTCCGGCGTACGCCTCGTCCTGGAGCTGCTCGGCCGGGCGGAGGCGATCCTCACCGTCGACGACGGCAACGGCCAGCTGAGCCGGCTGCGGCTCTCGCGCCGGCACAGCGAGCTGATGGCGCTCCTCGCCGCGGCTCCGGGCGGCCTCGGCGGCGACGAGCTGGGCGTCCTGCTCTACGAGGACGACGGCGCGTCCTCGACCCTGCGGGCCGAGCTCAACCGGCTGCGCGGCCTGCTCGGCGACGACATGCTGGCGTCGCGGCCGTACCGGCTCACGAGCAGCCTGACCGGCGACTGGCTCGCCGTCAGCGCCCAGCTGGCGGCGGGCGACGTCCGCGCGGCCATGCGGGCGTACGGCGGCCCGCTGCTCCCCCGCTCGACCGCACCCGGCGTCGTGGCGATGCGCGACGAGCTCGAGGCGACGCTGCGGCGGGCCGTGCTCACCAGCGGTGCGGCCGACCTGATGTCGGCCTGGACCCGCTCGGCCTGGGGGCGCGACGACTACGAGATGTGGCAGGCCCAGCGGCGCGCCGTCCCGGCCTCCTCGCCCCTGCGCGCCCTCGTCGACGGCCAGCTGGACCGGCTGGACCGCGAGCTGCTGTAGATCGCAACCTGCCTGCAACGTGCCGCTTCCTAGCGTGTGAGCGTGGTCACAAGGAGTGACCGATCCACGATCCTCAGGAGCGTTCGCATGACCGTCTACGCAGCCCCCGGACAGCCGGACTCCCTCGTCAGCGTCCAGCCCCGCTACGGCCACTTCATCGGTGGCCAGTGGGCCGACCCGATCAAGGGTCAGTACTTCGAGAACATCTCGCCGGTCAACGGCAAGCCGTTCACCGAGATCGCGCGCGGGACCGAGGAGGACATCGAGGCGGCGCTCGACGCCGCGCACGCCGCCGCGCCCGCCTGGGGCAAGACCTCGGTGACCGAGCGCGCGAACATCCTGCTCCAGATCGCCGACCGGATGGAGGCGAACCTGCCCGCCCTCGCCGTCGCCGAGACCTGGGAGAACGGCAAGCCGGTCCGCGAGACGCTGGCCGCCGACCTACCGCTCGCGGTCGACCACTTCCGCTACTTCGCCGGCGCCCTGCGCGCCCAGGAGGGCACCCTCGGCGAGATCGACGAGAACACCGTCGCCTACCACTTCCACGAGCCGCTGGGCGTCGTCGCACAGATCATCCCGTGGAACTTCCCGATCCTGATGGCGGTCTGGAAGCTGGCCCCCGCGCTGGCGGCCGGCAACGCCGTCGTGCTCAAGCCCGCCGAGCAGACCCCGTGGTCGATCCTCAAGCTGGTCGAGCTGGTCGGCGACCTGCTGCCCGCCGGCGTCCTCAACGTCGTCAACGGCTTCGGCGTCGAGGCCGGCAAGCCACTCGCCTCGAGCAACCGGGTCGCCAAGGTCGCCTTCACCGGCGAGACCACCACGGGCCGGCTGATCATGCAGTACGCCAGCCAGAACATCATCCCGGTCACCCTCGAGCTCGGCGGCAAGAGCCCGAACATCTTCTTCGAGTCCGTCGCCGACCAGCGCGACGCCTTCTACGACAAGGCGCTCGAGGGCTTCGCGATGTTCGCCCTCAACCAGGGCGAGGTCTGCACCTGCCCGTCGCGGGCGCTCGTGCAGCGCTCCATCTACTCCGACTTCGTGCACGACGCCGTCAAGCGGGTCGAGCAGATCAAGCAGGGCAACCCGCTCGACGACACCACGATGATCGGCGCGCAGGCGTCCAACGACCAGCTGCAGAAGATCCTGTCCTACCTGGAGATCGGCCGCGACGAGGGCGCCAAGGTCCTCACCGGCGGCGCGCGGAACATCCTGGAGGGCGACCTCGCCGAGGGCTACTACGTCGCCCCGACCATCTTCGAGGGCGACAACTCGATGCGGATCTTCCAGGAGGAGATCTTCGGTCCGGTCGTGTCCCTGACCGGCTTCGACGACGAGGCCGACGCCCTCAAGATCGCCAACGACACCCTCTACGGGCTCGGCGCCGGCGTGTGGTCGCGCAACGGCTCGCAGGCCTTCCGTGCCGGCAAGGAGATCCAGGCCGGCCGGGTCTGGACCAACTGCTACCACGCCTACCCCGCGCACGCGGCCTTCGGCGGCTACAAGCAGTCCGGCATCGGTCGCGAGACGCACAAGATGATGCTCGACCACTACCAGCAGACCAAGAACCTCCTCGTCTCGTACGACGACAACGCCCTGGGCTTCTTCTGATGCCCGATCGCGTAGCGGTCACCGACGAGGCGGCGGAGCTCCTCCGCCGCGTCGTCGGCCGGCACGGGCCGGTGATGTTCCACCAGTCCGGCGGGTGCTGCGACGGGTCCGCCCCGATGTGCTACCCGGAGGGCG
>DATFHM010000081.1:0-5786 GCA_035248385.1 Nocardioides sp. | reverse complement strand
CCGGAGACCCAGCCCATGCCGGTCTGGACGACCGGGTGCCGGACACCGGTGAGGTCGGTGAACGGCGTACGGAGCAGCTGCTCAATCACGCGGCACCTCCCGGAAGCGCAGGCCCTTCGGGTCGAGGACCTCGTTGATGATGGTCAGCTCGGCGACGCTCGGCTCACGCGTGGTGGGTACGTCGGCGGGGACCTCCAGCGCGAAGCCGGTGTTGTCGACGACCTCGTCGACCGTCACCCCGGGGTGGACCGACAGCAGGCGCACGGTGTCGTCGGCGCCGCGGACGTCGAAGACGCCGAGGTTGCTGACGATCCGGTGGATGTCGTTGTACTTGCTGGCACCGGGCCCGGCGGCCTTCGCCCGCTTCGGGCCGACACCGGTGACGATGTCGACCTGCTCCACGAAGACCCGGGTGTTGTGCTTCGGTACCCAGTACGACGTGCGGTTGTTCACCGTGTTGCCCGGGGCGCCGCGGCTGCCGAGCAGCTGGCGCTTGGGCTGCGCGAAGTCGCCGATCGCGGAGATGTTCTGGTTGCCGTCCCGGTCGACCTGGGTGGCGCCCATCATCACGTGGCGCTTGCCGTAGGCGACCACGTCGAAGACCCGGCGGAACGGGATCCAGCCCTCGACCACGTCGGCCTTCGCGAACAGCGGCGGCACGCCGCCGAGGAACAGCGACTCGCCGTCGGAGATGACGAGGTCGGGGTTCGAGGTCAGCTTGGCCAGCCGGACCCCGAGCATGGGGAGCATGCCCATCGGGCTGGCGAAGATCTCGCCGTCGTCCTTGAACGCGTCGGCGATGGCGGCGGCGCAGACGTCCGCGCGGGTGTAGTCGCTCACTTGGCCTGCTCCTCTGCGAACTCGGCGACTGCTGCTTGGTAGGACTCCTCGTCGCCCTCGAGGAACCGGGCCGAGAACGCGGCCCAGTCCTCGTCGGAGCCGGAGGCCGCGGCGGCGTACGCCTTCTGGAACGCCTCGTCCCGCTCGTAGTCGGGCGTGCAGGTGGTGAAGTGGGCGCCGTTCGGGGTCTCGACGACGCCGGTGACGGCCATCCGGCTGATCAGGAGCCGCTGGACGGCGGTGTCGACGGTGAGGCCGGCGGTGTCCACGACCTGCTCGCAGCTGACGTAGGCGCGGTCGGCCGCCTGGACGAACAGGTCATCGAAGTACGGGTCGGGCCCGAGGTAGACCGCGTTGCCGTGGGCGTCGGCACGGTTGAGGTGCACCAGCGCCACGTCGAGCTTGAGCGCCGGGACGGCGGTGAGCTCCTCGAAGACGCCGTCCTCGTCGGCGTACGGGCTGGTCACGGTGGTGATCCACGGGTTGTTGACGAGCACGTCGGAGCCCAGGCCCGCGCGCATCGGCAGGAACGGCAGTCGCTGCGCGGCGGCGTACAGGCCGGTCTGGAACATGCCCTCGTCGAGCTCGACGACCTCGGGGATCGCCTTCTCCTGGCGGGCCTTCTGGAAATTCGGCTCGAGCGGGATCGAGTCCAGCGAGACGAACGCGTAGACCAGCTTGCGGATCTTGCCGGCCCGGGCCAGCAGGCCGACGTCGGCGCCGCCCCAGCTGACGATGGTGAGGTCCTTCAGGTCCGACCGGAGGATCGCGCGGACGAGCGCCATCGGCTTGCGCCGCGGGCCCCAGCCGCCGATGCCGATGGTCATGCCGTCCTCGAGCGTGGCGACGACCTCGTCGATCGTCATCCGCTTGTCGCGCGGCTTGCTCACTTGCTCTCCTTGCTCTTGTCGGTGCCGGCGAAGTCGTCGCGGAGCTCGTCGGACACGCCCATCAGGTTCAGCTCGAAGGTGAAGCCCTGCTCCCAGCGGTAGGACTTGTTGACGTCGATCGGGTCGATCCCGTTGAGCGCCTCCTTGGCGGCGCGGATCACCTTGGTGTTCTTGGCGGCGATCTCGCCGGCGACCGCGAGCGCGGCGTCCAGGAGGTCCTCCTTCGGCACGACCTCCAGCACGGAGCCGAACTGCACGAGGTCCTTGGCCGGGATCGTCCGCGCGGTGAAGTAGAGGGTGCGCATCATGTGCTGCGGCACCAGGCGCGCCATGTGGGTCGCGGCGCCGAGGGCACCCTGGTTGACCTCCGGTACGCCGAAGAAGGCGTCCTCGCTCGCCACCACGATGTCCGCGTTGCCGACCAGACCCACCCCGCCGCCGACGCAGAAGCCGTTGACCGCGGCGACCACGGGAACGCTGCACTCGTAGACCGCCTTGAAGGCCGCGTAGCACCCCTTGTTGGCGCCGAGCAGGGCGTCGAAGCCGGTGGTGTTCTGCATCTCCTTGATGTCGACGCCGGCGTTGAAGCCCTTGCCCTCGGCGCGGAGCACCACGACCTTCGTCGCCAGGTCGGCGCTCGCCTCGTCGAGGGCGGTCGCCACGTCGAACCAGCCCTGCACGGTCAGCGCGTTGACGGGGGGAGCGTCCATGGTGATGACGCGGATCCCGTCGGGCCGCAGGTCACTGGTGATGGTCATGCGGCCACCCTACCAAGCATTTGCTTGGTAGGGTGGTGACATGCCACTTAGCATCGACCTCACCGGCCGCGTCGCCCTGGTCACCGGGGGAGCCCGCGGGATCGGGCGCGGGATCAGCGAGGTCCTGCTCGCCGCCGGCGCCACGGTCGTGACCTGCGGCCGCTCCGAGGCGACGCCGCCCGCGGGCGCCGAGCACCGGTTGTGCGACGTCCGCGACGCCGAGTCGGTCGCCGTCCTGGTGGACGGGATCGTGGCGTCGCACGGACATCTCGACGTCGTGGTGAACAACGCCGGAGGTGCGCCGTACGCGCTCGCGGCGGAGGCCTCCGCCCGCTTCCACGACAAGATCGTCGGGCTCAACCTGATGTCGACCCTGTTCGTCAGCCAGGCCGCGAACCGGGTCATGCAGCAGCAGCCCGGCGGCGGCGCCATCGTCAACATCTCCTCGGTCTCGGGCGTCCGGCCCTCGCCCGGGACCGCGTCGTACGGCGCCGCGAAGGCCGGTGTCGACTCGCTGACCACCTCGCTCGCGCAGGAGTGGGGGCCGCGGGTGCGCGTCAACGCGATCGACGTGGGCCTGGTGCGGACCGCGGACACCGCCGACCACTACGGCGGCGATGCGACGGTCGCCGCGATCGAGGCCACGATCCCCGCCGGCCGGATGGCCGACGTCGCGGAGATCGGCCAGGTGGTGGCGTTCCTGGCCAGCGACCTGGCGTCGTACGTCTCCGGTGCGCGCCTCGCCTGCCACGGCGGCGGCGAGCAGCCCGTCTTCCTCCACATCGCCCAGAACGCAGCACAGAAGGAGCAGCAGTGAGCAGGTTGCTGGAAGGTCGCGTCGCGATCGTCACCGGAGCGGGGCGCGGCATCGGCCGCGCCCACGCGCTCGAGCTCGCCCGGCACGGCGCCAAGGTCGTCGTCAACGACTTCGGCGTCTCCAACAACGGGGAGAAGACCGACTCCCCGGCCCACGAGGTCGTCGCCGAGATCGAGGCCATGGGTGGCGAGGCCGTCGTCAACGGTGCCGACGTCGCGGACTTCGAGCAGGCCGCGGCGATGGTGCAGCAGGCGATCGAGACCTTCGGCGGCCTCGACATCCTCGTCAACAACGCCGGCTTCGTGCGCGACCGGATGCTCGTCAACGCCACCGAGGACGAGTTCGACGCGGTGGTGCGGGTGCACCTCAAGGGTCACTTCGCGCCGCTGCGGCACGCGGCGGCGTACTGGCGCGCGGAGTCGAAGGAGGGCCGCCAGCGGGTGGCCCGGGTCATCAACACGACCTCGGGCGCGGGCCTGCAGGGCTCGATCGGCCAGGTCGTCTACTCGGCCGCCAAGGGCGGCATCGCGACCATGACGCTGGTGGCGGCCGCCGAGCTCGGCCGGGTCGGCGTGACCGTCAACGCGATCGCGCCGGTCGCGAAGACGCGGATGACCGAGGGCGCGTTCGACACCTCCGCGATGGCGCTGCCCGAGGACAACTCGCCGATCGTCGCGTGGCTCGCGTCCGAGGAGGCCGGCGACGTCACCGGCCGGGTCATCGAGGTCGACGGATCGACGATGACGGTCGAGAACGCCTGGGCCCACGGCCCCTCCGCGACCGCCGACGGCCGCTGGGAGGCGGAGAAGGTCGGCCCCGCGCTGAGCGACCTGCTCGCCCGGGCCCCGAAGCCCGAGCCCGTCTACGGCGCCCAGGCCTGATGCGCCGAGACCCGGGTTTGTCACCGTCGAGCCCCGGGGATGTCACCGTCGAGTCGACTGCTCTCGGGTGCGACAAACCCGGGTCTCGGGTGCGACAAACCCGGGTCTCGGCGGCTCAGGCGCGGCGGCGCCAGGTCGCGGTGTGGTCGACGTCGGGGGACGTCCAGCCGCGCCAGATGGCGAGCAGCCGCCAGCCGATGACCACCGCGGCCGACACCGGGAGGACCAGCCCGTCGGGCTGGTCCGCGCGGTGCCCGAGCACGGCCAGGGCCGCGCCGACCGCGGACGGGATCGCGTAGAGCTCGCTCTTGCGCAGCACGAGTGGCACCTGGTTGGTGAGGATGTCGCGCAGCACCCCGCCACCGACCCCGGTGACCACCCCGAGGGCGATCGCCCCGATCGGGGTGACGCCGTGGTCGGCGGCCTTCAGCGCGCCCGCCACGGTGAACAGGCCGAGGCCGAAGGCGTCGAACACCTTGATGGGGCGCTCGAGGCGACCGAGCTGCGGGTGGAAGAGGAAGGTGGCGAGACCGGCCACGATCGGGACCACGACGTACCGCCAGTCGGTGAGGGTGACCGGGGGAGTCGCGCCGATCAGCACGTCGCGGATCAGCCCGCCGCCGATGCCGGTGACCGCGGCCAGCACCATCACCCCGACGACGTCCATCCGCGCCCGGACCGCGGTCAGCCCACCGGACACCGCGAACACCAGCGTCGCGAGGAGGTCGACGATCAGCACGGCGTGCCGGCGCTGCCGGCGGCCGAGCGCACGAGGTCGGCGACGAAGTCGAGCTTGTCGAGCACCGGGGGCACGATGACGAACGGGTAGAGGTCGTCGCGCCCCATGCTCCGGTTGATGACGTTGAGCGCGAGCGACAGCGGCACCCACACGCCGGTGACGACGTCCCGGAAAAGCGTGAAGGCGCTGGGCGACGCGACCGGGGTCAGGCCATGGGCCGCCGCGGACTCGAGGGTGTCGGTGATGTGCAGGTAGTGCGCCCAGGTCTCGGCGAAGTCCTCGAACGGGTGCATCGTCGCGTACGTCGAGATGTACGACGCCTCCCAGTCGGTCGGCGGGCCCTGCGAGTAGTGCCGCTGGAGCGCGTCCTCGTACGACGCCTCCTCGTCCCCGAACAGGGCGCGGCACCGCTCGATGAGCTCCCCGCCCCGGACCAGCTGCCACTCGTAGTAGTGCCCGATCTCGTGCCGGAAGTGGCCGAGCATCGTGCGGTACGGCTCGGCCAGCCGGGCGCGGATCTTCTCCCGGTAGGCGTCGTCGCTCTCCGCCAGGTCGATGGTGATGACGCCGCCGTCGTGGCCGATGGTGACGTCGGCGGAGACGCTGGAGAGCAGGTCGAAGGCGAGCCCGTCGGTGGGGTCCTCCTCCTTCGTGCGGATCGGCAGGCCCAGGGTGTCCAGCTCGACGACCAGGTGCCGCTTGGCCTGCTCGGCCTCGGGGTAGTTCGCCAGCCCGACCGGGTCGTCGTCGCTGGGCCGGGTCCGGGTGAGGTCGCAGCTGAAGCACTGCCCGCCCTCGGTCGTCGACAGCCACGTGCACCCCGACAGGTTGAGGTTGCGGCAGACCCACCAGACCAGCCCG
>DATFHM010000080.1:0-4669 GCA_035248385.1 Nocardioides sp. | reverse complement strand
GCTGTCACCGGTGAGCGACTGCTGCGGCTGCCGCTGCTTCTTCCGGTAGGAGTTGATGAAGGTGTTGGTCAGGATCCGGTAGAGCCACGCCTTGAGGTTCGTGCCCGGCCGGAACTGGTGGAACGCGGAGAACGCCTTGGCAAAGGTCTCCTGGACCAGGTCCTCGGCGTCGGCCGGGTTGCGGGTCATCCGCATGGCCGCCGAGTAGAGCTGGTCGAGGTAGGGCAGGGCGTCGCGCTCGAACCGCGCGGCGCGCGCTTCGGGCGTCTCCGTGGCGACGTCGATCTCCTCGGCGTCGCCGAGAGCGGCGAGGTCGTCGAGGTCGAGGTCGTCCAGCGAGGTCAGGTCAGGAGTGTCGGGCATCGCGCCCAAGCCTACGGCTCCGCTCGTCGCGGGCCTCTCCAACGTCGCCATCATGTGAACCGGAACGCCCCATCGGCGGCCTTCATTCCCGGCGAGCGTTCCCGGCGATGTCCCGGGTGATCCACTCCGCCGCCGACTCCGCCACGAGGTCGAGCGCGTCCTCCTGGCTCAGCGGCGCAGCCTTCGGCACCTTCAGACCGTGGTCGGCCGCCGGTACGACGGCCATCGCGACCTCCGCGGGGAGCGGGTCGGGGAACTCCTCGGGCCGCCCCATCGGGTCGCGCTCCCCCTGCACCACCAGGGTGGGTACGCCGGCGCCGACCAGCTCGTCGAGACGGCTCCGCTCCGGCTTGCCGGGCGGGTGCAGCGGGAACGAGATCGCCAGGCAGCCCGCGGCACCGAGGCCGGTCGCACAGCGCAGGGCAGAGCGGGCGCCGGCGCTGCGACCACCCACCACCAGCGGGGTCGTGGGCCGCAGGGTGGCCGCCGCGGCCCGCAGGCCGACGTCGAGGGTGGCCGGCGGGCTCGCGACCTTCCGGCCGGCGCGGACCCACGGCTGCTCCCAGAGCAGCACGCTGATCCCGAGCCTCGGCAGCTCGCTGGCGAGTGCCTCGAGGTCGGGTGAGTCGATGCCGCGGCCGGCGCCGTGGCTGAGCAGCAGGGTCGCGATCGGGCGGGTCGCGCGGCGGGTGACCAGCCGGCCCTCGCCGTACTCGGTGGGGATGATCCGCTCGGTCACCACAGACCACCTTCCTCGTCCTCCGCCGCCAGTGGCTCGACCAGCTCGGGGCTGTTGTTGCGGACGTTGCCGACGGCCGGCGAGACCGGGAACGCGTGCAGCCCGCTCTGCTGCGCCGGCACGACGAGCTCGGTGAGGTGGTCGGCCGTGGTGGCCGGCGACAGCCACGCGTCGCGGCGGTCGCGCGGCACGATCAGCGGCATCCGGTCGTGGATCTGCCCGATCTCGTCCTCGGCCTCGGTGGTGAGGATCGTGCAACTCCACCGGAACGCCTCGGGGTCGTCCTCGGGCAGGCTGCGGTCGCGCCAGATCTCGTAGAGACCGGCCATCGCGAGGATCGACCCGTCAGCCGGGGTGATGAAGAACGGCTGCTTGACCGGCTTGCCCTTGGCCGTCGTCTGCTGGGTGTCGTACCACTCGAAGTAGCCGTCGGCCGGCAGCAGGCAGCGCCGGCTCGCCCAGGCCTTGCGGAACGCCGGCTTCTCGGGCGCGGTCTCCAGCCGGGCGTTGATCATCCGGCTGCCGATGCTCGCGTCCTTCGCCCAGGACGGCACCAGGCCCCAGCGCAGCTCGCGCAGCTGGCGCACCGGATCGCCCTTGCTGCCGTCCTCCTCGGTGCGGGCCCGCTCCATCACCGCGTAGACCTTGTCGGTCGGCGCGACGTTGTACGACGGCGCCAGCGGCGCCTCGAACCGCGGGTCCAGGACGTCGAACTCCTCGACCAGGTCCTCCGGGGACCGGCTGGATGCGTAGCGACCGCACATGCAGACAACCGTAGACTGCGGCGCGTCATGACTACCGACCTCTGGCCCGCTCCTGTCGCCACCCCCGGTCTCGAGGCCGTCGTCCGGCTCCCGGGCAGCAAGTCGCTCACCAACCGGGCGCTGGTCCTTGCGGCGCTGGCGGACGGCCCGTCCGTCGTACGCCGGGCGCTGCGGTCGCGCGACACGCTGCTGATGGCGCAGGCGCTGACGTCGCTGGGCGCCACCGTCGACACGACCGGCGAGGACTGGCTGGTGACGCCGCTGTCGGGTGCGGTGGCGCAGGGCGCGAACGTCGACTGCGGGCTGGCGGGGACGGTGATGCGGTTCGTGCCGCCCGTCGCGGGACTGGTGGACGGCGAGGTCGCGTTCGACGGCGACGCGCACATGCGCAACCGGCCCGTCGGCGAGATCCTCACCGCCCTGCGCGGCCTGGGCATCGACATCTCCGAAGGCGACCGGCTGCCGTTCATGGTGCGGGGAACCGGCACGGTCGCCGGCGGCACGGTCGTCATCGACGCCAGCGCCTCCTCGCAGTTCGTGTCGGCGCTGCTGCTCGCGGGTGCGCGCTTCGAGCAGGGCATCGACGTACGCCACGACGGCAAGCCGATCCCCTCGCTCCCCCACATCGAGATGACGGTCGCCATGCTGCGCGACCGAGGGGTCGCGGTCGACGACTCGGACGCCAACCGGTGGGCGGTCGCGCCCGGCCCGATCAGCGCGTACGACGAGGCGATCGAGCCCGATCTCTCCAACGCCGCGCCGTTCCTGGCTCTGGCCGCCGTCTCCGGCGGCACCGTGACCGTGCGCGACTGGCCGTGGCGCACGACGCAGGCCGGCGACGCGCTGCGCCAGATCCTCGCCGACATGGGCTGCACCGTGTCTCTGTCCGACGACGGCCTCACCGTCACCGGCCCGGCCCGGCTGGAGGGCGTCGACCTCGACCTGCACGACGTCGGCGAGCTCGCCCCCGCGGTCGCGGCGCTGTGCGCGCTGGCGGTGACGCCGTCGCGGCTCACCGGGATCGCCCACATCCGCGGCCACGAGACCGACCGGCTGGCGGCGCTCGCCCGCGAGCTGGGTGCGCTGGGCGCCGACGTGACCGAGCTCGAGGACGGCCTCGAGATCCGCCCCGCTCCCCTGCACGGCGGTGTCTTCCACACCTATGCCGACCACCGGATGGCCCACGCCGGCGTGATCATCGGCGCCGCGGTGCCGGGCGTCGAGGTCGAGGACATCGCCACCACCGGCAAGACCTTCCCGGACTTCGCGACGTTCTGGGCCGGGCTGTTCTGATGGCGCGGTACGACGAGCACGACGTCGAGCACTACGACCGACCGCGCCGGCGTACCCGCCCCCGGACCAAGGACCGTCCCACCCACGACGACGCCGTCGACGGCCTGGTCATCACCGTCGACCGCGGCCGCTTCACGCTGCTCATCGACGGGCGCTCCGTCTACGCGATGAAGGCGCGGCCGCTGGGCCGCAAGGGCGTCGTGGTCGGTGACCACGTGCGGGTCGTCGGGGACGTGTCGGGCAACGACGGCACGATGGCGCGGATCGTCGAGGTCAGGCCGCGCAGCACCACCCTGCGGCGCACGGCCGACGACGACGACCCGGTCGAGCGGATCATCGTGGCCAACGCCGACCAGCTCGTCGTGGTGGCCGCGCTCGCCGACCCGGAACCTCGGCCGCGGCTGATCGACCGGGCCCTGGTGGCGGCGTACGCCTCGGGGATGAAGCCGGTGCTCTTCCTGACCAAGGCCGACCTGAAGGACCCCGAGTCGCTGCTGTCGACGTACCGCTCGCTGGGGGTCCCGTACGTCGTCACGCAGCGCGGCGCCGAGCTCTCCGCGATCCGCGAGGTGCTCGAGGGGCACACCAGCGTGCTCGTCGGGCACAGCGGCGTCGGGAAGTCGACCCTGGTCAACGCGCTGGTGCCCGACGCGCACCGCGAGACCGGCCACGTCAACGCGGTCACCGGGCGCGGCCGGCACACCTCGACGTCGGCGTACCTGCTCGAGCTGCCGGACGGTGCCGGTCAGATCATCGACACCCCGGGCATCCGGTCCTTCGGGCTCGCGCACGTGCAGCCGGAGCAGCTGATCGAGGCGTTCCCCGACCTCGACGAGATGACCGAGGACTGCCCGCGCGGCTGCACGCACGGCGAGGACGAGCCCGAGTGCGGGCTGGACGAGGCCATCGCCCGGGGGGACGCCGACCCCGACCGGGTCGCGTCCTTCCGGCGGCTCCTCGCCGCCCGTTCCGTCACCGACTACTGACGCCGCCGTAGACCAGCTGGGCACCGGCGTCGCCGGCGAACCCGCACAGCACCACGACGCCGACCGCGGCGACCACGAGCAGCGCGTGCAGCAGCCCGCGCATCCAGTCGGCGCGCTGGTCGCGGAACGACACGACGACGGCCACCACCGCGAAGGCGTACGTCGCCCAGGCGAGCCGGTCCGCCCACACCTCGTGGTTGTGCACGACCGGCGCCGGCATGCCCAGCGCGTCGCGCAGCTGGAAGCCGCTGAACCGGGTGAGCCACACCAGCGCCGCGCACACGATCGCGAGCACGAGCAGCGCCAGCCGTAGCCTGCCGTCCTCGCGCGGCTTGAGCCGGGAGCCGGTGTTGGCGCGGTAGACGTAGAGCAGCGCCAGCACCGCCGTCACCGGCAGCGTGACCACGGTCGCGTGCACGACGAGGGGGTGGAGCGGCAGGCCGTTGACGGTCACGAGGTCGGCGTGTGCGGGCACGGAAGTCACGCTAGGACACGCTCGTGGCGACGGCGAGGGTTGGACCCGA
>DATFHM010000079.1:0-2840 GCA_035248385.1 Nocardioides sp. | reverse complement strand
GCCACCCCAAGTTCTCCGGCGGGGAGATCCTCACGCCGGAGCAGATCGTCGACACGGTGCTCTACGGCGCCGTGACGAGGGAGGAAATCTGATGCTCCTGAGACTCATGCGCGAGCACCTGCGCCCCTACCGGGGCTGGCTCTCCGCCATCGTGGTGCTGCAGCTCGGCTCCACCGCCGCGATGCTCTACCTGCCCAAGCTCAACGCCGACATCATCGACAAGGGCGTGGTGCGGGGCGACACGTCGTATGTCATCCAGAGCGGCGCGATCATGCTCGCGATCTCGCTGGGCCAGGCGGTGTGCTCCATCACCGCGGCCTGGTTCGGGTCGCACGTCGCGATGGCCTTCGGGCGCGACCTGCGGGCGGCGGTGTTCCACCGCGTCGGCCGCTTCTCGAGCCGCGAGGTGACGACCTTCGGTGCGCCGTCGCTGATCACCCGCGCCACGAACGACGTCCAGCAGGTCCAGATGCTCACGATGATGACGTGCACCATGGCGGTGCAGATCCCGATCATGATGGTCGGTTCGATCGTGATGGCGATGCGCGTCGACTTCGGCATGTCGTGGCTGGTCGCCGCCGTCGTACCGACCCTGGCCGTGCTCGTGGGTTTCGTGGTGAGCCGGATGGTGCCCTACTTCCGCAAGGTCCAGGAGCGCCTGGACGGCGTGAACAAGGTGCTGCGCGAGCAGATCACCGGCATCCGCGTCGTGCGGGCGTTCGTCCGTGAGCCGCTGGAGACGGAGCGGTTCGCCGAGGCCAACGACGCGCTCACCGACGTCTCGCTGAAGGCCGGTTCGTGGATGGCCGCGATGTTCCCGATCGTGATGCTCGTGGCCAACGGCGCGAGCGTCGCGCTGATCTGGTTCGGCGGTCACCGGATCGCCGCCGGCACCATGGAGCCGGGCGCGATGACGGCGTTCCTCTCCTACCTGATGCAGATCGTCATGTCGGTGATGATGAGCACCTTCATGCTGATGATGGTGCCGCGCTCGGCGGTGTGCGCCGACCGGATCGGCGGCGTGCTCGCCACCGACTCCTCGGTGGTCCCGGCGGCCCAGCCGGTGACCTCGGTGTCGGTCGCCGGGCACCTCGACTTCGAGCGGGTCTCCCTGACCTACCCGGGCGCCGAGCAGCCGGTGCTGCGGCACGTCAGCTTCAACGCCCGCCCGGGCCAGACCGTGGCGGTGATCGGCTCGACCGGCGCCGGCAAGACCACGCTGGTCAACCTGGTGCCGCGACTGCTCGACGCCACCGACGGTCGCGTGCTGGTCGACGGCGTCGACGTCCGCGACCTCGACGAGGAGCTGCTCTGGTCCAAGCTCGGGCTCATCCCGCAGCGGGCCTTCCTGTTCTCCGGCACGGTCCGCTCCAACCTGCGGCACGGCAAGCCGGACGCGACCGACGAGGAGCTGTGGGAGGCGCTCGAGATCGCCCAGGGTGCCGACTTCGTGCGGGCGATGCCCGAGCAGCTCGACGCCCCGATCGCGCAGGGCGGCACCAACGTGTCCGGTGGGCAGCGGCAGCGCCTCGCCATCGCCCGCGCGTTGGTACGCCGACCCGAGATCTACCTCTTCGACGACGCGTTCTCGGCGCTGGACCTGGCCACCGACGCCCGGCTGCGCGCCGCGCTCAAGCCCGAGACCCGCGACTCCACCGTGGTGATCGTGGCGCAGCGGATCGCCACGATCCGCGACGCCGACCTGATCCTGGTCCTCGACGACGGCGAGGTCGTGGGGCGCGGCACCCACGACGAGCTGATGGCGAGCAGTCCGACGTACCAGGAGATCGCGGCGAGCCAGGGGATCGGCGACGAGGTGGCGGCATGAGCGACTCCAAGCAGACCGAGATGAAGACGACCGAGCGGGTCGTCGCGGGTCCCGGCCCGGGCCGCGGCCCGATGGGCGGCGGCATGGTCGGCCAGAAGGCCGACAACTTCAAGGCCTCCGCCAAGCGGCTGTTGCGCGAGCTCGCCCCGGAGCGGGGGATGCTGTACGGCGTACTCCTGCTGGCGATCGGGTCCACCGTCCTGCTGGCGTTCGGCCCGCGGCTGCTCGGCCGTGCCACCGACAAGGTGTTCGCGGGCTTCATCGGGACCCGGCTGCCCGCGGGCATCACGAAGGACCAGGCGATCGCCGGTGCGGAGGCGTCCGGCAACGGCTCGTTCGCCGACATGCTCCGCGGCATGGACGTGATCCCCGGAGTCGGCATCGACTTCACCGCGGTCGGCCACATCCTGCTGCTCGTCCTGGCCGTGTACGTCGTGGGCTCGGTGCTCGCCTGGGGCCAGGGCTTCCTGGTCAACCGGATCGTCCAGCGCTCCATCCGCCGGATGCGCTCCGACGTCGAGGACAAGGTTAACCGGCTGCCGCTGGCCTACTTCGACCGGCAGCCGCGCGGCGAGCTGCTGAGCCGCATCACCAACGACATCGACAACCTCGCGCAGAGCATGCAGCAGACAATGAGCCAGCTGCTGTCCTCGGTCCTGTCCGTGGTCGCGGTGCTGTCGATGATGATCTGGATCAGCTGGGTGCTGGCGCTGATCGCGCTGGTGTCGGTGCCGGTCTCGATGTTCGTGACGGCGCGGATCATGAAGCGCTCGCAGTCGCAGTTCATCAACCAGTGGCGCCAGACCGGCAAGCTCAACGCCCAGATCGAGGAGGCCATCTCGGGCCACGCCCTGGTGTCGGTCTTCGGCCGCCGGGCCGAGGTCGAGGCGACCTTCGCCGAGCACAACGGCTCGCTCTACGAGTCGGCCT
Organism: Nocardioides sp.; assembly: GCA_035248385.1. Classification (GTDB taxonomy): domain Bacteria; phylum Actinomycetota; class Actinomycetes; order Propionibacteriales; family Nocardioidaceae; genus Nocardioides. Next base: position 82 of record DATFHM010000079.1, on the reverse strand, counting down.
GGCGGGCGCAGTTCGTCAGCGGCCTGATCATGCCGGTGATGATGCTGGTCGGGAACCTGAACTACGTCGTCATCGCCGTGGT
>DATFHM010000078.1:0-2827 GCA_035248385.1 Nocardioides sp. | reverse complement strand
GGCGCGCGAGCGCAACAAGGCCGTCAAGACCGGTCTGAAGTCCGCCGTCCGCAAGTTCCGCGAGGCCGCCGAGGCCGGCGACAAGGACAAGGCGATCGAGGCCGGCAAGGCCGCGAACCGCGCGCTGGACAAGGCCGTCTCGAAGGGCGTCATCCACAAGAACCAGGCTGCGAACCGCAAGTCGGCCATCAGCAAGAAGGCCGCCTCGCTCTGAGGTAGCTCTTCAGCATCAAGCCGCCCCTCGGGGCGGCTTCTTGCGTTTTTGAGCCGCCGTGCGGCGCATCGCGATCAGCGGCCGGAGCGCAGGCCGCTGATGGTGAGGACGAGCCGCTCCAGCGTGTACGACGCGTCGCTGGCGGCGCCCTTGATGTCGGCGTCGGCCTGGGCGACGGCGCGGATCGCGCGGGCGAGCCCGGGCTCGTTCCAGGACCGGGCCTGGTCGCGGATGGTCCGCAGCTTCCAGGGAGGTACGCCGACCTCGCGGGCCAGGTCGGCGTCGCGCATGCCCCGCGGGGCGCCCGTGAACCGGGCCAGGCCGCGCACGCTCCCGGCGAAGGCGGAGGTGACCAGGACCGCCGGGGTGCCGGTGTCCAGGGCCCAGCGCAGCTCCTCCAGGGCCACCTGCGTCCGGCCGGCGAACGCGGCGTCCGCGACCGCGAAGGACTTCGCCTCGGCACGGCCGCCGAAGTAGCGACGTACCTTCTCCTCGGTGATCTTCTCCCCGGGGAAGTCGCTGGCCAGCTGATCGGCCGCCGCCGCGAGGGACCGGAGGTCCCGGCCGACGGCCTCGACCAGCACGTCGGCGGCCTCGCGGTCGGCACTCGCCCCGTGCCGGCGCAGCTCGGAGGCGACGAACTGGGGGAACTCCGAGGGCTTGAGCTCCTCGGACTTGTGCTCGATGACGGCCGGCAGCTTGCGCAGCTTGGTGAGCACGCCGCTGCCCTTCTGGCCACCGCCGTGGACCAGGACGAGGGCGACGTCCTCGGACGGCTCGGCGGCGTAGGCCAGCAGGCCCTCGACCGACTCGTCGGGCAGGTTCTCCAGACCCTGCACGACGACGCAGCGGATGGCGGAGAACAGGGAGGGCGCCGACAGCTCGTCCAGGCCGGCGCCGGTGAGGTCGCCGGCGACCGCGTCGGAGACCTCGGCCTCGGGGTCGTGCGCGCGCACGGTCTCCTTGACCTGCGCCACGACGCGCGCCCCGAGGAACTCCTCCTTGCCGGTCACGAGGATGATCCGCCCCAGCACCTCGTCGACCCGCATGGCGGGAAGTCTAGAGGCGACGACCGACTCACTTCTCGGTGACCAGTGCGGGCGCGCCGTCCCGCGCGACGACGGCGACCCCGCCGTCCTGGTCGGTGCGGGAGACCTCCACGCCGGAGCGCTGCAGGGTGTCGATCGTGCTCTGCGCGGGGTGCCCGTAGTCGTTGTCGGCACCGACCGAGATGACGGCCACGCGGGCGTGCAGCGAGGTCAGCCAGTCCGGCTCCTGGTAGCGGGAGCCGTGGTGCGGGACCTTGAGCACGTCGACGTGGAGGCCCGGGTAGGCCTGGGCGAGCTCGGCCTGGCCGGGCGGCTCCACGTCGCCGGTGAGCAGCAGGCGCAGGCCGTGCGACTCGACCAGCAGCACCACGCTGGAGTTGTTGGCCGAGCTGCCGTCACCGGCGCCCGGCTCGGTGTGGGTGAGGTCCGGGTAGAGCACCTGCACGGTCACGTCGCCGTACCGCCGGGTCAGCCCGTACGGCGCCAGCCGGACCGGTACGCCGGCCCGCGCCGCCGTCTCCTGGACCTCCCGCGCGCCGGCGGGTGGGTCGAGCACCTCGGTCGTCTCGATCTCCCCCACGTGCCGGCCGGACAGGGCGCCGCTCAAGCCGTCGACGTGGTCGGCGTGGAAGTGGGTGAGGACCAGCAGCGGGACCTGGCGGACACCGAGCCGGTCGAGGCAGCGGTCCTCGACGGTCGGGTCCGGCCCGGTGTCCACGACGATCGCGGCGTGCGGGCCGACGGCCACGGCGAGGCCGTCGCCCTGGCCGACGTCGCAGGCGGCCATGATCCAGTCCTTCGGCGGCCAGCTCCCGGGCAGGGACCAGATCCGACCCGGGAACCCCACCAGGAAGGCGAAGCCGAGCACGAAGGCGGTCAGGGCCCACCGCCGTCGCCGGAGCAGCGCGGGCAGGCCGACCGCGGCCACGAGGCAGAGCACGGTCAGCACGGCGAGCGACAGCGCCGTCGCGCTCCAGCCGATCGCAGCGCCCGGGAGTGCGGCGCCGTGGCGCGCCACCGCGAGCAGCCAGCCCGCGCACCAGGCGGCCGGCAGAGCCAGCAGGCGGCCCGCCCAGGGCCACACGAGGTCGACCAGCCCGCCGACCAGGCCCAGCACCGTGGCGGGGCCGACGACCGGGGCGGCGAGCAGGTTGGCCGCCACCGCCACCAGGCTGACCTGGCCCGACAGCGCCGCGATGACCGGCGTGCAGGCGAGCTGGGCGGCGAGCGGGACCGCGATCGCCTCGGCCAGGACGGCAGGCAGCCACCGCCCCAGCGCACGCAGGAACGGCGGGCCGAGCAGCACGATCCCGGCTGTCGCGAGCACGGACAGGGCGAAGCCCGCGGAGACCGCCAGGGACGGCTGCAGCAGCATCAGCGCCACCACCGCCACACCGAGGGCACGCAGGCCGCGCCGTCGGCTGTCGGAGCCGAGGGCGAAGAGCCCGACCGTGCCCATCGCCGCGGCACGCAGCACGCTGGGCTCGGTGCGGGCGAGCAGCACGAAGCCGACGATCCCGAGCACCCCGAGCAGGTGCAGCCACCGGCCGCGGACGCCCGCCCA
>DATFHM010000077.1:0-4379 GCA_035248385.1 Nocardioides sp. | reverse complement strand
AGGTCGGCGCCGAGCTTCTGCAGCACCTGGGCGGCGACGCCCTCGCCCTCGCGGATCAGGCCGAGCAGGATGTGCTCGGTGCCGATGTAGGAGTGGCCGAGCTGCAGCGCCTCGCGCAGGGACAGCTCGAGCACCTTCTTGGCGCGCGGCGTGAAGGGGATGTGCCCGGACGGGGCCTGCTGGCCCTGGCCGATGATCTCCTCCACCTGCGCGCGCACGGCTTCCAGCGAGATGTCGAGCGACTCCAGCGCCTTCGCCGCGACGCCCTCACCCTCGTGGATGAGGCCGAGCAGGATGTGCTCGGTGCCGATGTAGTTGTGCGAGAGCATGCGGGCCTCTTCCTGGGCCAGCACGACGACGCGTCGGGCTCGGTCGGTGAACCGCTCGAACATATTCGCTCCTCCAGACTCGGGGGTCACTTCACAGACAACCCCACCTGCAGCCTACGCGTTCCCGATATCTCACCGATCTCGTCCGCTAGGAGCGAACACGGCGCGGACACGGCACGGACCCGGGCGGCACCGCTCCTGCGGAAGACCCGGGGCGACTCATTAGGCTGACCCGGTGCCCAGAACGGTGAGTGCCCTGCCTTCCGACGCCATTCTCGTCCACATCGGGCCTCACAAGACCGGGACGACCGCGCTCCAGTCGATGCTGCACCACGCCCGGCCGGCGATGGCGGAGGCCGGCGTCCTGTACCCCGGCACCAAGGGTGCGCACCACGACGAGGCGCGTTCCCTGCGCCGCCTGTCCGCGGGATGGAGCCACGATGGCGAGGCCACGCCCGACCCCGCGGTCTGGGACAGAGTCGTGCAGGACGCCCGGGCGGCGACGGGCCGAGTGGTGATCAGCAGCGAGTTCTTCGCCCAGTCCGACGAAGAGCAACGAGCCAAGCTCGTGCGCGACCTCGGCCCCGATCGGGTGCACCTCATCATGGCGGCGCGCAACCCCGCCTCCATCGCGGTGTCGACCTGGCAACAGGTCCTGCGCCAGGGCTGGGACCGAACCCTCGACGAGTGGCTGGACGTCCAGTTCCGCCGCGCGAGCTCGGAGGACCCGCCGTCCACGTTCTGGTTCTGGGCGGACGCGGCGTCGCTGGCTGAGCGGTGGGCCACCGAGGTGACGCCGGACCGGATGAATGTGCTCGTGCTCGACGAGGGGGACCGGTCGCTGCTACCGCGCACCTTCGAGCAGCTCCTGGACCTTCCCGAGGGGACGCTGTCGAACCAGCCGGCCAAGTCCAACCGCGGTCTCACGGCACCGGAGGCCGAGCTTCTCAGCAAGGTGCTGGCGCGCATCGACGGCGGTTACAGCTGGGACGAGTACAGCAAGGTCGTGCGCGGCGGGATGCTGCTGCAGCTGGTCGAGGGGCGTACGCCGCCCCCGGACGAGCCGCGCAGCCAGATGCCGCCGTGGGCCGTCGAGCAGGGCGAGCGCGACGCCGAGGACATCATCGAGCGGCTCCGCGCCCTCGACGACATGGTCATCGGCGACCTCGACGCCCTGCGCCGTGGACCGGCTGCCGCCGACCCGCTCGCCCCGATCACCGAGGTGCCCCTCGACCTGGCGGCAGACGCCATCGTCGGTGCCATGACCGCCGGCGTCCGCCAGATGCGCACCACCCAGGACAAGCTCGACAAGGCCCGCGAGCGGATCGCGAAGCAGCGGCACGCCCTCAAGCACCGCTCCGTCGACGAGCTCTCCACCCGGCAGCTCGCGCGCGCCCTCGCCGGCCGGGTACGCCGCCGGGCGCTGCGCCGGACCGGGAGCACTGCTCGATGAGCCGGACCCGGCCGCGCTTCTCGCTGGTCAGCGCCGCGTACAACGTGAGCGCCTACCTGCCCGAGTTCATCGCGTCGATCGAGAACCAGGACGGCGGCCTCGACGACGTCGAGGTCATCATGGTCGACGACGGGTCGACCGACAGCACGCACGCCCTGCTCGAGGCGTGGGCGGCCCGCAACCCCGCCGTACGCGTCGTCACCCAGGCCAACGCGGGCCAGGGCCCGGCCCGCAACCACGGCATGGCCGAGGCCACCGGCGAGTGGGTCACGTTCCCCGACCCCGACGACGTGCTGACGGCCGGCTACCTGTCCGCCATCCGCAGCTTCCTGGACGAGCGGGACGCCGGCCACCGCATCGACATGGTGGCCACCCGGCGGGTGATGTGGGAAGAGGCGACGGGCGTCATCAAGGACGGACACCCACTGCGGTTCATGTTCAACGGCGACCGGGTCGTCGACCTGGGGCAGAACCCGGAGCGCTTCCACGGGGCCTCCAACACGAGCTTCTTCCTGCTCGACCGGCTCCGCGAGGCCGGCGTCCAGTTCGACCCGCGGGTCCGGCCGAACTTCGAGGACGGGCACTTCAACGCCCACTACCTGCTGCACCACGAGCCGCCCGTGGTCGCGTTCGTGTCCAGCGCCGTCTACCACTACCGCCAGCGCGCCAACAACACCTCGACGCTGCAGACCGCCAAGCGCGACGTACGCCGCTACACCGACGTCCTGGAGCACGGCTACCTCGAGGTGGCGCGGCACGCGAAGGCGACGCACGGGTTCGTGCCCGGCTGGCTCACGTCGTTCCTGGTCTACGAGCTCGGCTGGTACTTCTTCGAGCCGGACTCCACCAAGCCGACGCCCGCCACGGAGGACCCCGCGATCTCCGAGCGCTTCCACGACCTGTTCCAGCAGGTCCTGGCGACCTTCGACGTCGACCGGGCGATGCTCTTCGCGTCGCCGTCGATCGGCACGGGGGCACGCCGCGTCCTGCACCACGCCTACTCGGGCTGGCACCAGCCCTACGTGCAGTACGGGCAGCTGGACCAGGAGGAGCAGACGGTCCGGGCGTCGTACCACTACGCGGGTGAGCGACCGGCCGAGGAGTGGCTCGTCGACGGCCAGCCGTGGACGCCGCTCCACGCCAAGGACCGCGTCTACGAGTACGCCGGACGGGTGCTCATGCGCGAGCGCATCGCCTGGCTGCCCAGCGACTGCACCACGCGGCTGCTGCTGGACGGCGAGCCGGTCGAGATCAAGTACGAGGACGTGGCCGAGCCCGTCGCCTACGCGCCGCCCGGCCAGGTCCGCTGGCGGCTCAACCCGGCGTCGGGCCGCCTCCAGGAGGAGCTCCCGCCCGGGGTGATCCCGAAGCGGCCGCGCAGCCGCCGTGGCCGGCTCGCCCAGCTCCGCGCTCCGCGCGCCACCAAGTACGCCGGCGCCTGGGTCTTCGTCGACCGCGTGCACGACGCGCTGGACAGCGCCGAGATCCTGTTCCGCCACGTGCGCGACCACCACCCCGACATCAACGCCTGGTTCGTGCTGGAGAAGGGCGGCGCGGAGTGGGCGCGGTTCAAGGCCGAGGGCCACGGCGACCGGCTCGTCGCCTACGGCTCCTTCGACTGGATGCTGCTGATGGCCAACGCCGCCCACCTGCTGTCCTCGCACGCCGACGCGGCCGTGGTCGAGCCGCAGGCGGTCCTGGAGTTCACCGACCCGAAGTGGCGCTTCCACTTCCTCCAGCACGGCGTCATCAAGGACGACCTCTCCGCCTGGCTCAACCCGAAGGAGCTCGACACCTTCGTCACCAGCACCCGGGCCGAGTACGAGTCCATCGTCGGTGACGACACGCCGTACCGCTACACCGACCGGGAGACCATCCTGAGCGGGCTGCCGCGCTTCGACCGGCTGCTCAAGGCCGGCGAGAGGTTCCCGGCCGACAGGCGCGATCTGCTGCTGGTCGCGCCGACCTGGCGCGACAGCCTCACCCCGCCCGCGGCGATCGGCAGCCAGCGGCGCGAGATCACCCCCGAGCTGCTCGGCTCGGAGTTCCTGCGCCAGTGGCTCGGGTTCCTCACCGACGAGCGCGTGGCACGCGCCTGCGCCGAGCAGGGCCTCACGCTCGGCTTCCTGCCGCACCCGAACCTGCAGCCGGCGCTGCCGCTGCTGGACCTTCCCGCGCATGTCACACCGCTGAGCTACCACGGCCAGGACGTGCAGGAGCTGTTCGCGCGGGCGCGGATGATGGTCACCGACTTCTCCTCGACGGCGTTCAACGCGGCGTACCTGGACCGGCCGGTCGTCTACTTCCAGTTCGACGCCGAGGCTGTCCAGAGCGGTGCGCACGTGGGGCGAGCCGGATACTTCGAGTACGAGCGCGACGGGTTCGGCCCGGTGGTCGAGGACGTCACCGGCGCGGTCGCGGCCGTCGAGGGCATCGCCGCAGCCGGGTTCGAGCCGGCCCCTGTCTACCTCGAGCGCAACCGCGAGACGTTCGTGCTCCGCGACGGGCGGTGCTGCGAGCGCGTCACGGCCGCGATCGAGCGGCTGAACACGCCCTGGGAGCAGCAGGTCCACAACTAGGCACCCCCGCGGCGTCTC
>DATFHM010000076.1:0-3462 GCA_035248385.1 Nocardioides sp. | reverse complement strand
GGTGCACGCGAGCCGGCGGGCCTCGGACGCTGAGATGACAGTGGAGCCGAGCATCGCCGAGCCGAGCTCGTTGACCAGGTTCTCGAACGGGATCGTCACGACGACCGCAGTCGCGTCGCCGCCGTGGTCGGGCAGCCGGTTCGGGTCGAGGATCTCCAAGAGCCGGCAGAACGCCTCGCCCCGGGACCGGGACTTGGTGACGCGGGGTGAGTCCTCCGCATCCAGATACGTGGTCAGGCGCTCGGCGATCGAGTCGGGCACCAGGGCGGTGATCTTGGTGGTGCCGTCGCCCCTGCGGCTCATCTTCAGCGAGCACTTGTCGCGGGCGGAATGCTCTTCGCGTTCGAGGGCTTTGCCGAGCTCGGCCTCGGCGATGTCGGGTGCGACGACCTCGAGGATCTTGGTGCCGAGGACCCGGAGGTCCTTGGGGTCGTAGGTGCCGGCAAGGTGGATGAGGTGCTTCTCGGCGCGGGCTTTGGTGAGGTCGTCGACCTCGTCGGACAACTTGTCGACCGACCGGATGATGACGCGTGCTTGGGCGGTGTTGACCTCGCCGGCCCGCATGGCGGCCGCGGTCAGCGGGTGGGCTTCGAGATCGGTGGCGAGGTGGAGGTCGGCACGGGCCGCTTGGGCGGTAATGCGGGTTGCGTGGGCAAGCCAAGTGCCGGCATCACGGGCGGCGTGCTCCTCGGCGACATCAGATGCTGCCGCGAGCAGCCGGAGTTCGAGCTCGGCGGTCTCGGCCTTCACGCGAGCCAGGGTCAGGAGGGCTTCTTCCTTGTCGCGTGTGCGGAGGTAGTCGGCCGGCATCTCCGCGACCGACTTCAAGGCCCTCTCGAGGCCTCGGGCGCACGCGAGGATCGGGTGACAGGGCACCTGTTCCGCGGTCATCGACACTCCCGAGATAGAGCTGATCAACTACCTTGATGATACCAGTTATCGAACAGATTATCGAGTGTTTCCATGAGAGTTTTCGCAGGTCAGAGCCTCTTTTAGTGGCGGCCGCGAAGCGGCGGCGCGGGCGAAGCCCGTGCCGACTCCGCGCCGTCCTGCCGCCCGGTCGGGACCCCGGGTCAAGGACGCGAAGCGCCGCGTAGCGGGGCGAGCGAAGCGAGCATCCTTGATGCGGGGTGCCGGGCGGCTACGGTGCGGCCGCCAGACACCGGCCCCGCAGGCAGCATGAGTTGGTTTCGATACGCCGCTCGCTGGCGCTCGCGCCTACTCAACCAACGACCAAGGCAGCTGGCGCTCGCGGCTACTCAACCAACGACGGGCGCAACTCCAGCCCGCACCGCCGACACGATCGCAGCGGGGAGCTCGGCCAGGGGCAGGACACCGGCCGCGTGGCCGGCGTTGGCGACGGCGCCCGGCATCCCCCACACCACGGACGTGGAGGCGTCCTGGACGAGGGTCCGCCCGCCGGCGGCAGCGACGAGCCCGGCACCGACCATGCCGTCCTGGCCCATGCCGGTGAGCACGACGGCGAGGACGCCACCGCCCCACACCGAGACCGCGGAGCGGAAGAGGACGTCGACGGCGGGGCGGCAGAAGTTCTCCTGTGGGCCCTGGTCGAGGGCGGCGCGGACCACTCCCCCGAACGAGCTCACCTGCAGGTGGAAGTCGCCGGGGGCGAGCAGCACGGACCCGGGCGACACCAGGTCGCCGTCGGCGGCCTCGCGCACGGTGAGCGCCGAGGCCTTGTCGAGGCGCTGCGCCAGCATCGTGGTGAAGACGGGTGGCATGTGCTGGACGACCAGCACCGGCACACCCAGGTCGCCGGGCAGCTCCGGGAGCAGCTTGGCCAGCGCGTCGGGTCCGCCCGTGGAGCAGCCGATGACGAGCGCGCGCACGGGAGGACCGGTGAACACCGGCGGCCGACGCCGTACCGACGCGGGGGCCGGAGCCAGCTGCCGCATCCTCGCGAGCGCCCGGATCCGGGGCACGAGCTGGTCGCGGATCGCGGCGATGCCATCGGCGATCTGGCCGGTGTTCGAGGGCTTGGTGACGTAGTCGGAGGCACCGCGCGACAACGCGTCCAGCGTCGCGGTCGCGCCCCGCTCGGTCAGCGTGGAGAACATGATGACGGGCAGCCGCGGGTGCCGGTCGCGGATCTCGCTCAGCGCGCCCAGGCCGTCCAGCCGCGGCATCTCGATGTCGAGCGTGACGACGTCGGGACGAAGCCGGTCGACGACCTCGATCGCCTCGAGCCCGTCCTCGGCCACCCCCGCCACCTCGATGTCGGGAGCGGCCCGCAGGGCGGTCGTGACCAGCCGTCGTACCAGCGCGGAGTCGTCGACGACGACCACTCGGATGGGATCCACACCGCGCCCATCGGCCCGCGGCGGTAGTCCCTGACGAAAAGCACCTCGCTCGGGCAAATTCAGGTGCTTTTCGTCAGGGACTATCGCGCCAGGCCGATCCAACTCGCGTGAGCCCCTCCAACGACACCTTCGCCCAGGTCGCCGCCCTCGTCCGGCGCGAGACCTCGATGGTGTACGACGAGGGCAAGGAGTACCTGGTCCAGGCCCGGCTCACGCCCCTGGCGAACGCCGCCGGCCTCAGCATCGACGACTACGTGCGCCGGCTGCCCGTCGACCCGGTCGAGCGCCGCAAGGCCGTGGACGCCCTCACCATCAACGAGACCAGCTGGTTCCGCGACAACTCGCCGTACCAGGTCTTCACCGACGACCTGCTGCCCGCGATCCTCGCGGCCAGGACGGCCCAGTCGGCGTCGGCGATCCTGCCCAACCGCACCATCCGGATCTGGAGCGCGGCCTGCTCCAGCGGCCAGGAGGCGTACTCCATCGCCATGCTGTGCGAGGAGCGGCTGCCGGACGGCTGGGACTACGAGATCGTCGCGACCGACATCTCCACCGAGATGGTGGAGCGGGTCAAGGCCGGCCGCTACAGCCAGGTCGAGGTGAACCGCGGCCTGCCGGCCACCCGGCTGATCAGCTACTTCACCCGCGAGGGCCGCGAGTGGCAGGTCCTGGAACGGCTCCGCGACCGGGTGCACCCGCGGCAGATGAACCTGGCGGCGCCGTACGTCGGCCTCGGGTCCTTCGACCTCGTGCTGCTGCGCAACGTCCTCATCTACTTCGAGCCCGCCACGAAGCACGACATCGTGCGGCGGATGCTGCCGATGGTGGCGCCGCACGGCTACCTGATGCTCGGCTCCTCGGAGACGACGCTCGACTTCCCGCCCGACCTCGCCGCGGCCTGGCGTCGCGAGCAGTTCGGCCGGGTGCAGACCCACCAACGTGCCGACGGCGTCGCCGTCGATCGAACCGCAGTCCCCTCCCTCGGGGCCCGACTGACCGCCACAGGAGCCTGAACCATGCGCGCGATGATCATCGACGACTCCCGGGCGATGCGCAGCATCCTGCGCCGCGTCGTGACCGGCCTCGACTTCGAGGCGTCCGAGGCCGGCAACGGCCGCGAGGCGCTCGACCAGCTCGAGGC
>DATFHM010000075.1:0-7652 GCA_035248385.1 Nocardioides sp. | reverse complement strand
GGCGAGGCCAAGGAGGCGCTGGGCAAGGCCAGCGACGACAAGGACCTCGAGACCGAGGGCAAGGCCGACCAGGTCAAGGGTGACCTCAAGCAGGCCGGCGAGAAGGTCAAGGACGCCTTCAAGTGATCCGCTGCTGAGCGGCCGATCCGCACCACGTGACGACGGAGGGACTCCCGGGTCCCTCCGTCGTCGTGTGTGCGGAGGAGGTGAGCGGGTCCCGGATCGGGGTACCCGCCCCGGATGACCAACTTCGGCTACACCCTGATGACCGAGCAGAGCGGCCCCCGGGAGCTCGTCGAGTACGCCGTCGCCGCGGAGCGGACGGGCTTCGACTTCGAGGTCTGCAGCGACCACTACGCGCCGTGGCTGGAGGAGCAGGGGCACGCGCCGTACGCCTGGACTGTCCTCGGCGCTGCCGCGCAGGCGACGGAGCGGGTCGGGCTGATGACCTACGTGACCTGCCCGACGGTGCGCTACCACCCGGTCGTCGTCGCCCAGAAGGCCGCGACGCTCGCACTCCTCTCCGAGGACCGGTTCACCCTGGGTCTCGGTGCGGGGGAGCGGCTCAACGAGCACGTGGTCGGCGAGGGCTGGCCCGGCGTCGAGACCCGGCACGCGATGCTGGTGGAGGCCATCGACCTGATCCGCAGCCTGCTGGCCGGCGAGACCGTCGACCACGTCGGCGAGTTCTACGCCGCCGACGCCGCCCGCCTGTGGGACCTCCCCGACCGGCCGCTGCAGATCGGCGTCGCCGTCAGCGGGCCGCGCTCGATCGGGGCGCTGGCTCCGCTCGCCGACCACCTGATCGCGGTCGAGCCCTCGGCCGACCTGGTCACGACCTGGAACGCGACCGGCGGCGCGCCGCGGATCGGTGACCCGGCACGGGCCGTCGGGCAGGTCCCGATCTGCTGGGCGCCGGACGAGGAGGAGGGCCGCCGGCTCGCGCACGAGCAGTTCCGCTGGTTCGGTGGCGGCTGGGCGGTCAACGCCGAGCTCCCGGACCCGCGCGGCTTCGCCGGCGCGAGCCAGTTCGTCCGCGAGGAGGACGTCGCGGGGTCCATCCCGTGCGGCCCGGACCTCGACGCGATCGCCGAGGCCGTGCTGGCCTACCCGCGTGCCGGCTTCACCGACGTCGCGCTGGTGCAGGTCGGGGACCGCCACCAGCGCAGGTTCCTCGGCGAGGCCGCCGGGCCGCTGCTCGACCGGCTGCGAGCCGGCGCCTGAACCGGAGACGGTAGGGTGAGCGCTGACGTTCGACACCTTTAACGAGCCGTCCCGTGAGGCGGAGAAGGAGTCAGGCGCTGATGCCTGTAGATCACCCGTCCCCGGGACGTGTCGTCCTGGATGCTGACGACGTCGCCCGCGCGCTGACCCGCATCTCGCACGAGATCCTGGAGCGCAACAAGGGCGCTGAGGACCTGCTCCTGCTCGGCCTGCACACACGCGGTGTGCCGCTGGCCCAGCGGATCGCGGCCAAGATCGCCGAGGTGGAGGGTACGACGGTCGCGACCGGCTCGCTGGACGTCACCATGTACCGCGACGACCTGCGCACCCACCCGACGCGCAGTCCGCACCAGACCCAGATCCCTGCCGGCGGGATCGACGGCAAGACCGTGGTGATCGTCGACGACGTGCTGTTCAGCGGCCGCACGATCCGTGCCGCGCTCGACGCCCTCAGCGACCTCGGCCGGCCGGCCGCGGTCCGCCTGGCGGTGCTGGTCGACCGGGGCCACCGCGAGCTGCCGATCCGCGCCGACCACGTCGGCAAGAACCTGCCGACGGCCCGCTCCGAGCGGGTCCACCTGCGCCTGGTCGAGACAGACGGGGAGGACGAGGTGACCATCCGATGAAGCACCTGCTCAGCATCGACGACGTCGACGCCGGCCAGATCGAGCAGATCTTCGCCACCGCGGCCGAGATGCACGACGTGCAGAAGCGCTCGGTCAAGAAGCTGCCCGCGCTGCGCGGCCGCACGGTCATCAACCTGTTCTTCGAGGACTCCACCCGCACCCGGTCCAGCTTCGAGATCGCGGGCAAGTGGCTCTCCGCCGACGTCATCAACATCTCCGCGAAGGGGTCGAGCACCTCCAAGGGCGAGAGCCTGCGCGACACCGTCCTCACGGTGACCGCGATGGGGATCGACGGCCTGGTCGTGCGGCACCACGCGAGCGGCGCGGCCAAGCAGATCAGCCAGTGGATCGACGTACCGGTCATCAACGCGGGCGACGGCACCCACGAGCACCCCACCCAGGCGCTGCTCGACGGCTACACCCTGACCCGCCGGCTCGGCTCGCTCGAGGGCAAGCACGTGGCCATCGTCGGCGACCTCACCCACAGCCGCGTATTCCGCAGCAACGTGAAGAGCCTGGCCAAGCTCGGCGCGAAGGTCACCGTCGTCGCGCCGCCGACCCTGATGCCGTCGGGCATCGGCGACTGGTCGAAGGCGGACGGGTTCGCGACGTCGTACGACCTGGACCCGGTGCTGCCCGAGGTGGACGCGGTGATGATGCTTCGGGTCCAGAAGGAGCGGATGAGCGGCGGCTACTTCCCGACCGCCCGTGAGTACACCGTCGGCTACGGCCTCACCCGGCCGCGCCTGTCCCTGCTCCGTCCCGGTACGCCGATCCTGCACCCCGGCCCGATGAACCGCGGCCTGGAGATCTCCGCCGAGGCCGCCGACGCCATCGACCAGTCCGCCGTCCTGGACCAGGTCTCCGCCGGCGTCGCCGTGCGGATGGCCGTCCTCTACCACCTGCTCGCCGGAGAGCCCGAGACGAACGAGGGGCACGAATGAGCCTGCTGATCAAGGGCGCGCGCATCCTCGGTGGCGAGCCCACCGACGTGTACCTCGAGGACGGGGTCGTCACCGAGATCGGCGCCATCCACGGCTCCACCGGCGAGACCGTCGACGCCGACGGGCTGGTCCTGCTGCCCGGGTTCGTCGACCTGCACACCCACCTGCGCGAGCCGGGCCGCGAGGACGCCGAGACCGTCCAGTCCGGCTCCGAGGCCGCGGCCGTCGGCGGGTTCACGGCGATCCTGGCCATGGCCAACACCAACCCCGTGACCGACACCGCGGAGGCGGCCGAGCGGGTGCTCGACCTGGGCGAGAAGGCCGGGCTCGTCGACGTGCAGCCGGTCGGCGCGGTCACCAAGGGCCTCGCCGGCGAGGAGCTCGCCGAGCTCGGGCTGATGGCCCGCAGCCGCGCCAAGGTCCGCGTCTTCTCCGACGACGGCAGGTGCGTCGCCGACCCCCGCGTGATGCGGCGGGCGCTGGAGTACGTCAAGGCGTTCGGCGGCGTGATCAGCCAGCACAGCCAGGACCCCGCGCTGGCGCCGTACGGCAGCGCGTGCTGCCACGAGGGCGAGCTGTCCGGACGGCTCGGCCTGCCCGGCTGGCCCGGCGTCGCCGAGGACGTCATCGTGGCGCGCGACGTGATGCTGGCCCGGCACACCGGCAGCCGCGTCCACGTCGCCCACGTGTCGACGGCCGGCTCGGTCGAGGTCATCCGCTGGGCGAAGTCGCAGGGGATCGACGTCACCGCGGAGGTCACCCCGCACCACCTGCTGCTGACCACCGACCTGCTCAGCGGCTACGACCCGACGTACAAGGTGAACCCGCCGCTGCGTCCCGCCGAGGACGTCGAGGCGCTGCGCGCCGCGCTCGCCGACGGCACCATCGACGCCGTCGCGACCGACCACGCCCCGCACGCCCGGCACGACAAGGAGCACGCGTTCGTCGACGCTGCCTTCGGCATGCTCGGCCTGGAGACGGCGCTCGCCGTCGTCAGCACCGTGATGGTCGGTGGCGGCCTTCTCGACTGGGCCGGCGTGGCCCGGGTGATGAGCGAGAACCCCGCACGCATCGCGGGTCTCGAGGGTCACGGGCAGCAGGTCGCGGTCGGGTCGCCGGCCAACCTCACCCTGGTCGACCCGTCCGCCTCGGTCACGATCGACCGTGACGCCTCGGTCTCCCTGAGCCGGAACAACCCCTGGCACGGCCGCGAGCTCACCGGGCGCGTGGTGGCGACCTACCTCCGGGGGACCCCGACCTTCCAGGCCTGACCTGGTGCGCCCTGGTCCGAGCGGTCCGCGCGCGGCAGGATCGTGGTCATGGACTTCAACCAGCAGATCATCGACGCCTTCCGGACCCACGGCGGTGACGTCCAGGAGCCTGTCGCCTTCGGCAGGACGCTGATCCTGGTCCACATCCCGCGCAGGGACGGCTCGGTCCGGCCGCAGCCGCTGCGCAACATGCCCGACGGCGACGCCTGGATGGTCGCCGGGTCCGCCGGCGGGTCGCCGAGGACGCCGGGCTGGGTCCACGCCCTGCGCCGGGTGGACGAGGTCGACATCGAGGTGCCCGCGGACCCGGCGCCGGAGACGGTCCGGGTGCGGGTCGAGGAGCTCGAGGGTGCGGCGTACGAACGCGCCTGGGGCATCTTCAAGGAGACGGAGCCGGGCTTCGCGGCGTACGAGGAGCAGGCCGGCGGGCGCCGCATCCCCGTGTTCCGGTTCACCCGGATCTGAGCTGACCCTTGATCCGCTGGTCGCTCGCGTAGCGAGCGGCATCTGAGGGGTGCGATCGCAAGGCGCAGGCGCGACGGCGGTCTGGGTGCACCATCGAGCGTCTGCAACGCAGCGAGCGTGCCCGTCAGGTGCCGCGCAGTAGCGAGCGACCGGCGGATCAAGGGTCTTGCCGGTGCGGGCCGGCAGCCTTCCGGCTGGTAGTCTCACCGGCGAACCGAACGTCCTTTAACGACCGTCCCGTGAGGCGGAGAAGGAGGCCCGGGTGCCTTTGCACGCCATGCCAGCACTGCTCGTTCTCGAGGACGGCCGCACCTTCCGCGGCGAGTCCTACGGCGCCGAGGGGGAAACCTTCGGAGAGGCCGTCTTCTCGACCGGCATGACCGGCTACCAGGAGACGCTGACCGACCCGTCGTACCACCGCCAGGTGGTCGTGATGACCGCACCGCATGTCGGGAACACCGGCATGAACGACGAGGACCCCGAGTCCCGGCGCATCTGGGTCGCCGGGTACGTCGTCCGTGATCCCGCCCGCGTGCCCTCGAGCTGGCGCAGCCGCCGGAGCCTCGACGACGAGCTGCGCGACCAGGGCGTCGTCGGCATCTCCGGCATCGACACCCGCGCCCTCACCCGGCACCTCCGCGAGGCCGGCGCCATGCGCGTCGGCATCTCCACGGTCGAGACCGACCCGGCCGCGCTCCTGGAGAAGGTCAGGGCGTCCGCCGAGATGACCGGCGCCAACCTCTCCGACGCCGTCTCCGTCACCGAGGCGTACGTCGTCCCCGCGCAGGGCGAGAAGCGCTTCACCGTCGCCGCGATCGACCTGGGCATCAAGGCCAACACCCCGCGGATGATGAGCGAGCGCGGCATCGAGGTGCACGTGCTCCCCGCGAACACGACCGTCGAGGACCTCACCGCGCTCAACGCGGACGGGCTCTTCTTCTCCAACGGCCCGGGCGACCCGGCCGCGACCACCGGCCAGGTCGAGCTGCTCAAGTCGGCCCTCGCCCACGAGATCCCGTACTTCGGCATCTGCTTCGGCAACCAGCTGTTCGGTCGCGCGCTCGGCTTCGGCACCTACAAGCTCAAGTACGGCCACCGCGGCATCAACCAGCCGGTGCTCGACCGGACCACCGGCCGCGTCGAGGTGACCGCCCACAACCACGGGTTCGCGGTCGACGCGCCGCTGGAGGCCAGCACGACCACGCCGTACGGCGAGGCGACGGTCTCCCACATCAACCTCAACGACGACTGCGTCGAGGGCCTCGAGCTCCGCGACGAGAAGGGCCTGAAGGCGTTCAGCGTGCAGTACCACCCGGAGGCCGCGGCCGGCCCGCACGACGCGGCGTACCTCTTCGACAGGTTCTGCGACCTGATGACCGCACGGAAGGAGGCCTGACATGCCGAAGCGCGACGACATCAAGTCCGTCCTGGTCATCGGGTCCGGCCCGATCATCATCGGCCAGGCCTGCGAGTTCGACTACTCCGGCACCCAGGCCTGCCGGGTCCTGAAGGAGGAGGGCCTGCGGGTCATCCTCATCAACTCCAACCCGGCCACGATCATGACCGACCCCGAGTTCGCCGACGCGACGTACGTCGAGCCGATCACCCCGGAGTTCGTCGAGAAGGTCATCGCCAAGGAGCGCCCCGACGCCATCCTGCCGACGCTCGGCGGGCAGACCGCGCTCAACGCGGCCATCGCCATGCACGAGCGCGGCGTGCTCGAGAAGTACGGCGTCGAGATGATCGGCGCCAACTTCGACGCCATCCACCGCGGTGAGAACCGCGAGCTGTTCAACGCCATCGTGAAGAAGGTCGGCGGCGAGGTCGCCCGCTCGGTCATCTGCCACTCGATGGACGACGTCCTGGCCGCGGTCGACACCCTCGGCGGCGTCTACCCGGTCGTCATCCGCCCGTCGTTCACCATGGGCGGCACCGGCTCGGGCATCGCGTACGACGTCGAGGACCTGCACCGGCTCGCCGGCGCCGGCCTCGCGGCCAGCCCCACCACCGAGGTCCTCATCGAGGAGTCGATCCTCGGGTGGAAGGAGTACGAGCTGGAGGTGATGCGCGACAAGCACGACAACGTCGTCATCATCTGCTCGATCGAGAACTTCGACCCGATGGGCACCCACACCGGAGACTCGATCACCGTCGCCCCGGCGATGACGCTGACCGACCGCGAGTACCAGCACCTGCGCGACCTCGCCATCGGCATCATCCGCGAGGTGGGCGTCGACACCGGCGGCTGCAACATCCAGTACGCCGTCAACCCCGCCGACGGCCGCGTCATCGTCATCGAGATGAACCCGCGGGTGTCGCGCTCCAGCGCGCTGGCGTCGAAGGCGACCGGCTACCCGATCGCGAAGATCGCGGCCAAGGTGGCCGTCGGCTACACGCTCGACGAGATCGCCAACGACATCACCGAGGACACGGCCGCGAGCTTCGAGCCGACCCTCGACTACGTCGTGGTGAAGGTGCCGCGCTTCGCGTTCGAGAAGTTCCCGACCGCCGACGACACCCTGACGACCCACATGAAGTCGGTCGGCGAGGCCATGTCGATCGGCCGCAACTTCACGGAGGCGTTCAACAAGGCGCTGCGGTCGATGGAGAACAAGAAGGCTCCGTTCGACTTCGCCTCCGAGCCCGGCGACCTCGACACCCTGCTCGAGCAGGTCAAGCGGCCCCACGACGGCCGGGTCCAGAAGGTCATGCTGGCCATCCGTGCCGGCGCGACCCAGGAGCAGGTCTTCGACGCCACGAAGATCGACCCCTGGTTCGTCGACCAGCTCTTCCTGATCAACGAGGTCGCCGAGAAGGTCGCCGCCGCCGAGAGCCTCGACGCGGCGACGCTGCGGCTGGCCAAGCGCCACGGCTTCGCCGACAGCCAGGTCGCGGCGATCCGGGGGATCACCGAGGCCGAGGTGCGCGCGATCCGGGTCGCCCTCGACATCCGGCCGGTCTACAAGACGGTCGACACCTGCGCGGCCGAGTTCGCGGCGAAGACGCCGTACTACTACTCGTCGTACGACGAGGAGACCGAGGTGCTGCCGCGCGAGAAGCCGGCCGTCCTCATCCTCGGCTCGGGCCCGAACCGGATCGGTCAGGGCATCGAGTTCGACTAC
>DATFHM010000074.1:0-3725 GCA_035248385.1 Nocardioides sp. | reverse complement strand
CTCGCCGATCGAGCCTCCTCGGCCGATCATCTGCGCGCCGACGTGCAGGGTGGTGCCGGGCTTGGTCCGCTCCAGCCGGAGGTAGGTCGTCCGCTCGGCCAGCGGGGTCACGTACCGGCCGGTGCGGATCTCCGGCGCCCGGGACGGGACGGTCGCGGCCACGACCGGGACTCCGGGTAGAGGCGACGACCCGCGCGGCGCAGCCGAGACGGGCGCGACAGCACCCGCGACCACCGACCCGAGCGCGAGGACCGCGATCAGCCGTGCGCCGCCCACAGGGCCGTCCATTCGTGTCCCAGCCGGCGCACCAGGTCGCGCACCAGCGGCAGGCTGACGCCGACGACGTTGTGGTGGTCCCCCTCGATCCGGGTGACGAACCCGCCGCCGAGGCCATCGACCGTGAACGCTCCTGCGACGTGGAGCGGCTCCCCGGTCGCGACGTACGCCGCGATCTCCGCATCGGTCACGTCGGCGAAGTGCACCGTCGTGGACGCGGTCGCGGCAACAGTGCTCCCCGAAGCCGTGTCGGTGAGGCAGTGCCCGGTCCGCAGCACCCCGCTGCGACCCCGCATCGCGTGCCAGCGGTCCACCGCCTCCGCCGCGTCAGCCGGCTTGCCGAGGGCGGCACCGTCGAGCTCGAGCACCGAGTCACAGCCCAGCACCAGCGCGCCCGACGGCACCTCCGGACGACCGGCCACCGCACCGCACTTCAGCTCGGCGAGCCGCAGCGCGAGGCCCTCCGGAGGAAGGCCGTCGACCTGGTCCTCGTCGACCCCGGACACGATCACCACCGGGTCGAGCCCGGCGTTGCGCAGCGTGGTCAGGCGGGCAGGTGAGGCGGACGCCAGCACGAACGGAAGCACGCGAGCACGCTACTCGACGGGCAGTCCGAGCCCTCGCGCGATCAGCATCCGCTGCACCTCGGAGGTGCCCTCGCCGATCTCCAGGATCTTGGCGTCGCGGTAGAAGCGCGCCACGGCGTACTCCTCCATGAAGCCGTAGCCGCCGAAGACCTGGGTCGCGATCCGGGTGGCGTCCATGGCGGCCTCGGAGGTGAAGAGCTTCGCCACCGATGCGGCCTGCTTGAACTCCTTCATCGAAGGCCCGCGCCCGCCGAGCATGGCGTCCTTCATCGCGGCCGCGCGGTAGGTGAGCATCCGCGAGGCGTGCAGCTTGACCTCGAGGTCGGCGATCTGGAACGCCACCCCCTGCTTGCGGCCGATCGGGCCGCCCATGGTCTGCCGCTCGAGCGCGTAGGTGACGCACATGTCGACGCACGCCTGGATCAGGCCGACCGCGAGCGCGGCGATGGCGACCCGGCCGTCGTCGAGCGTGGCGAGGAACTGCGCATAGCCCCGGCCGCGCTCCCCGAGCAGGTTGCCCGCCGGCACGTGGCAGTCGACGAAGGTCAGCGGGTGGGTGTCGGAGATGTGCCAGCCGAGCTTGTCGTACGCCGGCTCCGCGGTGAACCCGGGCGTCCCGGTCGGGATCACGATCGTGGAGATCTCGGCGCTGCCGTTGTCGCGCTGGCCGGTGCGGGCCGTGACGGTGACGAGCTTGGTGATCGACGAGCCGGAGTTGGTGATGAACTGCTTGGCGCCGTTGACGACCCAGTCGCCGCTCGCCGGGTCGGTCTCGGCCTTGGTCTTCGTCGCGCCGGCGTCGGAGCCCGCGCCCGGCTCGGTGAGCCCGAAGCCGGCGAGCATCTGCCCGCTGACCAGGTCGGGCAGCCACTCGGCCTTCTGCGCGTCGGTGCCGTAGGTGAGGATCGGGTTGATCCCGAGGCCCACGCCCGCCTCGAGGGTGATGCCCATCGACTGGTCGACCCGGCCGAGCTCCTCGATGGCCAGGCAGAGCGAGGTGAACGGGCCGTCCTCGGGGTCGATCCCGGCGCCGCCGTACTCCTCGGGAGCGGTGAGGCCGAAGAGCCCCAGATCCCCCATCTTCTGCACGACGTCGGTCGGGAAGTGGTGCGCCTTGTCCCACTCCGCGACGTGCGGCGCGATCTCCGCCTCGGCGAAGCTGCGCACCGTGTGCCGGAACTCCTCGTGCTCGCGCGACAACTCAAAGCTCATGAGGAGCATGCTAGCCCGGGAGGTTAATGGTTGTTAACCCCACGCGGGCGCCGATTCCCGACACCCTCCCTCCGCCCGACCGGGAGCGCCCGGGCCTACCCTTGGCCCCATGTTCAAGATCATGCTGGCGCTGCACCTGCTCACCGCGATCTTCGCGATCGGCCCGCTCGTCGGCGCGGTGACCACCGCGTCGCGCGGCCTGCGCAAGGCGGACGCGGGCGCCACCGAGTCGGCGGCCCGCACGCTCACCATCTACTCCTACGCCTCGGTCGCCGTGGTGATCTTCGGCTTCGGGCTGATGTCCGCGAAGGCGCCGTGGGACAAGAGCAAGCACGTCGCCGAGATCGGCGACGCCTGGATCCTCATCTCGATCGCGCTCTGGGCCATCTCGCTCGGCCTCGTGCTCGGCCTCGTCGTACCCGCCCTGAAGAAGGCCACCACGACGATCCGCGAGGGCGGCGCGGTCGACGCGCTGGTGGGCAAGGTCGCCGCTTTCGGCGGCATCACCGGCCTCATCTACGCCGTCATCGTCTTCCTGATGGTCTACAAGCCGGGCTCCTGAGCGCCCAGCGGCCGCACCCGCCGGTGTGACGTGGCGTACAGCCCAGCAACGGAGACACCACGCCGCCCCGGAAGCGCCGCACCCTAGACTGCCCAGCGGTCCGCAAGGACTTGAGACGACGAGGAGAGTTGCGTGCCCGAGATCAAGCCGTTGCAGAAGGTGCTCATCGCGAACCGTGGTGAGATCGCCGTCCGAGTGATCCGTGCGGCGAAGGACGCCGGCATCACGTCGGTCGCCGTGTACGCCGAGCCCGACCGGGACGCCCTGTTCGTCCGGATGGCCGACGAGGCCTACTCCCTGAACGGCTCGACCCCGGCCGACTCCTACCTGGTGATCGACAAGATCATCGACGTCGCCAAGCGCTCCGGCGCCGACTCGGTCCACCCCGGCTACGGCTTCCTGGCCGAGAACGCCAACTTCGCCCAGGCCGTCCTCGACGCCGGCCTGATCTGGATCGGCCCCTCCCCGGAGGCCATCGACGGCCTGGGCGACAAGGCCAAGGCCAAGCAGATCGCGCTGGCGGCCGGCGCCCCGCTCGCCCCGGGCCTGAAGGACGCGGTCAAGGACGCCGACGAGATCGTCGCGTTCGCCAAGGAGCACGGCCTCCCGGTCGCCATCAAGGCGGTCTTCGGTGGCGGCGGTCGCGGCCTCAAGGTCGCCCGCACCCTCGAGGAGATCCCCGAGCTGTACGAGTCGGCCACCCGCGAGGCCATCTCCGCCTTCGGCCGCGGCGAGTGCCTGGTCGAGAAGTTCCTCGACAAGCCGCGCCACGTCGAGACCCAGTGCCTGGCCGACCAGCACGGCAACGTCGTGGTGGTCTCCACCCGCGACTGCTCCCTGCAGCGCCGCCACCAGAAGCTGGTCGAGGAGGCCCCCGCGCCCTTCCTCACCGACGAGCAGAACGCCCGTCTCTACGAGTCGTCCAAGGCGATCCTGCGCGAGGCCAAGTACGTCGGTGCCGGCACCTGTGAGTTCCTCGTCGCCGCCGACGGCACGATCTCCTTCCTCGAGGTCAACACCCGCCTCCAGGTCGAGCACTGCGTCTCCGAGGAGGTCACCGGCATCGACCTGGTCCGCGAGATGTTCCG
>DATFHM010000073.1:0-110754 GCA_035248385.1 Nocardioides sp. | reverse complement strand
ACGTCTCTCCGGGGCCGCCCAGGTCCAGATCTCCGTGCTGGCCGGGCTGTTCGTGCTGGCCAAGGCCGCCGACTACTTCCTGGGCCGCTACGACCTGGTGACCAACGACCACTCGCTGTTCACCGGCATGAACTACACCGGCCAGAACGCGGTGCTGCCGGCGCGCAACATCCTGCTCGGCGTCTCCCTGATCTGCGCGGTGCTGTTCTTCCTCAACGTCTGGCGGCGCACGTGGCAGCTCCCCACCGTCGGGCTGGCGCTGCTCGCGCTGTCGGCGATCCTGATCGGGATGATCTGGCCGGCGATCGTTCAGGGGTTCCAGGTCAGGCCGTCGGAGGCCGACAAGGAGAACTCCTTCATGAAGGCCAATATCGACGCCACGCAGCACGCGTACGGGCTGGACAAGGTCGACGCCGTGGACGCGAGCGGCACGGCGAAGGGCAAGCTGTCCGCGGCCAAGCTGGAGAAGCAGGTCGCCGACGTCCCGGTCGTGGACCCGAAGCAGGTCAGCGACACCTTCGAGCAGCTGCAGCTCCCGGCGAACTACTACAAGGTGCCGTCCGTGCTGGACGTCGACCACTACGACATCAACGGCCAGCAGCAGCCGCTCGTGCTCGGCCCGCGGGAGCTCGACCAGACCGGCATCCCGCCCGCCGACCAGACCTGGGCGAACCTGCACACCGTCTACACCCACGGCGACGGCATCATCGCGGCGTACGCCAACAAGGTGACCCCCCTCGACACCGCGAACAACAACGGTCGCGGCGGTCGGCTGGTGTGGGCGGAGGGTGTCAACGACTCCTCGAAGGGCGTCAAGACCGACCACGACCTGGGCGACTTCCGGAGCCCGATCTACTACGGCGAGAGCAGCCCGAGCTACTCGATCGTCGGCAAGGCGTCGCCCTCGGCGCCGGGCGTGGAGCTGAGCCTGTCCCAGGGCTCGGGCGACCAGGGGACGACCTACGCCGGCACCGGAGGAGTGCCGATCGGCGGGTTCTTCAACCAGCTGATGTACGCCATCAAGTTCGGCGAGCCGAACTTCGTGCTCTCCGGGCGGGTCAACTCCGCGTCGAAGGTGCTCTACAACCGCGATCCCGCGCAGCGGGTGGAGAAGGTCGCCCCCTGGCTGACGGTCGACTCCGACCCGTACCCCGCGGTCGTCGACGGGAACGTCGAGTGGATCGTCGACGGCTACACGACGACCGACCGCTACCCGGACTCGCAGAGCGAGTCGTTCCGGTCGATGATCGACGACTCCCTGCAGGAGAACAACGGCCTCAGCACGCTGCCGACCGACAAGATCAACTACATGCGGTCGGCGGTCAAGGCGACCGTCGACGCGTACGACGGCACGGTGACCCTCTACGCGTGGGACGAGGAGGACCCGATCCTGCAGACGTGGATGAAGGCCTTCCCGGGCACGGTCCTGCCGAAGTCGGCCATTCCCGTCGACCTGATGGACCACCTGCGCTACCCCGAGGATCTGTTCAAGGTGCAGCGCTACCAGCTCGCGAAGTACCACGTCACCGACGCCACCCAGTTCCTCGCCGCGAGCGACCAGTGGTCCGTGCCCGCGGACCCGAACTCGGCGATCGACGTGCAGATGCAGCCGCCGTACCGGATGTTCATCGACCACGACGGCACCCAGCAGTGGTCGCTCACCTCGGACTTCGTGCCGCGCGGCAAGAACACGCTGGCGGCGTACATGTCCGTGAACTCCGACGCCGGCTCGGACGACTTCGGCAAGATCACCCTGACCGAGATGACGAACTCGGGCGTCGACGGACCAGGGACGATCGCGACCGTGATGAGCGGCAACGCGGCCGTGAAGCAGCGGCTGCGGCTCTTCCCGACGGGGTCCGCGGCCATGGGCAACCTGCTGACGGTCCCGCTCGACGGCAGCTTCCTCTACGTCCAGCCGGTGTACGGCGTTCGCGGCGGCACGTCGAGCTTCCGCATCCTGCAGTTCGTCATCGTGTCCTACGACGGGCACGTCGGCGTCGGTGACGACCTCGCCCATGCCCTCAGCAATGCGCTGAACGCCCCGGCGGGCGGCGGCAACACCGGCACCGGCAATGGCGCTCCCGGTCCGGGCGGTGCTGGCGGGCGCACGCTGACGCAGCGGATCGACGCTGCCATCGCGCGGGCCGACCGGGCGTTCGCCGCGGCCGACGCCGCCCAGCGTCAGGGCGACACGGTGACGTGGGCCGAGCAGCTCGCGGTCGCGAAGAAGTACGTCGCGCTCGCGGCTCGGCTGTCGGCCGAGCGGTCCGCGAAGTAGCCGGTCAGGTAGCCGGTCAGGCCTGGGCGATCTCGCGGCACGCCTGCAGCGCGAACCGGTTCCAGGACCGGACGTCGCGCAGCAGGTAGTGCCCGACCGGCCCCATGTCGGTGAAGCGCGCGGTGCCGACCTCGGCCGCGCGAGCGACGTACCTGCGGGTGGCCTTGGGCGAGGTGATCTTGTCGCGGGCGCCATGGGCGGTCAGCAGGGTCTTGTCGCGCAACCGGTCGACCGGGTCGTCGGCCGGCAGCCACGGGGCGAGCCCGACGACGCCGCGGACGCTCGGGTGGTCGGCGACCGCGGCCGCCGTCCGTGCTCCCATCGAGTGGCCCAGGATCACCACCGGCGTGCCCAGCGTGCGTTGCAGCTCCTCGAGTGCCCAGCGCGCGTCCGGCACCGGGCTGGGCTCGTCGTCGCGGCCCGCATTCCACCCGATCACCCGGTAGCGCAGCACCGCCACGGCGATGTCGTCGCGGTTCAGCGGCCGCGCGAGGTCCAGGGCGAGGCGACGCGCGCGGCGCCACGACAGGCTGCGCGCTGTCAGCGGGAGCGTGTTGTGCTCCGCGCCCCCGTGCAGCACCAGGACGGTGGCGCGCGACTGCTCCGGCGCGATCAGGTCGGTGAAGCCCGGGCGAGCGCCCGGCTGCGGGGCGGGAAGGTCGTGCGGCACGGTGGTGGTTCGTTCTCCTCGGGAGGGCGGATGCCCCATTGTCCTCGGCGATTTGGTGCGCTTTGGGGCGATGTCGTAACGTTGGGATCACCGACGCGGGGTGGAGCAGCTCGGTAGCTCGCTGGGCTCATAACCCAGAGGTCGCAGGTTCAAATCCTGCCCCCGCTACCAAAGAGAGTCCGGGTCAGCCAGAGGCTGACCCGGACTTTCGCTTTGGTGCCGCCATGCTCCGCTCGGCAGGACCACGCGTCTCGGTGCTGCGATCTCCTACGAGTCGGCGAGCGTCTGGGACGGAAGCTCCTGGTACGTCGCTCGGTACGCCTGGGCGAACCGGCCGAGGTGGAAGAAGCCCCAACGGGCGGCGATGTCGGTGACCGACGTGGTGCTGGGGTCGGCGGCGAGGAGATCGGCGCGCGCCCGCTCCATGCGGGTGCGCCGCAGCTGTTCCAGCGGTGTGGTGCCGAGCTCGCGGTGGAAGGCCTCCTGCAGGGTCCTGGCGGAGACGCCGGCGTGCGAGGCCAGCTCGGCCAGTCGCCACGCCCGATCCGGCTCGGCCTCGATGAGGTCGACCACGGCACGCACGACGCGCGGGCAGGGAGTAGCGGGCGCCTCGACCTGCTGGCGGTTGTTGGGCTGGGCGGACAGCAGCCCGGCGATCAGCGTCTGCTCGAAGTGCGTCGCCGCGAGAGGGGAGCGGAAGAGCGCGCCTCCGGCCTCGATGTCGTCGAGGGCGAGGTGGACCAGTCGCAGCCAGGCCCGCGCGGCCGGCGTCTGGAGGTCCATCGCGGCGCGGAAGACGACGGGATCAGAGGCCGCCTCGACGTCGCTCGCGAGCTCCTCGACGGCGCCCCGCTGCAGGTAGACGAGGAGCTGCTCGCACCCGTCGCTCCACACCATGTCGACGGGCTCGGTCGGCGATCCGACCGACGCCCGGCTGCGGGAGGAGGCGACGACCTCGTCGCCGACCCGGACGCGGGCCGTGCCGGCGAGGGGGACCTGGACCAGGAAGAACTCGTCGAAGGTCCCCGGGGTGATGCGCACCTCGTCGCCGTAGCGCAGGTAGTTCAGGGTGACCCGAGGGCCGATCGCCGCGGAGTTGTGCAGCATGTCCAGCCGGCCGCCGCGCTGGGTCAGCTCGAGCCGATGGGCACAGAACCGTGACCCGACCTCCTGGCGCGCCTGCTCGACATCGGCCGTCTGGATGAGGCGATGGTCGGCGAGCAGCGTCCTGGTCACCCGGGCTCCTTCGATCGTTCTTGTCCCATTGGCTCACCGTGGGTGTCCTCGTGTCAACGACCACACGAACGTTGTGGACCGGTAAGGCCTCACCCGTCGCGGTTCGCGGCTGTCGGCCGCGTATTCCGGATAGTCCGGGCGTCTGCGCACTGCCTACCGTCCGGGGAATCGCGATGTGATCCACATCGCAGGACCGGACATCCGAGGCGGAGGTAGCACCATGACCGATCTGACCGGCCGTACCGCGATCGTCACCGGGGGCGGCACCTTGCTCGCCCACGGCGTGGTGGCCGCTCTTGCGGCTGCCGGCGCGCGCGTCGTCGTCGCCGACATCGACGACGCCGGCGGGGCGGCGGCGGAGAAGCTCGGCGACGAGGTGCTGTTCGTGCACACCGACGTGACCGACGACGCCTCCGTCGCCGACCTCGTCGCGACCACCGTCGAGCGGTTCGGCGGCCTCGACATCGTGGTCAACCTCGCGGCGACCTACCTGGACGAGGGCTTCGCGACGTCGCGCTCCGACTGGCTGACCGCCCTCGACGTCAACCTGGTCAGCATGGTCGAGGTGGTGCGCGCGGCGTACCCCCACCTGCGGAGCAGCGACGCCGCCGCGATCGTCAACTTCACCTCGATCTCGAGCAAGGTCGCGCAGACGGGTCGCTGGGTGTACCCGGCGGCGAAGGCCGCGATCGTGTCGCTGACCCGGTCCATGGCCATGGACTTCGCCCCCGACGGCATCCGCGTGAACTCCGTCAGCCCGGGCTGGACCTGGTCGAAGATCATGGACGACCTCTCGGGTGGCGACCGGGCCAAGACCGACCGGGTCGCAGCGCCGTTCCACCTCACCGGCCGGGTCGGCGACGGCTCCGAGATCGGCGCCGTCGTCGCCTTCCTCGTCTCCGACGCCGCGTCCGTCGTGACCGGCGCCGACTGGGCCGCCGACGGCGGCTACTCCGCCATGGGGCCCGAGCAGGCCGTCCCCGCCATCCCTCAGCTCACCGAGTGAATCGAGCACAGTCATGAAGATCGCCATCATCGGCGCCGGGTTCGCCGGCATCTCCTCCGCTAAGGTCCTCAAGCAGCTCGGTCACGACGTGACCGTGCTCGAGAAGACCCCGGACATCGGCGGGGTCTGGAGCCGCACGCGCCGCTATCCCGGCCTGAAGACCCAGAACAACAAGGGCACCTACTGCCTCTCGGACCTGAAGATGCCGCGCAGCTACCCCGAGTGGCCCAGCGGTGAGCAGGTGGCCGCCTACCTCGCGTCGTACGCCGAGAAGTTCGACCTCCTGCCGCACGTCCGGCTCAACACCGAGGTCACCCACGCAGCCCCCGCGGCGAGCGGGGGATGGCACGTCACGACCCCGGCCGGCACCGAGCACTTCGACCACCTCGTGCTGGCGAGCGGCATCTTCTCCCGGCCGTTCGTCCCGCCGGTGGAGGGTCTCGAGGACCTCGAGCGCGCCGGCGGCACCTACCTGCCGTCCAGCGAGTTCCACAGCATGGACCAGGTCCGCGGCAAGCACACCGTGGTTCTCGGCTACGGCAAGTCCGCGTGCGACATCACGGTCGAGATCGCGAAGGAGGCGGCGTCCACCACGGTCGTCGCGCGCGAGCTGCTGTGGAAGATGCCGCGCAAGGTGAACGGCATCGTCAACTACAAGTTCCTGATGCTCAACCGGCTCGGGGAGGGGCTGTTCCGCTACCGCGCGGTCAACGGCGCCGAGAAGCTGCTGCACGCGAAGGACTCGAAGCTCGCGAACGGCATGCTCGGCAGCGTCGAGAGCGTGACCACCAAGCAACTGCACCTCGAGAAGCTCGGCCTCGTCCCGCTCGGCACCTTCGCCGACATCGCCAAGTCCACGGTGTCGCTGGCCAGCGAGGGATTCTTCGAGGGCGTCGCCTCCGGAGCGATCCAGGTCCACCGTGACACCGTCATCCAGCGGTTCCTGGAGAAGGACGGCAAGCCGTACGCCGAGCTCGCCGACGGCGACGTCGTCCGCGCCGACGTGGTCATCGCCGCGACCGGCTGGACCCAGGACATCCCGTTCCTGCCGCAGGACGTGCTGGACCGGCTGCACGACGACAACGGGGACTTCCTCCTCTACCGGCAGATCCACCCGATCGACGTACCGGACCTGAGCTTCGCCGGTTACAACTCCTCGTTCTTCTCGCCGTTGTCGGCGGAGGTGTCGGCCATCTGGATCGGCTCGTACCTGGCCGGGCACCACCGGACGCCCTCGCGCGAGGAGATGCTGCGCGAGACGCGCGAGCGGCTGGCCTGGATGCGCGAGCGCACGGGTGGCATGCACGCCCGCGGCACGAACATCATCCCGTTCTCGATGCACAACGTGGACGAGGTCCTCTCCGACGTCGGCCTCGACGTCTCCAAGCGCACGAAGGCCAAGCAGTGGCTCATGCCGGTCAAGCCGGCCGACTACCGCCGCATCACGCCGAAGCTCGCCCGGCGGATCGGCGTCCGCAGCTCATGACCGAGAGGTACGACGCCGTCGTCATCGGTGCCGGGATCAACGGCCTGGTGGCCGCGGCCGAGCTGGCTGGCGCCGGCCGCCGGGTCGCGCTGATCGACGAGCGCGACCGGCTCGGCGGCTTCATCGCCTCCGACGAGCTGACCCTGCCGGGGTTCGTGCACGACACCTTCAGCTCGTGGCACCCGCTGTTCCAGGCCGGTGGTGCGTACGCCGACCTCGGCGCGGACCTGCACCGGCACGGGCTCGTCTACCGCAACGCTGACGGCCCGGTCACCGCGGCGGTCTCCGAGGGGGGTGCCGTCGTCGCGTACCGCGATCCGGAGCAGACGGCGGACGGCTTCGAGGCCGTCGCGGACCGCTCGGCGTACCGCGCGATGCTGCGCCAGCTCGGCGCCGTCGCGCCCCACGTGTTCGGGGCGCTCGGCTCGGAGCTGCGCCGGCGGGACCTCGCCCGCCTGGGCCTCGGGGCGTTCCGCGACCTGCGGTCCGCAGGGCTGACCGAGCTGCTGCGCGTCTCCACGCAGAGCGGACGAGGGTTCACCCGGGAGCGCTTCGTCGGCCACGAGGTCGACCAGCTGTGGGCGCCGTGGCTGCTGCACGCCGGGTTGGCGCCCGACCAGGCGACCGGCGGACTGATGCTGCCGGTCATGGCGTTCACCATGCACGAGATCGGGCTCCCCGTCGTCGAGGGCGGTGCCGGCCGCTTCGTCGAGGCGTTCGCAGACCTTCTCGAGGAGCGCAAGGTCGACGTGCTGCTCGGGACCCCGGCGACCCGGATCGAGGTCCAGGGCGGGCGGGCCACGACCGTCTTCGCCGGTCGTCACCGGCTCGTCACTTCGACCGTGCTCGCATCGACGTCGACGGCGCGGCTCTACCGCGACCTCATCCCGGCCGACCACGTCGACGCCGCCTCCACGCGGGCGGTCGCCCGGCACCGCCCCGGCCGCGCCGCGGCCCAGATCCACCTGGCGCTGGAGCGCCCGGTGGCGTGGGCCGACGAGAGCCTTGACGACGTCCCGCTCATCCACATCGGCGACGGCTCGGCGAGCACCGCGATCGCGTGCGCGCAGGCGGAGGCCGGCCTGCTCCCGACGGAGCCGACCGTGGTCGTGGGGCAGCAGTGCCTGCTCGACCCGTCGCGCGCGCCCGAGGGCCGAGCGACGCTGTGGATCCAGCTGCAGGAGCTGCCGTGGCGGCCGGTCGGCGATGCTGCGGGGCAGCTCGACACCAGCGGAGGCTGGACCCCCGCCCTCGCCGAGGCGTACGCCGACCGGGTGATCGCGCGGATCGAGAAGTTCGCACCCGGGTTGGGCTCCACGGTCCTCGCCCGGCACGTCATCAGCCCGGTCGACCTGACCGCGGCCAACGCCAACGCCGTCGAGGGCGACCCGTACGGAGGAGCGGCCGAGCTCGACCAGTCGCTGCTCTGGCGCCCGGGCACCGCGACCGGCCACCGCACCTGCCTGCCGAACGTCTTCCACATCGGTGCGTTCACGCACCCCGGGCCCGGGCTCGGCGGGGGATCCGGCCACCTGGTGGCCCAGCAGCTGATCAGCCGGCGGGGACCAGGACGACGTCGCCGGGGTTGAGCGTCCACCGGTGCGAGCCCTCGCTGACGATGTCGGCGAGGGCTCGCGGCGCTCCGTGCAGGAGCTCGAGGTCGCCGGTCTCGTCGCGGGTCACGACCCAGGGGCCGAGCCGCAGCCGCGATCCGTCGAGGGCGGCGTCCGTGACGCCGAGGAGGTGCTCGATCGCGCGGTCCCTCGGCACGTCCCGGCTCGGGCTGCCGACGACGACAGCGAGCATGCCGACGGCCCCGGGCAGGTGGTGCCCGGGGCCGACGACGTCAACCACGTCCAGCGGGACCAGCGTGGATCCCTCGACGAGCACGACCCGGCCCGGCGCCGGCAGCGGGGCCAGCAGCTCCACGTCCCTGACGTGGTGCTGGGGGGCGACGCCGCACGCGGCCAGGGCGAGGTCCATGACGGTCTCGCTGCGCAGCGCCTCGGAGGCGTGGGCGTAGGGGAGCGAGGGGTTGGTGCTGAGGTCGACGATCCGGTCGTCCTCGACCAGTCCCCACCCGGTGCCGCCCGCGTGCCGGAAGGTCGTGATCCTCATCGGAGGGTCACTCGAGCGTGGTGCCGGCCTCGGCGCCCTCGAGGAAGACGTTGGGCTTGAGGAAGAAGGCGATGAGGAGCGCGCCGTTCGGTGCGTGGGCACGGTGCTGGTTGCCCTTGGGGCGCCACGAGAAGTTGCCGGGCGTGGTCTCGCCCTCCTCGTCGACGATGCTGCCCTCGAGCACGTAGGTCTGCTCGATCTCGACGTGCTCGTGCAGCGGGAGGACGGCGCCGGGCTGCCAGCGGAACAGCGCGGTGAGCAGGCCGGTCTCGGGCTCACGCAGCAGCACCTTCATGTCGATGCCCGGGAAGCCGGTGGGCTTCCAGGGGAGCTCGTCGACCTGGACGTAGCGGGAGGCGAGGGCCGGCAGGGCGTTGAGCTCGTCGGCGTACGGGGTCTCGGCGGGCATGGTCGTTTCTCCTTCGGGGGTTCAGCTGTTCGGGCGGATCAGGCGCTCGTCGGGGATGACGGCGACGCCGAGGATCTCGATGAGGGCCTCGGGCTGCCAGAGACCGGTCGTGCCGATGCCGGCCATCGCCGGGTAGGTCGCCCCGGCCAGCTCGCGCCAGACCTCGCCGATCTCGCGGCCGTGTGCCTGGTAGTCGGGGATGTCGGTGAGGAAGATCGTGATCGAGGTCAGGTCCTCCGGTACGCCGCCCGCTTCGCGCAGCGTGGTGAGCACGTTGCCGAACGCCTGGCGGAACTGCTCGACGACGCCGCCGGGGACGATCCGCATGTTCTTGTCGAGGGCGGTCTGGCCGCCGAGGTAGAGCGTGTTGCCGCTCAGCGTGCCGTGCGAGTAGCCGCTCGGGGCGGCCATCGACGCGGGGTTGATCGCGACGGGAGTGAGGTCAGTGGTCATGCGAACAACCATAGATCGCGTATTGACATTGGCGCAACGTTCGTGGCAAAACTGAAATATGCAACTCGGCACCGTCACCTCCCCGGCCAGCTCCGGGACCACCGCAGCCGTCCTCGTCGGGGACACCTGGCACGCCCTGCCCGCGGCCGACCTGAGCGAGCTCCTCGCCACGGGCGCCGACCGGACGCCGGGGGTCGCACTGCCCGACGCGCGCCCTGTGCTCCCGCTGCCGCGGCCCGGCAAGGTGATCTGCTGCGGCCTGAACTACGGCGACCACATCGCCGAGACCGGCCGCGAGGTGCCGACCCACCCCACGCTGTTCGCCAAGTACGCCGACACGCTGGTCGGTCCCGGTGCCGACATCGTGCTGCCGGCCGACGACGCGCTCCAGGTCGACTGGGAGGCCGAGCTCGCGGTCGTGGTCGGCGCCGAGCTGCGGCACGCGACCGCGGCCAAGGCAGCCTCCGCGATCGCCGGCTACACGGTCGCCAACGACATCTCCGTCCGCGACTGGCAGCGGCGTACCCTCCAGTGGTTCCAGGGCAAGGCGTGGGATGCCACCACGCCACTGGGCCCGGTCGTGGTCACCCCCGACGAGCTCGACCCGGTCGCCGGCGTCGACGTGGTCTGCCGGGTCAACGGGGTCGAGCGCCAGCGCGGCAACACCCGCACCCTCGTCTTCGACAGCGCCACGCTGCTGGCCTACATCTCCACCTTCACCGTGCTGCGCCCAGGCGACGTGGTGCTGACCGGCACCCCGGGCGGCGTCGGCATGGGCATGCAGCCGCCGACGTACCTCGTCGACGGCGACGTCGTCGAGACCGAGATCCCCGGCATCGGCACCCTCGTCAACACCCTCCACCTCAAGTGAGCCGAAGGAATCCCGTGGAACCCACCAGCGCCATCTTCACCGACGCGGTCACGCTCAAGGAGAGCACCGCCGAGGTCTTCGACGTCGCGTTCACCGCGACGACGCAGCCGTGCCCGTGGCCCAAGGCGTACGGCGGCGACATGGTCGCCCAGGCCGTCGTCGCCGCCGCGCGCACGGTCACCGACGGCAAGGCCATGCACTCGATGCACTCCTACTTCATGCGGCCCGTCGACATCGGCGCGGAGGTCCGCTACGAGGTCGAGGTGCTGCGTGACGGCCGGGGCTACAGCACCCGCCAGGTGCGCGGCTTCCAGAACGGCAAGCCGGTCTACGTGTGCATGGCGAGCTTCGCGGCCGGTGAGCCCGGCGGCTCCTTCCAGACCGGCCTGCCGGCCGGCCTCCCGGGCCCGCAGGAGCTGCCGACCTCGGCGGCGTACCTCGAGGGCCGCAGCGGCGGCACCATGACCGAGACCTCGAAGGCCTACTGGTCCGGAGGGCGCAGCTTCGACATGCGGCACGTGCCGGGGCCCGTCTACCTCACCGTCGAGGGCGAGCGCGTGGGCCACCAGGCCATCTGGGTCAAGCCGTACGACGCGCTCCGGCCGGTCGAGGGGCTCACCGACCAGCAGCGCGACACGGCCGCCCTGGCCTACGTCTGCGACTACACGATCCTCGAGCCGGCGCTGCGGGTGCTCGGCCTGGCGTGGGCGGACGAGGGCCTGGTGACCGCGAGCCTGGACCACGCGATGTGGTTCCACCGCCCCGTCGCCATGGACGACTGGCTGCTCTACGCACAGGAGGCCGTGTCGGTGGAGAACGGCCGCGGCACGGGGATCGGACGCTTCTTCACCACCGACGGCTCGCTCGTGGCGACCGTCGTGCAGGAGGGCATGATCCGGGCGGCCGCGTCATGAGCACGCTCGCCCCGACGGGGTACGTCGACACCTTCGCCCGTGACCACCTGCCCCCGACCGAGCAGTGGCCGGTCCTGGAGTTCACCACGCCCGAGCTGCGGCACCCCGAGCGCCTCAACGCCGCCGTCGAGCTGATCGACCGGTCGGTCGCCACCTTCGGCGCCGACCGACCGGCTCTGCGCACACCCGCCGGCGAGGAGTGGTCCTACGGCGACCTCCTCGCCCGCGCCAACCAGGTCGCCCACGTCCTCGTCGACCTCGGCCTGGTACCGGGCAACCGGGTGCTGCTGCGCTCGCCGAACACGCCATGGACCGTGGCCGCGTGGCTCGGCGTGGTGAAGGCGGGCGGCATCGCCGTGACGACGATGACAGCGTTGCGGGCCCCCGAGCTCGCGCCGATCGTCGAACGGACACGGCCCACGCTGGCCC
Source organism: Nocardioides sp. (assembly GCA_035248385.1). Lineage (GTDB taxonomy): Bacteria > Actinomycetota > Actinomycetes > Propionibacteriales > Nocardioidaceae > Nocardioides. Next base: position 98,881 of record DATFHM010000073.1, on the reverse strand, counting down.
TCGTCGACCACCGGTGCGTGGACGACGTGCTCGAGGTCCGCGCGACCGTGGCGCCAGGGCTCACCGTGGTCCCGGTCGGCGGGAACGCCGAGGACGACCTGACCCGCCGCGTGGACGGCCGGCCCGCCGACTTCGCTGCCGTCGACACGGCTGCCGACGACGTCGCGCTCTTCGGGCCGACCTCGGGCACCACCGGCGTCCCCAAGATCACCACGCACTTCCACCGCGACGTCCTGACGATCGACGCGACGTTCGGGTCGGTGCTGGGGCTCGAGCCGACGGACCTGGTCGCCTGCACGGCCCCGTTCGCCTTCACCTTCGGGCTCGGGATGCTGGTGGTGTTCACGCTGCGGGCGGGCGCCTGCGCGTACCTCACCGAGGCCGTCGCGCCGCCCGAGCTCGCCGACCTGGTCGCCCGCGACGGCATCACCGTCCTCGCGACCGCGCCGACGGCGTACCGGCAGATCCTCGGCGCCGGCAAGGGCCACCAGCTGAAGGGTCTGCGGGTCGCGGTCACCGCCGGCGAGCACATGGCCGTGGAGACGTGGCAGCAGCTCGAGCGCGAGACCGGCATCCGGGCCATCGACGGCATCGGCGGCACCGAGATGCTGCACATCTTCATCTCCGCGGCCGGCGACGACATCCGCCCCGGTGCCACCGGCAAGCCCGTCCCGGGCTACCGGGCCGCCATCCTCGACGCCGACGGCAACGAGCTCGGGCCCGGGGTCGAGGGCCGCCTCGCCGTGATCGGACCGGTGGGCTGCCGCTACCTCGACGACCCGCGACAGGCCGACTACGTCATCGGCGGGTGGAACATCACCGGCGACACCTACCTGCGCGACGAGGACGGCTACTACTGGTACCGCGCCCGCAGCGACGACATGATCGTCTCCTCCGGCTACAACATCGGCGGCCCCGAGGTCGAGGCCGCGCTCGACACCCACCCCGACGTCGTCGAGGCCGGTGTCGTCGCCGAGCCCGACCCGGACCGCGGCGCGATCGTGTGCGCCTTCGTCGTCCTGCGCGACGGCGTGACCGGCGACGCGGCGAAGACCCGCGAGCTCCAGCAGCACGTCAAGAGCCGGATCGCGCCCTACAAGTACCCGCGCGACGTGCGCTACGTCGACGCCCTTCCTCGCAACCCCAGCGGCAAGCTGCAGCACTACAAGCTGCGCGCCATCATCACATCGGAGGTCACCTCATGAAGATCGCGATCGTCGGCGGCGGCCCCGGTGGCCTGTACTTCGCCACCCTGATGAAGACGCTCGATCCCGCCCACGACATCACGGTCTGGGAGCGCAACGCGCCCGACGACACCTTCGGCTTCGGCGTCGTCTTCTCCGACGAGACGCTCGGCAGCATCGAGGGCGCCGACCCGGTCATCCACGAACGGATGGAGAGCCGCTTCGCCCGCTGGACCGACATCGACGTGGAGTTCAACGGCACGCCCTTCACCGTCGGCGGCCAGGGCTTCGCCGCCATGGCCCGCAAGGAGCTGCTGCAGATCATGCAGGCGCGCGTCGCCGAGCTCGGGGTGACCGTCCACTACCGGACCGAGGCACCCGACCCGGACGAGCTGCGTGCGTCGTACGACCTGGTGCTCGCCGCCGACGGGCTCAACTCCGCCGTCCGCACCAAGTACGCCGACGCCTTCCGGCCCACCCTCGACCGGCGGAAGAACAAGTACATCTGGTTCGGCACCGACCTCGTCCTCGAGGCGTTCCAGTTCTTCGTCAAGCAGACCGAGTTCGGCACCATGCAGATCCACGGCTACCCCTACTCCGACCAGGGCTCGACCTTCATCGTCGAGATGCACGAGGACGTCTGGCGCCGCGCCGGCCTCGACCGCACCGAGGCTGAGATCTTCCCCCCGGGCGTCTCCGACGAGTACGCCGTGGAGCGGGTCGCCGAGCTCTTCGCCGACGAGCTGCAGGGTCACCGGATCCTGACCAACAACTCCAAGTGGCTCAACTTCCACACCGTCCGCAACGAGCGCTGGCACGACGGCAACGTCGTCCTCCTCGGCGACGCCGCGCACACCGCCCACTTCTCCATCGGATCCGGCACCAAGCTGGCGATGGAGGACGCGCTCGCGCTGGCGGCCTGCCTGCACGAGCACCCCACGGTGGAGGCGGCGCTGGCGGCGTACCAGACCGAGCGCAAGCCGGTCGTCGAGTCGACCCAGCGCGCGGCGCAGGCCTCGCTGGAGTGGTTCGAGAACATCGGCATGTACGCCGACCAGGACCCGGCCCAGTTCGTCTTCAACCTGCTGACCCGGTCGCGGCGGATCACCTTCGAGAACCTCAAGGACCGCGACGGCGTCTTCGCGGCGCTCATGGAGAGCGAGTTCGCGCGCCACCAGGGCTCCACGGAGGTCGCGCCGGCGATGTTCCAGCCGACCCGGATCGGCGAGCTGGAGCTGAAGAACCGCATCATGCTCTCGCCGATGGACATGTACTCCGCCACCGAGGGCGTGCCCACCGAGTTCCACCTCGTCCACCTGGGCAGCAAGGCGCTCGGGGGAGCGGGCCTGCTGATGACGGAGATGACCTGTGTGTCGCCCGAGGGCCGGATCACCCCGGGCTGCCCGGGTCTGTGGACCGACGAGCAGCGCGACGCCTGGGGCAAGGTCACGTCCTTCGTCCACGAGCACAGCACCGCCAAGATCGGGGTCCAGCTCGGCCACTCCGGCCGCAAGGGCTCGACGCGGCTGATGTGGGAGGGGATGGACCAGCCGCTGGAGGAGGGCAACTGGGAGGTCATCGCCCCGTCGGCCCTGCCCTACGGCGAGGGCTGCCACGTGCCGCGCGCGGCCACGCGCGACGACCTGGACAAGGTCGTCGCCGACTTCGTCGCCGCAGCACGGCGCGCCGTCGACGCCGGCTTCGACCTGATCGAGGTCCACGCCGCGCACGGCTACCTGCTCAGCTCGTTCCTGTCGCCGATCGCGAACGACCGCGACGACGAGTACGGCGGCCCGCTGGAGAACCGGCTGCGGTTCCCGGTCGAGGTCTTCGCGGCGGTGCGTGCGGCGGTGCCGGCCCACGTCCCGGTCACGGTGCGCATCTCCGCGACCGACTGGGTGCCGGACGGCAACACCGACGACGACGCCGTCGAGATCGCGCGGGCCTTCATCGCGGCCGGCGCCGCGGCGATCGACGTCTCGTCGGGCCAGGTCAGCAAGGAGGAGAAGCCCGCCTTCGGCCGGTCCTACCAGACGCCCTTCGCCGACAAGATCCGCCACCGGGTGGCCGGACCGGCGGGTGTCAAGGTCATCGCGGTCGGCGCCATCTCGTCGTACGACGACGTCAACTCGATCCTGCTCGCGGGGCGCGCCGACATCTGCGCCCTCGGTCGCACGCACCTCTACGACCCGAGCTGGACCCTGCACGCCGCCGCCGAGCAGGAGTACGCCGGTGCGGCGGCCGCCTGGCCGGTCCCGTGGGCCGCGGGTCGGCGCAAGCCGCCGACGTCGCGCACCGACAAGGTCCCGCCCCGGCTACAGCTGCTGCGCGAGGGCGAGGCGGGGTCGGTCCACCTGCGGTGGACGCCCGGCAAGACGCTCGTCACGGTCTGACATCGTGCTGGCCGTGAGCGATCTCGAGCTGCAGCAACGGCCGGTCGGTGTCTTCCGGACCCGCGTCGAGTGGATCGACACCGACGCGTCGGGGATCTACCACAACAGCACGGTCACCCGGTTCGTCGAGGCGGCGGAGGCCGCGCTCATGCGTGAGCGCGGCCTCCCCGGCTACTTCTCCAGCGCGCCGCGGGTGCGCTACGAGGCCGACTTCCTCGCCCCGCTGTTCTTCGGGCAGGAGGTGGTCGCGGAGGTCACGCTGGTCCGGATCGGGACCTCATCGATGACCTGGGACTTCGAGGTCCGCGGCGCCGAGCTGGAGGGCCGGCCGCCTGTCGTGGCCGCGCGAGGTCGGTACGTCACGGTCCACATGGGCTCCGGCCAGGTCGCGGCGACCCGCGCCGACGGCGGTCGCGGCTCCCTCCCGTGGCCTCCCGCATGGATCGAGGCGCTCACGGCAGAATGCGGGCCGTGACCAGCAAGGCTCCGCAGTCCCGCTCCACCGTCGTCACCTTCCTCGGTGCGGTCGTGCGGCCGCTGGGCGGCTGGATGCCGATCGCCGGGGCGGTCGACCTGCTGGGCGAGGTCGGGATCGACGGCCCCAGCGTGCGCACCGCGGTGTTCCGGCTCAAGAAGAACGGCTGGCTCGAGTCGACCTCGCAGAACGGCGCGCGCGGGTACGCCCTGACCGGCGAGGCCGACGCCACCCTCGCCGCGGGCGACGAGGTCATCTGGCACGCCCGCCGCCCGGCCGACCTGGCCGATGGCTGGTGCATCGTCCACTTCGGCGTCCCCGAGTCCATGCGGGCGAAGCGGCACCAGCTCCGGGCGCACCTGAGCCACCTCGGCTTCGGCAACGCCGGCACCGCGCTGTGGATCGCGCCCGCCCGGATGCGGTCGGCGGCCGAGCGCGCCATCGCGGAGCTCGACCTCGCCGCCTACGCCGCCATCTTCGTCGGGGGCTACCACGGGCCCCAGGACCTGACGGACCTGCTGTACGGCGCCTGGGACCTGGCGGCGATCGACCAGGGCTACCGCGACTTCCTCGACGACTACGCGCCCCGTGAGGAGGAGCTGGTCGCGCTGCGTCGCGGAGAGGCGTTCGCGGCGTACCTCCAGCTCGTCGACGCCTGGCGCAAGCTCCCGTTCCGCGACCCGGGCCTGCCGCGCGAGGTCCTCGACCCGCAGTGGTCGGCGCCGGACGCCACCGCGCTGTTCGAGCGGCTGGTCGGCAAGCTGGAGAAGCCGGCGCTCAAGCACGCGCGCACCTACTGGCCGACGGCCTGAGCGAACGCGCAAAGGGACGGGCGCCGCGGCGCCCTCCCCTTTCCCTCGACCGGATCAGACGGTGTCCGGCCGGAGCCCCTTCTTCACCAGCCGCGGCATGACCTCGTCCGCGAAGTACTCCAGCTCGCCGATGTAGTCGACGAAGGCCATCGTGATGCCGCCGAAGCCCGCCTTCGCGAAGCGCTCGATCTCGTCGGCAACGTCGTCGGGTGACCCGATCAGGGGACAGGTCCCGTGCCCGGCGGCGAAGCGGCTCCGGAAGTTCTGCAGCAGGTCCTGGCTGAACGACTGCGCGTGCAGGCCCTGCAGCCGCATCAGGTTGTCGACAGCGTCCCAGTCGGCGTTCTCCTCGGCGTAGTAGTGCAGGTACTCCTCCGCCTCCTTGCGCGTGGGCCGGCAGACGACGTGGGTCGGGGTCAGCACACCGGCCGTGCGGCCGAGCGCGGCGGAGTTGGCCTGCAGCTCGGTCACGACGCCGGCGCCGTCCTCGGGGCCGCCGACGATGGTGAACACGAAGTCGGCGTTGCGGGCCGCGTAGGCCTTGCCCTGCGGCGAGGAGCCCGCGTTGAGGATCGGCAGCCGGCCGGCGGCGGGCTTGGGCAGCGACTCGATGCCCTCCAGGTTCCAGAACCGGCCGTTGATGTCGTAGCGGCCCTCCCGGCTCCACAGCGTGTTGATCACGTCGATCCACTCCTGCGCGAGCTCGTAGCGGGAGTCGTGGTCCTGCGGGAGGTCGACGCCCATGGCGACGTACTCCGGCTGGTTCCAGCCGGCCACGACGTTCACCCCGATCCGGCCGGGCGCCATCTGGTCGATCGTGGCGAGCTGCTTGGCCGTCACGGCCGGGTGGTTGAACGCCGTGTGGATGGTGGCGAAGACGTTGAGCCGCTCGGTGTTCGCCAGGATCGCGGTCGCCCACGGGATCGGCTCGAGCACGCCCTCGTGGAAGTTCGTGTCGCCGCCGTAACCGATCCAGCGGGCGATGGGGAGCATGAAGTCGATGCCGGTGCGGTCGGCGACCTCGGCGAGCTTGAGGTTGTCCTCCCAGGACGCCGACCAGCGCTCGGGGATGGTCGTCACGGCCAGGCCCCCGGAACAGTTGGACGAGAACAGGCCGAGGCGGAAGTGGTCGTTGTCGAGGATCGGGATGGTCATGGTTTCTCCTGGGTGGTGGTGGTCAGCGTTGGAGGGTCATGGGTACGCCGTCGGCGGCCGCCATCCGGACGACCTTGCCGATCAGGTAGGTGTGGTCGCCGACGGGCATCCGGTGCGCGATCCGGCACTCGAGCCGCAGCGGCACCTCGTCGGGCAGCAGCGGCATGTCGTCCAGGCCGGGAACCCAGGCGAGACCCGCGAAGCGGTCCGCGGACGAGGTCGCGAAGCGGCTGACCAGGTCCATGCGGTCCTCGGGCATCACGTGCACGACGTAGCCGTCGACGGCGAGCCACCGGTCCAGCTGGCTGGATCCGTGGTCGATGCACCACCCGACGAGGGCGGGCGTCAGTGACGTCGCGTGGAAGCTGTTGACCGTCTTGCCGAGCGGGCCGGCGGAGTCGGCGCTGGTGATGACGGCGACGCCGGTGGGCCACCGGGCGAGCTGGCCGCGGAGCATGGGAGGCGTCACCGGGAGTGTGGTGGGTGTCACACAGGTCATGCGAAGATCGTGCTGGCCGGCTCGGGGACGGTGCTATCCGTCGTACGTCGGCGCTGTCCAGCGTGCGCAGGTCTTACATTCTTGTGGCGATCGTTGCAGAATCGCCAGATCGGTATCGGTAGCACGAGGGGGGACATGGCACGCGTCGGCACACCGCTCGGCTCGCACGGCGTCCTCCGGACGACGAACATCGATGACGCCCGCTCCTCGATCGCCGCGTCGCTCGCTCCGCACGAGCTCACCCCGCTGCGCAGCGCGGAGGGCTTCGCGGCGCTGCACAACGCCGCCGCCCTGGACCGCCTGAGCTTCCACTACATCGACTACGGCACCGAGGTCGAGGTCAGCGCCGACCGGCTCGACTTCCACCTGATCCAGATCCCCTTGGGCGGCCTCAGCCACATCCGGGCCGGAGCGGACGCGTTCACCGCGACGCCCCGCAGCGCGGCCGTGACCGCGCCGGGCGCGCCCGTGCGCATGCGCTACTCGGCGGGCAACCCCCGGCTGATGGTCCGCATCACCCCCGAGCTGCTCCGCGAGCGGCTGGCCGTGGCGGCGTCGGGCGGGATCGTCGTACCGCAGCGTGCCGGGGGCAGCTTCGACATCTCCGGTGGCGCCGGACGCGGCTGGCGCAGCCTGGTCGAGATGGTGATGGCCGACCTCGAGCGGGAGGACGGGCTGACCGGCTCACCGCTGACCACCGCGGCCCTACAGGTCGCCGTCGTCGACGGACTCATCGTCTCCATGGCGGCGACGCCCGAGGACGGTGGCCCGAGTCGTGCGGCCCCGGACCGCCTCGTCCGGCGCGCGGCACGGCTGATCGAGGAGCACTGCGCGGAGCCGTTGGGCACGCCGGACATCGCGGAGGCGATGGGGGTCTCGATCCGGGCGCTGCAGGCCGGCTTCAAGACGCACCTGGGCACCACGCCGATGGCCTATCTGCGTCAGGCCCGCCTGGACCGGGTGCGCCAGTCGCTCTCCGACGGCACGGCCCGCTCGGTCACCGAAGCGGCCCTCACCTGGGGCGTCACCCACCTCGGCCGGCTCTCGGGTGACTACCGCGCCGCCTTCGGCGAGACCCCCAGCGAGACGCTCCAGCGCGCCCGCTGACCGTCGTCACGTCAGGCTGGCGCTTTGCGGCTGCCCGGCGCGTTTTCCGGATAGATGAGCGGCCCGTGACGGATCTAGCGTCCGACGACAAGCCCGTGTGACCACGCACACGTCCGTCGAAAGGTTGCCGCCATGACTGCCGTCTCCACGCTGCTCGCCGCACTCGCCTCCGGTGAGGCCGAGATCGTCGACCTGACCGCGCCCCTGTCGCCGCAGACCCCGATCCTGCAGCTGCCCGCACCCTTCGCGAACACCATCCCGCTCTCGCTCGAGGTCGTCTCCGACTTCGACGAGGCGGGCCCGGCGTGGGGGTGGAACAACATCCACACCGGGGAGCACACCGGCACCCACCTCGACGCGCCGGTGCACTGGGCGACCGGTCGCGCGGGCTACTCGGTCGACACCATCCCGCCGGCGCGGCTGATCGGCCCGGCCGTCGTCCTCGACTTCATGGCCGAGGCGGCGGAGAACCCCGACTTCGTCCTCGAGCCGGAGCACCTGGAGAAGCACGTGGCCAACGAGGGCCCGCTGCCCGAGGGGTCGTGGCTCGTCTTCCGCACCGGCTGGAGCCGGTTCAACCAGGACGCCGCCGCGTTCGCGAACGCCGACGAGTCCGGCCCGCACACGCCGGGTGTGTCCGCGGCCGGTGCCGAGTGGCTGGCGCGGTCGGGCATCACCGGCTTCGCCGTCGAGACCGTGGGCATCGACGCCGGCCAGGCCGGCGCGATGGAGCCGCCGTTCCCGGCGCACCACTTCCTGCTCGGGGCGAACAAGTTCGGCCTGACCCAGCTGCAGAACCTCGACCGGCTGCCTGCCACCGGCGCCGTCATCATCGCGGCCCCGCTGCCGATCGTCGGAGGCACCGGTTCGCCGACCCGCGTGCTCGCGATCGTCCCCGCCTGACCTGACCCCACGACGAAGGAGAACCGATGGCCGAGCGGTCGTTCGCCCACGAGGTGCAGAAGCTGCGCATGGGGGAGGGCAGCGCCTTCACCGGAGAGGGAATCCTCGCGGTGACCAAGGCACTGCTCCAGTCGGGCGTGGCCTACGTCGGCGGCTACCAGGGCGCGCCGATCTCCCACCTCATGGACGTGCTCGGCGACGCGCACGAGATCCTCGAGGAGCTCGGGGTCTACTTCGAGAACAGCGCCTCGGAGGCCACCGCGGCGGCCATGCTCGCGGCGTCGGTGAACTACCCGCTGCGCGGCGCGATCACCTTCAAGTCGACCGTCGGGACCAACGTCGCCTCCGACGCCCTGGCCAACCTGGCCAGCGGTGGTGTGCGCGGCGGCGCCCTGATCATCGTCGGCGAGGACTACGGCGAGGGCTCCAGCATCATGCAGGAGCGCTCGCACGCCTTCGCGATGAAGTCGCAGATGTGGCTGCTCGACCCGCGGCCGAACATCGAGGCGATCGTCAAGGCCGTCGAGGCGGGCTTCGAGCTCTCGGAGGCGAGCAACACCCCCGTCATGCTCCAGCTCCGGCTGCGCTCCTGCCACCTGTACGGCGGGTTCACCGCCAAGGACAACGTGCGGCCGCCGATGACCGTGAAGGACGCGGTGGAGAACCCGTCCCGTCAGCTCGATCGCATCGTGCTGCCGCCCGCGAGCTTCCTGCACGAGAAGGAGAAGCTCGAGGACCGCTGGCCGGCGGCGGTCGAGTACATCACCAGCCACGGGCTCAACGAGGTCCTCGGCGCGGACGGCCCGAACGGCGACATCGGCATCATCGTCCAGGGCGGCGTCTACAACACCCTGAACCGGGCGATGGAGCTGCTGGGCTGCTCGGACGCCTTCGGCAACACCCAGGTGCCGACGTACGTCATGAACGTGACGTACCCGGTGGTCGACTCTGAGATCCTGGCGTTCTGCGCCGACAAGAGGGCCGTGCTGCTCGTCGAGGAGGGGCAGCCCGACTACATCGAGCAGAACCTCAACGCGATCCTGCGTCGCGCCGGGTCGCCGGTCGCCCTGCACGGCAAGGACCTGCTGCCGGTCGGCGGCGAGTACACCGCCGCGGCGGTCACCAAGGGCGTGCACGCCTTCCTCAGCAAGTACGCGCCGGGCGCCGTGACCGGTACGCCGGCCCTGCTGCTCCCGCAGGCCGACCCGCGCAGCCCGTTCGCCGAACGGGTCGAGCCGTCCGTCGTACGCAACCGCCCGCCGGGCCTGTGCACGGGGTGCCCCGAGCGGCCCATCTTCTCGGCGCTGAAGCTGGCCGAGAAGGAGACCGGCAAGAAGCACCACGTCAGCGCCGACATCGGCTGCCACCTGTTCGCCATCAACGAGCCGTTCAACCTCGGCGCCACGACGATGGGTTACGGCCTGGGCTCGGCGGGCGCCGCCGCGCTGAACTCCAAGGACGCCGACCGGCGCACGGTCGCGGTCATGGGCGACGGCGGGTTCTGGCACAACGGTCTGACCAGCGGCGTGGGCAACGCCGTCTTCAACCAGAGCGACCAGCTGCTGCTGGTCGTGGACAACGCCTACAGCGCCGCGACCGGCGGGCAGGACGTGCTGTCGTCGAAGGCGGACAACGTGCTCCGCTCGACCAAGCACCCGATCGAGAAGGCGGTGCGCGGCGTCGGTGTCACCTGGGCCAGGACGGTGACCGACACCTACCAGATCGGCAAGCTGCGCGACCTGTTCGTGCAGGCCCTCACCACGCGCACCGCCGGCCCGAAGGTCGTCGTCGCGCAGAGCGAGTGCATGCTCAACAAGCAGCGCCGCGAGAAGCCCGTGCGGGCCAAGGCCCTCAAGGAGGGCAAGCGGGTGGTGAAGGAACGGTTCGGCGTCGACGCCGAGACCTGCACGGGCGACCACGCCTGCCTCCGCGTGTCCGGGTGTCCTTCGTTGTCGATCAAGGCGAACCCCGACCCGATGCGCACCGACCCGGTCGCGACGGTGCTGGACTCCTGCGTCGGGTGTGGCGTCTGCGGTGCCAACGCCCACGCGGCCTCGCTGTGCCCGTCGTTCTACCGCAGCGACCTGGTCCACAACCCGAACCTGCGCGACCGGGCCCTCGCGCGGCTCCGGCGGGCCTGGATCGGCCTGCTGTCCGGCGGCGTCGAGCGACGTGCCGCCCGCTACGAAGTCATCGAGGTGAGCTGATGTCCAGCTGGAACGAGGGCCGCCGGCCCCTGACGATCGCGATCCTCGCGATGGGTGGCGAGGGAGGCGGCGTCCTCGCCGACTGGATCGTCTCTGTCGGTGAGGCGGACGGCTACTACGCACAGACGACCTCGGTCGCGGGCGTCGCCCAGCGCACCGGCGCGACCGTCTACTACGTCGAGCTGAACCCCGGAGGAGAGGGGCACGACCTCGACGTACGCCACACGCCGGTCCTGTCGCTCTTCCCGACGCCGGGCGAGGTCGACGTCGTCATCGCCTCCGAGCTGATGGAGGCGGGACGGGCGATCCAGCGAGGCTTCTGCACCCCCGATCGCACGACCCTCATCGCCTCCACGAACCGCGTGTACTCGATGGACGAGAAGCTCGCGCTCGGCGACGGCCGGGTCGACAGCAACGAGCTGCTCGAGGCGGCGCACCGCGGAGCCCGTGTGTTCATCGGCGCCGACTTCATGCAGCTGGCGCTCGACGCGCACAGCGTCATCAGCGCCTCGCTGTTCGGCGCGCTCGCCGGCTCCGGCGTGCTGCCCTTCAAGCGCGAGCTGTTCGAGGACGCGATCCGCGCCGCGGGCAAGGGCGTGGACGCGTCGCTCGCGGCCTTCTCCGCCGGTTTCGATGCCGCGCAGGCGCCCGCGCCGAAGCCGATCCCTGCGCCTGCCGCCACGGGCAACGGACCCGTCCCCATCACGATCGGCAAGCGGCCGATCGACCCCGCTGAGGAGGCCGCGGCGGAGGCCGAGAAGCGGCGCGAGGAGGTCGCGGCCGAGGACCCGTCGGCGTTGGTCGGCCCCCGGCTGAAGGCGCAGGCGGAGCGGGTGGCGGCGGAGTTCCCCCTGCGCTCCCGCTCGATGCTGCTGCACGGAGTCGTCCGGACCGCCGTCTTCCAGGGTCCCGCGTACACCGACCGGTACCTCGACCGTGTCGCTCGGCTCGCGGCGGTCGACAGCTCGCCCGACCATCGGCTGACGACCGAGGGAGCGCGCCACGTCGCGTTGTGGATGTGCTACCAGGACACGATCCAGGTCGCCCAGCAGAAGATCCGGAGGCGTCGGATCGAAGGCGTCCGCACCGAGGCCAAGGCCGCGCCGGGCCAGCTGATGAACGTGCGGGAGTACCTGCATCCCCAGGTCGAGGAGATCGCCGACACCCTGCCCACCCGGCTCGGTCGCTGGGTCGCCGGATCGGCGTGGTTCGGCAAGGTCGTCGGTCGTCTCACCCGCAACGGGATCGTCGTCAACACGACGGGCATCATCGGGTTCACCCTGCTCTGGGCCATGGCCATGTTCCGTCCGCTGAGGCCGCGTTCGCTGCGGTTCGGTCGTGAGCAGGCCGCCATCGACGCCTGGCTCGAGAAGGCTCTGGCCGTCGCGCCCGTCGACCACGACCTCGCCTGCGAGATCGTCGAGTGCCAACGCGTGCTGAAGGGGTACGGCGAGACGCACCACCGCAGCCTGGAGAGCTTCCACCAGCTCCTCGCCGCGGCCGACCGCGTCGCTGGGCGGCCGGATGCAGCGCAGACGCTCGTCGCCCTCAGGAAGGCCGCGCTCGCCGACGAGGAAGGCACCGCGCTCGCGCGTGAGCTGGCTGCGCTGGGTCAGCTGACCGTCTCGGTGCCGTGAGGGTGCGCGGACCCGGTGCGGGGCTCGTGGTCACGGCGCCGCACCGGCACTCGCTCGGGCAGGCGCACCGGCCGTGGGCGACGTACCACCTCAAGCGGATGGGTGGCGGCACCACGGCGTGCGGCCTGGCCGCCCCGCACTGGCCGCTGTTCTGGAACGCGCCCTTCGACGCGGACGACGAGCTTGCCTGCCCGTGGTGCGTCGAGGTGCTCCGGCTCAGCGCTCAGTTCAGCGGGTGCGGCGTCTGAGTGCCGGCCCGCCTCCACCGCGGCGGGGACACGACGATGACCACCTGGCCCGAGCCGGGTGGTCGGAGGACGTCAGCTCGCTGCGGTCTCGATGCGCAGGCCGGCGTCGAGCTGCTCGAACGCCGCGCGCAGCGAGGCAGCGGCTCGGCGGTGGGCCAGCACCGACAGAGGCGTCGGCGCCCAGTAGGGGGTACGCGCGGCCTCGTCGGCCGCCGAGTCGTCCTCCAGCTGCGCCAGCCTCATCAGCTCGCGGCAGATCGCGCGGATGAGCTCCGGAGAGGTGTGCTGCTCGTTCCTGTTCATGACGGTCTCCCGACTCCTGAGGTGGACTTCTGCCACCGTGGCATCGACCGCCCTCGCCCGCGATCCGGGAGGCGCGTCGGGCATCCGCTTTGCGCAACCAGTTGGACTGCCGAGCGAGATCGACCGGACGGGTCAGGCCGGGGGGATGTTGTGGTTGAGGTGGAAGACGTTGTGGGGGTCGTACTGTCGCTTGAGCGCGACGAGGCGCTTCCAGGTCTCCTCGCCGAACGACCGGCGCTCCCGGTCGAGATCCGGGCGCGACTGGACGTTGCTGTAACCGACAGCCGAGTGCGAGTCGCACGTGCTCAGCGCGGCCATGAACTCGTCGGCCCACCCGATGTTCTTCTCGTCGTCGGCCTCGTCCTCCCAGAAGGTGTCGGGCATCATCAGCCAGGCGCCGGGGCGGTTGCCCGCAGCAAGGGCACTGGGGTGCTCCGGGTTCCGTCCCCGACCGCACGCCACCAGGGTGAGCTCCGCGGTGAGTCCCAGGTCCTCCATACGCTGAGCGGAGGTCGTGACGGCACCGATCACGTCGTCGGTGAGTGCTTCCATCTCGACGAAGTCGTACCACTGGCGGCACGGCACGATGAACGAGTCCATCTCGCAGATGAAGTCGTAGAGGGACCGCTCGACCACGCCGTCCAAGGCGGGCGGGTAGGTCTCGCGGAGCGGACGCAGCTCCTCGAGCGCGGTGTCGTGCTCGCCGATGTGCACGACGACGACCATGAACCCGTGCCTGCCGCGGAGCACCTCGGGGTAGTCGGGCTCGTCCGGGACGAGTGAGGAGTAGACGAAGAGGTTCATGTCGTCCGAGGCGGTCATGATCAGGCGGTCGACGAGTCGCAGGACGTCGGGGCCCTGCTCCGGCGTGAACATCAGCGTGCCGATGAGTGCGGTCTCCGGCACGGTGCAGAGCTTCTGCTTGACCCACGTCACGATGCCGAAGTTGCCGCCGGCGCCGCGGGCTCCCCAGAACAGCTCGGCGTTCTCGTCGGGGGCGAGTCGCAGCACCTCCCCGTCGGCTGTCACGAGCTCCATCTCGAGGATCGTGTCGACGCCCCATCCGAGCTTGGGCGACAGCGGACCCCAGCCGCCGTGGACGTTGAGGCCGCCGACGCCGGTGCCGCGCATCCACCCCATCACACCCGACAGCCCGTGGCGGCCGGCCTCGGCGTAGAGGTCGCCCCCGAGCGCACCGCCCTGAAGCCATGCGGTCCGCTCCGCGGGGTCGACCTTGACCCCTCGCATCAGCGACAGGTCGATGACCATGCCTCCCTCGGTGCGGGAGAAGCCGGCCGGGTGCTTTCCGCCGCAGCTGACGGCGATCTCCAGGTCGGCTGCGCGCGCGTACCCGACGGCAGCGACGACGTCGACCGTGTTGGCGGGGCGCACGACGAGAGCTGGGTGCTTGTCGTAGATCCGGTTGAAGTGCTGCCGGTACCTGTCGTACTCCGGATCGGCGGGGGTGACGATCTCCCCGTTGAACCCGTAGCTCAGGTCGGCGAGGTCCGGCGGAGCCTGCACGGTACCCGATCCGGGTTCGCGGTCGGGGGACGTGCGGACGTCGGGGTCTGTCAGCTCTGCAGTCACGGTGGCTTCCTGTTCTGGAGACGGCGGCGGTGCGGTGGGTGGGTGGGTGGGTGGGTGGGTCGAATTCGGCCCTGCAGCACGCTCGTCACGTTAGGTACGGCCGATCACGGACCTCAACGGCTGCGGATGGATGTACGTAGCGATATCCGTGGTCCCCGGGACTCATTCAGCGTCGGGTCGCAGCCACGATGGCGGGACGCGAGCCACGAGGAGTTCCGATGCAGGCAGAGGTACCGACGAACGACGCACGAGGGCGCCGAGTCGCGCTTCGAGTCACCGACCTGGTGAAGACCTTCGGTGGTACTCGCGCGGTCGACGGAGTCAGCTTCGAGCTCGAGGCCGGAACGATCCACGCCCTGCTCGGTGGCAACGGATCCGGCAAGTCGACCACGATCAAGATGCTCAGCGGGATGTACCAGGCCGAGCACGGTGTCATCGCCGTCGACGACGACTACGGCGTCGGCGCCTGCGACGCCAGTGCCTGGACGCCGGCGAAGGCGCGAGAGGCGGGCCTCCGCTTCGTCCACCAGCAGTCGTCGACGTTCCCCGAGCTCACCGTGGCGGAGAACCTCGCGGTCGGCCACGGTTTCGAGACCGGGCCCACGGGGCGCGTCCGCTGGCGCGCCCAGCGGCGGCACGCCCGCGAGACTCTTGCTCGGTTCGGCATCCATCTGGACCCTGCCGCCGAGCTCTCGCGCTACGGCGTCGCGACCCATGCGATGGTCGCGATCGCGCGGGCTCTCCAGGACATCGCGCCGTCGCAGGAGGGTGGGGCTGCGGGGATCCTCGTGCTCGACGAGCCGACCGCCGCGCTGCCGCCGCGCGAGGTGACCGTGCTCCTCTCCGAGCTCAAGCGACTCGCGCGGCAGGGTCAGACCGTGGTCTACGTGACGCACCGGTTGGACGAGGTGGTGCAGATCGCCGACCGCGCGACCATCCTTCGCGACGGCCGCGTGGCCGCGACCCTCGAGGGTGCCGAGATCACCCATGCCGCGCTGGTGGCCGGCATCGCGGGGGAGGGACGCGGGGTGACCGCTGCCTCGGCCCGAGGTCCGCTCAGCACCGACGCGCGACTGCGGTGCACGAGTCTGGCCGGCGGCGCCGTCCGCGGAGCGAGCCTCGAGGTGAAGGCGGGCGAGATCGTCGGCGTCGCCGGGCTGCTGGGGTCGGGCCGCTCGACCTTGCTCAGGCTGATCGGTGGAGATGCCTCCCGTGAGTCGGGCGAGGTCCTCGTCGACGACGAGGCGGTCTCGTTCGGCTCCCCTCGCGATGGCGTCCGTGCGGGTGTCGCTTTCTCCCCGGAGGACAGGCGCGAGTCGGCTGCCTTCATGGACCTCTCGGTGCGGGAGAACATGGGCATCCTCACGGCGCCCACGTACTTCCGTCGCGGCCGGCTGCGGCACCGGAAGGAGGCGTCCGACGCACGCGAGCTGCTGCGGACCTACGGCGTGCGCGCCGCATCGACGGAGATGCCGATCGGCTTCCTGTCGGGAGGCAACCAGCAGAAGGCGCTCCTCGCGCGCTGGCTGCGACTCGACCCACGGCTGCTGCTCCTCGACGAGCCCACCCAGGGCGTCGACATCGGTGCCCGCGCCGAGATCTGGCACCTCGTACGCCGAGCCGTCGACCAGGGGGCGGCCGCGCTGGTCGTCCTGTCGGACTTCGAGGAGCTGGTCTCCGTCTGCGATCGCGTGATCCTCCTGCGGCGCGGTCGGACGGTGGGAGAGCTGGACTGCGGAGGACTCACGGACAGCGCGCTGGAACACGCGGTGCTGGCAACAGAAGGGACGGACGTGGCATGACCGAGGAAGCAATCGCCCCCGCGGTACCGAGCACCACCGAGGATGACGCGGCCCGTCTCACCACCGGTGAGCCGGATCGGGCGCGCCGACGGGTGATCGACTACCTGGAGTCGTTCGCGCTGCCCGGATGCCTCGTGCTCGCGGGCCTGTACTTCGCGCTGAGCCCCTCCACGTCAGGCACCTTCCTCACGGCTGCCAACCTGCAGGTGCTGATCGGCGGCCAGGCGGTCGTGGCGACCGTGGCGCTCGCGCTGCTCGTCCCGCTGTGTGCCGACCAGTGGGACCTCTCGGTCGGTGCGACGGCAGGCCTCGGAGCCGTGTACGCCGCCGTGTCGATGTCCGGAGGCAGCCTGGTCAAGGGGTTGGTCGTCGCCCTGGCAGTGGGAGCGCTGGTAGGTCTGGTGAACGCGCTGATCGTGACGAGGTTCAACGTCAACGCCGTCATCGCGACGCTCGGCACCATGACGATCATCGCCGGCGTCATCAACCTGAAGACCGGTGGTGTCGCCGTCGTCAGCAACATCCCGCAGTCACTGATCAACCTCGGTTCGCAGACCGTGCTCGGTGTTCCCAAGATCGGGGTGCTCGTCGCGGTCGTGGCGCTCGCAGTGCACTACCTGCTCGAGCACACCCCGTACGGCCGCTACCTCTACGCGCTCGGGGCCAACCCGACGGCAGCTCGACTGGTCGGCCTGCGTACCAAGACGCTGACTGCTTCAGCATTCGTCGTCGCGGGGGTCCTGGCGTCGATCGCCGGCATCCTGGCCGTCGCCCGCACCGGCGGCGCCAACCCGAGGCTCGGTGACCAGCTCCTCCTCCCCGCCTTCGCGGCCGCCTTCCTGAGTGCCGCATCGATCAAGCCCGGACGGCCGAACGTCGGCGGGCTGCTGGTCGCCGTCTACTTCCTCGCCGTCCTGAACAACGGCCTCAGCCTCGCCGGCGCGCAGCCCTACGTGAGCTCGTTCGTCAACGGTGGCGCGCTGATCGTCGGGGTCGCACTGGCGACCTACCTGGGCCGCCGCCGTCGAGGGGCGTAGCCGCGGGCAACGGAGTCGACGGGATCGACGGGAAGCGCCCCGATCCGGCGATACCATCGGCTCATCCCACCCGAACGCTCACTAGGGATCCGATGGCAACGCAGCCGGACCTCGCGACTGGGGAGCTCACCAGCTTCGTCGGCCGCAAGCAGGAGCTCGCCGACGTACGGCGGCTGTTGTCCACGGGCAGGCTGGTCACGCTCACCGGGATGGGCGGCGTCGGTAAGACGCGTCTGGCGCTGCGGCTGGCCACTGATGCTCGGCGTGCGTTCCCCGACGGGATCGCGGTGGTCGAGCTCTCCGCGCTCAACGACCCCGAACTGCTCCCGCACTACGTGATGGAGACCCTCGAGATTCGCGAGCACTCGGCGCGCGCACCCATCGACGTGCTGAGCGACCACCTCCGCACCCAGCGGATGCTGCTGGTGATGGACAACTGCGAGCACGTGGTCACGGCGGCGGCGGACCTGGTCGATCGTGTGCTGCGGACCGCGCCCGGGTTGCGGGTGCTGGCGACCAGCACCCAGCCGCTCAGGCTCTCGGCCGAGCACGTGTTCACGGTGCCGCCGTTGCCCGTGCCCGCTCCCGACGTGAGCGTCGAGCCCGGCACCGCGACCCAGTACCCGGCGGTGTCGCTCTTCGCGGATCGCTCGGTCGCCGTCGTACCCGACTTCGAGCTGACGCCCGAGAACGAGGCCGCTGTGGTGCGACTCTGCCAGCGGCTGGAGGGCATCCCGCTCGCCATCGAGCTGGCCGCGGTCAGCCTCAAGGTCCTCAGCATCGATGGGGTGATCGAACGGCTGGCCGATCGGTTCGCCCTGCTGAGCGAGGGGAGTCGCGACCTCCCCGAGCGGCATCGCACGCTCCAAGCGGTCATCGACTGGAGCCACGACCTGTGCACGACGCAGGAGAAGGCGCTCTGGGCCCGCGCCTCGGTCTTCAGCGGCGGGTTCACCGTCGACGCCCTCGAGGCGGTGTGCGCCGACGACACACTTCCTCCCGCATCAGTGCTGCGGACGGTGGCCGGCCTTCTCGACAAGTCCATCCTCGTCCGTGAGCAGATCGGCTCACAGGTCCGCTTCGAGATGCTCGAGACGATCCGGACCTACGGCCTGACCCGGCTGCAGGAGGCCGGGGCCGAGACCGAGCTTCGGCGGCGCCATCGCGACTGGTGCCTGAACCTCCTCGAGAGCGCCGGTGGTGCCTGGACCGGCCAGCAGCAGGAGGACTGGGCGACCAGGCTGATGGCCGAACGGCCCAACCTGCGCAGCGCACTGGAGTGGTGCCTGTCCGAACCCGGCGAGGCCCGGACGGCGCAGCGGATGGCCGCGGCACCGTGGTTCTGGGTCGCACTGGGTCACTTCGCGGAGGGCCGGCTCTGGCTCGATCGCGCGCTGGCATTCGACGACACCCCTGGACTCGAACGTTCCTGGGCGTTGGCGACGACGGCGTACATCGCGGTCTGCCAGGGTGACACCGCCGTCGTCCCTGACCTGATCCGACAGGCGCGCGAGGCGTCGCCCGGGGATGCCTGGGTGGAAGCCTTCACGCAGCTGGTGCTCGGCACCCAGCGCAACATCGACGGTGACCTCGACGCGGCCGCCGACCTGCTCACCGAGGCCCTGGACCGGTTCTCCACTCTCGACCTACCCGGCCAGTACGCCGACCTGGCGCGGATCGAGCTCGTGTCGGTGTACATCCTCTCCGGCCAGCTCGACGCGGCGAGCACACATGTCGACCAGCTCTTCGCACGCTGCGCCTCGACGGGCTCCCGCTGGGAGCTCTCCTACGCCCTGTGGGCGCGCGGCTTCATCGGCCTGATCCGCGGCACGCTCGAGGACGCCGAGGCCGACGCCACCGAGGCGATCAGGATCAAACGGCACTTCCAGGACACCCTGGGCCTCGGACTCACCATCGACCTGCTCGCCTGGATCACCGTCGCTCGCGGCGACGCCCGGCGCGGAGCGACCCTTTTCGGAGCCGCGAACGCGATCTGGCAGCTGGTCGGCAGCCGGCTGATCGGGTCTCCGCACCTGACCGAGCAGGGGGACAAGTACGAGGCGATGGCCCGCGGGGTGCTCGGCGATCGGGAGTACGACGCAGCGGTCGACCGCGGCAGCGCCCTGGCCGTCGACGAGGCGATCGCCCTGGCGCTGCGTGAACGGCCCGCTCCCGCGCCGGCTCCGACCCCCAGGGCGAGCACGGTCCTGACGCGGCGCGAGCGTGAGGTGGCGGAGCTCGTCAGCGAGGGCATGTCGAACAAGGAGATCGCCGGCAAGCTGGTGATCTCGGTGCGCACCGTCGAGGCGCACGTCGAGCACATCCTCACCAAGCTCGACTTCACGGCGCGCACCCAGGTCGCCCACTGGATGGCCCACCAGCGCTAGCCCGACGCAGTCGCTCGGGAGTGCGCGGACAGGCGATATCCGTGGCTACGTAGGTGTTCCCCGGGATTCTTCGGGGCCGCGATCAGCGCAGGCTGGCGCCCATGATCGATGACGTCAGCGACGTGGTGATGGCGCCGCCGTACTTCCGGGGCGAGTGGATCGTCCCGACCGATCCTGGCTACGACGACGGCCGGCAGCACTTCAACCACATCTTCGACCGCCGCCCTGCGGTGGTGGCCCGGTGCGACGGCGTCCAGGACGTGCGCGCGGCGCTCCGGGTGGCGCGCGAGCAGGGTTGGGAGATCGCCGTGCGCGGCGGGGGCCGCGGCCCGGGTGGGCACTCCGCGATCGAGGGCGGCCTGCTCCTCGACCTGTCTCTCATGAACGACGTGTACGTCGACGCCGACCGACGTACCGCTCGCGTCGGCCCGGGCGCGACGCAGGCCGAGGTGCTGCGCGAGACGGTTCCCTACGGTCTCGCCCCGATCACCGGTCTGCTGTCGCACATCGGATTCGTCGGCGTCGCGATCTACAGCGGCACCGGTCACCTGTCCCCGCGCCATGGCTACAGCTGCGACTGGGTGCTCTCCGCGCAGGTGGTCCTCGCGAGTGGCGAGGTGGTGACCGTCTCCCCGACCTCGCACCCGGACCTGTTCTGGGCCCTCCGTGGTGCCGGAGACAACTTCGGGGTCGTGGTCTCCATCGAGACCCAGCTCCACGCGGTCCCAGCCTCGGCAACCCTGGCCACCTGGTCCTTTCCGGCCTCGGACGTCCGGCCCTTCCTGCACAGCTACCGCGCTCTCGAGCGGACGGTCTCGGAGGACGTGTTCGTCGTCGCCGGCTACTCGGTCGGTCCGGGGCGCGAGGCGACCTTCGACGTCGTCCTGGCCCACCTCGGTGACGACGTCTCGGTCGCCCGCGACGTGGCTCTCGTCGACGCCTTCGGCGTCGCCGTCGACCGGTCCGTCGCCGAGCTGGGTTGGCTCGACCTCCACCACGCCCTCGACGAGGCGTACCCCAGCTGCCGGCAGTACTGGGCCGCCGCGGACCTCAAGCAGCTGGACGACCAGACGCTCGAGCTGCTGGCCGACGAGCCGCGCCGACTCGCGGACGCCCCCGCGGCCGCCGAGCTCTTCATCGGCTTCTACACCTACCGCGGGGCGATGCTGCGCCAGGTCGCCTCCCCGCCGGCCGCGATGAACCGGCGCCACGGGTGCGAGCTGATCGCCATCGCGATGTACGACGACCCGGCAGACGACGCCGCGTGCGAGCGATGGGCGGACGAGATGGTCGCCCGCTACCGCGCCGCAGACCTGGTCCACCCGGGCGCCATGCCCAACTACACGACCCGCGTCGACCTGCGCGCGACGTGGGGCGCCGACTACGACCGGCTCGCCGAGCTGAAGGCGACGTACGACCCGCAGAACGTGTTCCGCAGCAACTGCAACATCCCACCCGCAGAGAGGCGGCAGTGATCATGACCCAGGTCCACGACATCGAGGCGAGCTTCCGCCAGATGGTCGGCGCCCTCCAGCGCGGTGACGTCGAGCAGGCGGTGCAGCACTTCGCCGAGGACGGCGTGGTCGTCGACTTCACCGCTCCGGAGGCGCCCTTGATCGGGCGTGCGGCGATCGCCGAGGTGCTCCACGGCTTCCGGGCGTTGCTCCCGGACATCACCTTCGAGGTCACGGGGATCCTCTCCAGCGCCGACCGGTTGTCGGGCGAGCTGGTCATCCAGGGGACGCCAGTCGGCCGGACCGATCCGGTGGTCCTGCGCTACGGGGTGTTCGAGCAGTACCGCGACGGCCAGATCGTCGCCGAGCACCTCTACACCGACTCCCGCCAGCTGCCCGACGGGCTCTGAGGAGGAGGTGACGATGAGCTCGAAGAACGGCCGGGCCGCCGAGTGCCCCGTGTCGATGCCGGTCGGTCGCGTGGGTGCGATCGATCCGCCGCCGGAGCTGCAGCGGCTCGCCGAGGAGCAGCCGATCTGCCGCGTGCGCCTCCTCAACGGGGAGAGCGGATGGCTCGTGACCAGCTACGAGCTGGGCCGCACGCTCCTCGCCGACCGACGTTTCAGCGCGGGCCGCATCTGGGGGCGCCAGCCGATCGGCGACCTGGACCGATGGCTCGCCGAGGGGATTCTCGAAGAGGGCGCGGTCCCGTTCATCAACGAGACCGATCCACCGGACCACACCCGCCGGCGCCGGGCCGTCATGAGCCGGCTGACGTTCAACCACGTGCAGAGCACGCGGGAGCGGGTCCAGGCGATCATCGACGAGGCCGTCGACGCGCTCGAGCAGGAGGGGCCGCCGACCGACTTCATGGAGCTGTTCGCGCGCCCCGTGCCCGCGCTCGTGCTGAGCGACATCCTCGGGGTACCCGGGGAGGACCGCGCGGTCTTCGTCGAGCTGACCGACCGCATCCGCGATCCCGGCGTCAGTCCCGACGACATGGTCGGCGACATCCTGGCCTTCTACGAGTACGTCGAGCGGCTGGTCGCCGACAAGAGCGCCGCGCTGGGCGACGACTTGCTCAGCGACATGATCCGCGGCGGGTCGATGACCCACGACGAGATCGTCAAGGACGCCATCGGCATGCTCCAGGCCGGCCACGAGACCACCACGACCCAGTTCGGCTATGGCCTGTTCACCCTCCTGAGCGATCGCTCGAGGTGGCAGGCGTTGGTGGCCGCTCCGGAGTCGGTGGACCGCGTGGTGGAGGAGATGCTGCGCTACCACACGATCATCGACGCGAACCCGACCGAGCGGACGGCCCTGGAGGACGTCGAGCTGGGCGGGGTGATGATCCTGGCCGGTGAGACCGTCGTGGTCTCGCTGTTCGCGGGCAACCGTGACGCGGAGCGCTTCCCGGACCCGGACCTCTTCCTGCCCGACCGTGACGCACGGGGCCACCTCGCCTTCGGCGGGGGCATCCACCTGTGTGCCGGCCAGCACGTGGCGCGGCTCGAGCTCACCCTCGGCTTCACATCGCTGGCACGACGCTTCCCGGACCTGCGGCTGGCTGCCGAACCCGACGACATCCGCTGGCTGCCGGACCACCACCAGATGTCCGGCCCCCTGACCCTTCCCGTCACGTGGTGACGGCAGCAACCCGAGGAGAAACCATGACCATCGAGGTAGATCTCGAGTCCTGCATCGGAGCCGGGCTCTGCGTGATGGCGGCACCCGACGTCTTCGACCAGGACCCCGCCGACGGTCGCGTGGTCGTCATCAGCGAGGAGCTGTCCGACGACCAGCTTCCCGCCGTACGGGAGGCCATCAGCCTGTGCCCGACCGCCGTCCTCGCCCTGCGCGAGGCGCAGAGGAGCGCGTGATGACGGTGGAGGAGACCCGACCGTTGGTGAAGGACGGCGGCTTCAAGCTCGCGCTCTTCGCCTTCAACAACACCGGAGGCATGTCGATGACGGCGGCCGAGGGGCGGATCGTGCCGACCTGGGAGAACCAGGTCCGCCTCGCCCAGATGGCTGACCGTGCCGGTTTCGAGGCCGTCATCCCCGGCGCGAAGTGGCGGGGGTACGGCGGCGCCAGCGACTGGTGTGGCACCGGGTTCGAGACGCTCAGCTGGGCGGCAGGGATCGCCTCGGTGACCTCGCAGACCACGGTGATCGCGACCGTGCAGGTCGACACCATCCACCCGGTGCTCGCGGCCAAGCAGGCGGTGACGATCGACCACATCTCGGGCGGACGCTTCGGGTTCAACCTGGTCGCCGGCTGGAACCAGAGCGAGATGGCCCTGTTCGGCCCGTCCCTCGCCGACCACGAGTCGCGCTACGACCGGTGCGAGGAGTGGATCGAGTTCGTCAAGCGGATGTGGAGCGAGGACGAGGAGTTCGACGTCAGCGGACGCTTCTACAACGCGACGGGCGTCCTGTCGAAGCCGAAGCCCCTCCAGCGGCCTCGCCCGGTCATCATCAATGCCGCCGCGTCGGGACGCGGACAGCTCTTCGTCGCTGACCACGCCGACGTCTGCTTCACCACGGCCGAGCGCATCGACGACATCCGCGCGAAGGTCGACGAGACGCGCCGGACCGTCTTCGAGCACGCGGGGCGCAGCATCAAGGTGATGGGCTGCCTGACGGTGCTGTGCCGCGACACCGAGGCGGAGGCGCGCAGGCACTGGGACTACTGCGTCAAGGAGAAGGGTGACCGCGAGGCCGCCCTGAAGTGGGCGCAGCCGTTCACCCAGAGCTCCAAGACGTACGACGAGGCGACGAACCAGCGGATCCTCGCCACCCTCGACGGCGCGATCGCCGGGCTGCAGACCCCGCAGGCGGTCGGCACGCCCGAGCAGGTCGCCGCGAAGATCCTCGAGATGTCGGCCGCCGGGTTGGACGGCGTGACCATCAGCTTCATCTCCGACTGGGAGGAGGAGCTCGAGCGGTTCAACCGCGAGGTCCTGCCCCTCCTCGAGCAGGCCGGTCTGCGGGAGCCGTTCCTGGGCCAGCCCCAGCTCGTCTCGGCACGCGAGGCCTGATCATGGAGCGCAATCGTCGAGTGGTCGTCGTCGGGGCCTCGGTCGCCGGCGTCGCGGCGGCGACCGGCGTGCGCGCGGCCGGGTTCGACGGCGAGATCGTGCTCGTCGGCGAGGAGCCGCACGCGCCGTACGACCGGCCCCCGCTGAGCAAGCAGCTGCTCTGCGGCGCCGCGGACGTGGCCGACATCGGCCTCGCTGCCGCACGGGCCCTGCCGTCGGCGTCGGTGGACCAACGCCTCGGTCGCCGCGCGACCGCCCTCGATGTCCAGCGCCGCGTCCTCGAGCTCGACGGGCACGAGGAGCTGCCATACGACGGGCTGGTGGTGGCGACCGGTTCGGCTGCCCGCGACCTTCCCGGGCTCACGAGCGGCGGGGGAGTCCACGTGCTGCGCACGCTCGACGACGCCGTCGCCCTGCGTGAGGACCTCGGCGGCGCCGGGCACGTCGTGGTGGTCGGCGCCGGATTCATCGGTCTGGAGGTCGCGTGCTCGGCCCGGTCGCTGGGCCTCACGGTCACCGTCGTCGAAGGTGCTCCGGCGCCGCTCGCGCGGGTCCTGGGTGCTGACATCGGTGCCCGGTTCACCACTCTGCACCGCTCGCACGGGGTCGACGTCCGCTGCGGCGTGGGCGTCGCCGGCGTACGGACCGAGGACGGGCGGGTCACGGCGGTCGAGCTCGACGACGGCACCTCCGTCCCCGCCGACGTGGTCGTGGTGGGTGTGGGCGCGGAGCCCGCGACCGCTTGGTTGGAGACCAGCGGGCTCGAGCTGTCGGACGGCCTCGTCTGCGACGAGCTCCTGCGGGCAGGGCCCGGGGTGTACGCCGCCGGCGACGTCGCGCGCTGGGACAACCCCCTCTTCGGCGCGATCCGCGTCGAGCACTGGATGACCGCGACCGAGCACGCACGGGCCGCCGCACGCAACCTCCTCGCGGAGCTCGACGGCGAAGCCGGATCTGCCGAACCGGTGTCCCTCGTCCCGTACTTCTGGTCCGACCAGTACGGCATCAAGGTGCAGATGGCCGGATGGGCCCAGGGGTACGACGAGGTGATCGACGCCAACTTGGACGGGCCCAGCAACGGTGTGCTCCTCGGTCGCGGCGGCCGGCTCGTGGCCGCGCTGGGCTGGTCGGCCCCGGCCTTCGTGGCCCGTCAGAAGCGCCTCATCGCCGAGCGCACACCGCTCGCGGAGGCAGTGGCCTCCCTGCGGGAGCTTGCGCCGCGGAACCCCAGGATCAAGGAAGGCACGGCATCGTGATGACCCAGCAGGTGGAGGAGAGCGTCGTCGCCCTGGAGCCGGCGGTGGTCGACTGGTTGGCACGCGTCAGGCCGATGATCATCGGTGGCGCGCCCGTCGACGGCGACCGCACGCTCGACGTGGAGGACCCGGCCTCCGGCCGCCGGATCGGTGCGGTCTCCGTCGCTGGACCGGAGCTGGTCGGTCGCGCCGTCGCCGCCGCGCGCGCGACCTTCGACGACGGCGAGTGGCGCTGGATGTCCAGCGCCGAGCGGAGCAGGCTCATCCTGGCGGTCGCCTCGTTGGTCGAGACGCACGCCGAGGAGCTCGCGCAGCTCGATGCGATCGACGGCGGGGTCCCGATCGGCTACGGCCGCGCCTCGATCGCCGACGCGGTCCTCACCCTGGAGTACGCCGCGGGTATCAGCGCCCGGATCGCGGGTCAGACCGTCGTACCCGCGAACCACCGTGGTGACGCCTTCCAGGCGCAGGTGATCCGGGAGCCGCTGGGCGTGATCGCCCAGATCGTGCCGTGGAACCTGCCGCTGAGCATGGCCGTGGAGAAGGTGGCGCTCGGTCTGGCGACCGGGAACACGATGGTCCTCAAGCCGGCCGAGCAGACGCCCCTGAGTGCGCTGCGCCTGGGCGAGCTGCTGCTCGAGGCCGGGATCCCGCCGGGCGTCGTCAACGTCGTCTCCGGGCTCGGCGCCGAAGCCGGCGACGCCCTGGTGCGCGATCCCCGCATCAACAAGGTGTCCTTCACCGGCTCCACCGTCACGGGCAGGGCGATCGTCGTGGCCGCTTCGAGCAACCTGACCCCCGTCTCCCTCGAACTCGGCGGGAAGTCGCCGTTCATCGTCCTCGGCGACGCCGACCTGGACCAGGCCGCATCGGCCGCGGCCGACAACATCTTCACGCTCAGCGGCCAGGCGTGCACCGCACCCTCCCGGATGTTCGTCCAGCGTGCTGCTCTCGATGAGTTCGTCGAGAAGCTGTCCAGCGCGGCGCAGCAGGTCGTGGTCGGGTCGCCGCTGGACATCCGCACGGCGGCCGGGCCGCTGGTCTCGGCAGTGCAACGCGGCCGCGTCGCCGGGTACGTCGACAGCGCGCTCGCCGACGGCGCGATCCTCGCGTGCGGCGGGACCGCCGGAGAGGGTGACGGCTACTTCTACGCCCCCACGGTGCTGACCGGCACCTCGCCGCACATGACCATCAACCGCGAGGAAGTCTTCGGGCCGGTCGTGACGGTCACCCCCTTCGACACCCTCGACGAGGTGGTGCGGCTCGCCAACGACAGCGCCTACGGACTGGCGGCCGGTGTCTGGACCAACGACCTCGCAGCGACGCAGCGGCTCACCCGCGACCTGCAGGCCGGGACGGTGTGGGTCAACACCTACAACCTCTTCGATCCCGCCCTGCCGTTCGGTGGCTTCAAGCAGTCCGGGTGGGGCCGCGAGACCGGGATGGCCGCCGTCGAGCTCTACACGCAGACCAAGACCGTCGCTGCTGCGACCAACGGAAGGACATCGTGATGACTGGGACCGTCCGGTTCGACTACATGACCCAGCTCTGGCGGGACGGGCTCAGTACGCCGTACGCCCAGCTGCTCGACGAGGCCCGGGCCCAGGCGGTCGCCGCCGAGGCCGCCGGCTTCGACGCGATCCTGGTCAGCGAGCACCACTTCGACGCGGAGGGCTTCGACGTGTCGCCGAACCCGCTGCTGCTCGGGTCGGCCCTCGCCGCGGCGACGACGCGGATCCGGATCTGCGCCGGTGCGGCCAGCCTGCCGCTCTGGCACCCGTTCCGCATCGCCGAGGACGTCGCGATCCTCGACCACATCGCCGACGGTCGCCTCGACATCGCGCTCGGCCGCGGCCTGCTCGCCCGCGAGATCATGACCCTGAACCCCGCGGCGGACCGCAGCAACGCCGAGAAGAGCCTGAGCCTGTTCCGCGAGAGCGTGCAGCTGCTCAAGACCGCGTGGACCTCCGACGCCTTCACCTGGGAGGGGGAGCACTTCTCCTTCCCGCCGCAAGGTGTCCGGGACCTGTCCGCGTCGTGGTACCCGCGCAACCCCGCCTGGCGGTCCGAGGACGGCGAGTGGGTCGGCATGGCCGTCGTACCCCGACCGCTGCAGGAGCCGCACCCGCCGCTGTTCACCCCGACCGAGACCCCGGAGGGCATGACCCTGGCGGCCGAGCTGGGCCTGAAGCCGCAGACCTGGCAGCCGTGCGGCAAGAGGCTCGACGACCTGCTCGTCCACTACCGCGACGAGCGGCGCCGGCTCGGCGACACCGACGCCGAGGTCGGCGAGGGCGTCGGCCTCCTCCGGCTGCTCTACGTCGCCGAGTCCGAGGACCAGGCACGCACCGAGATCGAGCCGCTCGTGGAGATGATCGGCCGCTACATCGGCGGCATCCGCGGCAAGGCGGCGTTCGCGGACCGCGACGAGGAGCTCGTCGACGAGGACCAGATCGCCTGGTTCGACTTCCTCCGGGACCGCGACCACCTGCTGGTCGGCACCCCCGACGACGTCGAGCAGCAGATCCGGCGTCTGCGCGAGCAGCACAACATCGACCACTTCATCCTCTGGACCCACGGCGTGGGCACCAGCCACGACGCGAGCATCCGCTCGCTCGAGCTCTTCGGCCGAGAGGTTCGCCCTCGGTTCGCCAACCTCTGAGAAGGAGAACCACCATGCGCAAGAACATCCACGTCGACGGCCTGCCCGACCTGCGTCCCTACGGCCTCTCGCAGGGCGTCGAGACCGACAACCTGGTCTTCGTCCCGTCGATGGCCCTCGAGCGAGGCGAGCTGCGCCGGGACAGCAAGGCGATCTCGGTCGCGGACGAGACGCGCATCATCCTCGAGCGGATGGACGAGAAGCTGCAGGCGATCGGCCTGTCCCTCGCCGACGTCGTCAAGACCACCTGCTACCTCACCGACCGCAACCACTTCACGGAGTTCGCCGAGGAGTACAAGAAGCACTGGGATGGCGACTACCCCACCCGGGTCACGGTGTACGTCGGGCTGGCGGTCGACTGCCGGGTCGAGATCGACGCCGTCGCCGTGAAGCCAGCGGCAGGTGCGCGATGACCGCGACGCAGCTGGACGACGCGTCGACGCTCAGCGACCGCGTCCGGCGGGTGCACGCCCAGTTCCCGACCGGCGTGATGGTCGTGACGACGGCCGTCGACGGGGTGCCCCACGGCCTCGCCGTCAACGCGTTCTCGAGCGTCTCCCTCGATCCGCCGGTCGTGCTGTTCTGCGTCGCCAAGACGTCGCGCACCCACGCGCACCTGTACGGCGCCGAGTGGGCGGCCGTCAACATCCTGTCGCACCGCCAACTCGGCGTGGCGAAGCAGTTCGCCACGTCGGGCGTGGACAAGTTCGCCGGGCTGGACTGGACTCCTGGGCCGCACGGCGCTCCGGTGCTCGACGGCGCCTCGGCGTGGCTCGAGGTGGAGCTCCGGCTGAAGATCGACGCCTCGACGCACACGATCTTCACCGGCCAGGTCCACGAGGCGACGTCGGCTCAGCTGCCTCCGCTGGTCTACCTCGCGCCCGGGCTCTTCGACGGTGCCCGCCTCACCGAGGCCACCCTCGACCTCGAGGAGTCGCGATGACCGACCTGATCGCGTCTCCGGTGACCGACGACGGCGAGGACCTGTCCGAGCGCCTCCTCGCGCGGGCGCGCTGGTTGATGGACCAGCCCGAGTTCAACCTCGTCGACCCCTGTCACTCCACCGACGACATCGGCCCGCTCGAGCAGAGCATGTCGATGAAGGGCCTCGCGCCCGGATTCATGGGGTTCGGGAGCACGAAGCCGGGCGACCACGTGCTGCTCGCGACGACGGCTCTCGACGACGCGGACGTGCGGGACGCGATCATCGAGGCTTTCCGCGAGCGTGGTGCGAAGGTCGACCTCATCGTGGTCGACCCCGGCGCGGACCGGCCCATCGAGGTGGAGGACGAGCTGCGCTCCTCGATCCGGCGCGCACCGATCACGCTCGCCGCCGATGCCGAGCTGCGCCGGCACTTCGACATCCCGTGGGCGACCCAGCGCTACCTCGACGGCGGCTACGACCTCTTCGTACAGGGTCGAGCCGCCACGTTCGGACCGTGGCGGTGGGAGGGCCACCCCTGGACCAGCAAGGAGATCTTCCTCAGCGAGGCCGTTGTCTTCCCGCGCGACCTGCACCTTCTCATCAACGAGAAGTCATGGGCGCCGGTGTGGGAACAGGGCAGGGGAGCGCGGGTCCGGGTGACCGATCCCGAGGGCACCGACATCAGCTGGACGCTGCTTCCCGAGTTCTGGGACTACCCCGCAGACCTCGGGTTCTCCAAGGACCCGGTCCACAACCACCTCATGTATCACCCGGTCCCGCCGATCTCGCCGAGCTCGGACGCCGAGGGTGTGGTCGCCGGCAGCACCGCTCACTTCTCCAAGCCCTACCCCGGCATCCGGCTCCAGGTGAGCCGCGGTCGTGTCGAGCAGGTCGAGGGTGGGGGAGCGTACGGCGAGGGTGTGCGCGAGCTCATCGAGGAGACCCGCGACCTCCAGTACCCGGGCTTCCCCGACAAGGGGATCCTCTGGTTCTGGGAGGCGGCCCTCGGCACCAACCCCAAGGTCGCACGGCCGTCCCAGCCGCGGATGATCTCCAGCGGCGGCACCGAGTGGGAGCGCTGGCGCGCCGGCGCCCTGCACTTCGGCTTCGGCACGATCGGGCCCTCCGACCAAGAGACCTGGGCCGCCGACCGCGGTCTCCCGTACGGCCACATCCACGTCCACCAGTTCTTCCCGACCATCGAGCTGACCAAGCCCGACGGCACGACGTTCCGGACCTGCGACGAAGGCCGGCTCACGGTGTTCGACGACCCGCAGGTGCGGGCGTGCGCCGCCAGGTACGGCGACCCCGACGAGGTCCTCGCGCCCCTCTGGACCCCTCCGGTGCCCGGGGTGAGCATCCCCGGCGACCTCGAGGACTACCGCCGCGACCCGTCGCCCTGGTTCGACCACCCATCGGCCCGCTGACCACCCGGCCGACCCCTGCCCGACCAATCCGAAAGAGAGCCCTCGTGACTGCCAACGCCACCACCATCGACACCCCCACGTCCCCCGAAGGAGTCCAGGTCGTCGCCAACTACATCGGCGGAGCCTGGCGGGAATCGACGTCGGAGACGTTCTTCGACGTCATCGACCCCTCCAGCGGCCGGGTCACCGCGGTCGTCCCCGACTCGACCCAGGCCGAGGTGGACGACGCCGTGGCGGCCGCCGCCGCGGCGTTGCCCGGCTGGCGGGCCACGCCCGCCACGACCCGGGCGGAGTTCATCCTGCGCTACCGGATGGAGGTGGAGCGCCGCATCGACGACATCGTCGATGCCATTGCGCGCGACGCCGGCAAGGCGACCGCCGATGCTCGCGCCGAGGTGCTGCGATCGATCTCGGCTCTCGACAACGCGCTCTCCGTCCCGATGACGCTGCGGGGCCACATCGTCGAGCAGGTCGCCACCTCCGTCGACACCGAGACCGTGCGCCAGCCCGTCGGCGTGTGCGCCATGATCTCGCCGTTCAACTTCCCGATGTTCTCCTCGGTGGCGCAGCAGAGCACCGCCCTGGTGTGTGGCAACACCCTGGTGTGGAAGCCCTCCGAGCAGACGCCGCTGGCGAACCAGGTGCTCTTCGACATCATCGACAGCCTCGGCCTGCCGCCGGGCGTGTGGAACCTGGTCAACGGCGGTCGCGACGTCGTCAACATGCTCATCGACGCCCCGGACGTCGCCGCGGTGTCGTCGGTCAGCTCGGCGCAGGCGGCGCGAGCGATCTACGCCCGCGCGGCCGGTCACGGCAAGCGGGTGCAGGCCCTGGGCGGCGCCAAGAACCACATGGTCGTCATGCCAGACGCCGTCGTCGAGGGCACCGCGACCCAGATCGTGCAGAGCGGCTTCGGCTTCGCCGGCCAGCGCTGCATGGCGGGCTCGGTGATCGTCGCGGTCGGCGACGCGTGGCGGCGCGTCGGACCCGAGGTGGTCCGCCAGGCCGGAGCGCTCAAGCTCGGCCCCGCCGCCGAACCGGGCACCGACCTCGGCCCGGTCATCTCGGCCACCTCCAAGGAGCGCATCACCGCCGCCGTCGGGCGGGCCGAGCAGGAGGGCGCGAGGATCGCCGTCGACGGACGTGACCCGCAGGTCGACGCCGCCGGCTACTTCCTCGCACCGACGATCGTCGAGGGTGTCGAGCCGACCATGGCGATCGCCCGGGAGGAGCTGTTCGGCCCGGTCCTCGCCGTGATCGAGGTCGCCGACATCGACGAGGCGATCGCGCTCATCAACGCCAGCGAGTACGGCAACGGCACCACGATCTTCACCGAGTCGGGCGCCGCCGTCCGCAAGTTCCGCGCCGAGGTCGAGGTCGGCATGATCGGCGTCAACGTCGGCGTCGCAGCACCCGCCTCCATGTTCCCGTTCAGCGGCTGGAAGTCCTCGCTGTGCGGGGACATCCCGATCCAGGCCGAGTCGGGCGTCGACTTCTTCACGCGCCGCAAGGTCGTCACCACCCGGTGGCTGTCGTGAGCGAGCTCATCGACTGGCACACCCACGTCTGGCTCCCCGAGCACCTCGGGGAGTTCGGGCGGGGCCTGGACGAGGCCGGTCAGGAACTGTCGCATCGGTGCTGGTCCGGCATGGGCAGCCACGACGACCACGACGTGGCGATGGCGAGGTCCGGCGTCGACGGCTTCATCGTGCTCGGTCTCTGCAGCCGGTTCCTCGAGCTCGACATCCCCAACGACTACATCGCCGAGCAGGTACGCCGGCACCCCGGGCGCGCGGTCGGCGTCGGTTCCGTGGACCCCAACGACCCCGACGCCCTGGACGAGCTGAAGAGGCTGCGCCTCGAGCTCGGGCTCCAAGGACTCAAGCTGTCGCCGCCGTACCAGGACTTCCACCCGCACAGCGCCGAGGCGTGGGCGATCTACGAGCTCGCCGATCAGCAGGAGATGTTCCTGATGTTCCACCAGGGCTCGGTGTTCCACCCGCGGTGCTCCATCGAGAACGCGAACCCGCTGCTCCTCGACCGGATCGCGGGCGCGTTCCCGCGGATGCGGATCATCATCTGCCACTGCGGCCAGCCGTGGACCACCGAGACCGTGACGCTGATGGCTCGGCACCGCAACGTGTACACCGACATCTCCGCGCGGCTGAACCGGCCCTGGCAGCTCTACACGATGCTGATGAACGCGATCGACTACCGCGTCACCGACAAGATCCTCTTCGGCTCCGACTTCCCTGTCTTCCAGCCCGACGAGGCCCGCGACCAGTTCGTCGCGCTCGGCGAGCGGCTACCCGGGCTGCCCCCCATTCCCGACTCCGTCATCGACGGGATCCTCTACGAGCGGCCCTTCAGCCTGCTCGGGATCGACCCCGCAGCCAACACCTGAAAGGTCCCGCCATGTCCCTCACCGAGCTTGTCACCCGCGCCTGGGCCGACGTCCACGGGCCGAACGACTTCGGCCCCGGTTTCGATGCCATCTTCAGCCCCGCGTACGTGCGCCACTCCGGCGACTCCACCTTGGACCGCGACCAGTACCGCGCCGTCATCGAGGAGCTCTACACGGCGTTCCCGGACCTGACGATGACGATCCTCGACGCTGTCGAGCACGGCGACCGGGTGGCGTTCCGGTGGGAGTCCACGGGCACCCACACCGAGTCCTACCTCGGCGTCCTGCCGACCCATCGGCAGGTGACGGCCCGCGGCATGACCATCAGCCGGTTCGAGGGCGAGCAGGTCGTCGAGGACTGGACGACCTGGGACAAGGCCAGCGTCCTGGACTCGCTCGGCATCATCCAGCTGCGCTGAAAGGACCGCTCTCATGCAGGACTTGTACGACTACGTGATCGTCGGCGGCGGCACCGCCGGCGCGATCGTCGCGGCTCGGCTCTCCGAGGACCCCCACGTCTCGGTCGCCCTCGTGGAGTGGGGCCCGAGCGACGAGCGGGAGGACCGGGCGCTCCAGCTGCGTCGTTACCCCGAGATGCTGGGCAGCGAGTACGACCTCAGCTATGCCTGTGTGCCGTCGCCGGGCGGCAACCCCGACCATCGCCTGGCCCGAGGTCGGATCCTCGGAGGTACGTCGAGCCTCAACAACATGGGCCTCCTCCCGCCGATCCCCGCCGATCTCGAGGCCTGGGCCGAGCTCGGTGTCACCGGCTGGGACTACGCCGAGTTCGCCGCCTACCGGACGAAGCTGGCGGTCCGCGGGACGCGCCCGACCGACGAGCAGCGCAACCCCTGCCTCGAGGACGCCCTGGCGGCCGCGGTCGCCGCGCTGTCCATCCCGACGCTCGAGAGCTGGCCGACCGCGGAGATCAGGGAGGGCGCGGGCTACCTCGACCTGGGCTACGACCCCGACACGGGGCTCCGCTCGTCGTCCTCGATCGCCTACCTGCACGGCATCCTCGGCATCCGGAGCAACCTGCACCTCCTCCTCGAGCGTCGCGTGACGGCGGTCGAGCTGGAGGACGGCCGGGCCGTCGGCGTACGGGCTGTGGGGGCGGACGGCAGCGAGCTGCTGGTCCGCGCGGGCCGCGAGACCGTGATCGCCTGCGGGGCGATCGACACGCCGCGGCTGCTGCTGCTGTCCGGCATCGGTCCCGCCGACCACCTGGCCTCCGTCGGCATCGCCCCCGAGGTCGACCTGCCGGGTGTTGGCGAGAACCTCGTCGACCACGTCGAGAGCCTGGTCGTCCTCGAGCTCGATCGGCCGGCGGACGGGGGCTGGCCGGCCGAGCTCGACGCAGCCGCGTTCGTCGCCTGGTTCGATGCCGACGCGGTCGCGCCGCAGGTGATGGCGCACCTGTTCCGCTTCGCACCCGACGAGACGTACGGCGGCGCGCGGGGTGACGGCGCACCGCTGCCGGAGCACACGCTCGCGATGACGCCGAACGTCACCCGGCCGCGCAGCCGCGGACACGTCCGCCTGGCGTCCGCAGATCCGGACCAGCCGCCGATCGTCGACTTCCGCTACTTCAGCGATGCCGAAGGGCAGGACCGCCGCACGATCCTCGAGGGCATCCGCATGGCGCGGCAGGTCGCCGCGACCCCGCCCCTCTCCGACTGGGTGGTGCGGGAGGTGTTCCCGGGTCCGGAACTGCAAGCCGACGACGAGCTCTTCGAGAGGGTGCACGCCACGCACGGAAGCGTCTGCCACGCCGCGGGCACCTGTCGGATGGGCGCCGACGACGACCCGCTCGCGGTTCTCGACTCCCGGCTCCGGGTGCGCGGGGTCGACGGGCTCCGGGTCGTCGACGCGTCGGCGTTCCCGACGCTCACCACGTTCAACCCGATGATCACCGTGATGATGCTCGCCGAGCACGCCGCGACGCTGATCGCCGACGACCGTGCGGCCTCCGGCCTTGCAGCCGTCCGCGAGACGGTGACGACGTGACCGCCGTGGTCGCGGGCCTCGTCGACGAGCTGGTCGCGGCCGTCGGGGCCGACGCGGTCATCGCCGACGCGCGATCCCTCGACGGCTACCGCCCCGGCAAGGGGCCGTTCGACGAGCTGGACCCGGCGGTCGTGGTGCGAGCGGCGTCCGCCGAGGACGTGGCGGCAGTGCTGGCGATCGCGTCCGAGCGTGGGACGCCGGTCGTCGTACGCGGCGGCGGGTTCTCGCTCGGAGGTCCACCGGCGGCACCCGGCACCTCCCCGATCGTGCTCGACACGAGGTCGATGAACCGCGTCCTCGAGATCGACGACGCCACGATGACCGTGAGCGCCGAGTGCGGCATCCTCATGGCCGACCTGCAGGCGGCGGTCGCCGAGCGGGGCTATGTCGTGCACACCGTCGCGGTGCCGCGGAAGTACACGACGCTCGGCGGGGTGCTCAGCGGCGTGTGCGGCGGCGGCTTCCCCGGCGACACCGCTGAGGTGGGCGGCAGCGGCCAGTTCGTGCTCGGCCTCCGACTGGCGCTCCCGAACGGCACCATCGTCGACACCAACGCCGGCGGGTCGAACGTGCACCGCACCACCTCGGCGATTCCCTCGTCCGACGGTCCGGGCCTCACGCAGCTCTTCATCGGCGACGGCGGCACGCTCGGCGTCAAGCTGGTCGCGACCATCGCGTTGGAGCCGACGCGGCCTGCGGTCCACGCGGGTGCCTTCGAGCTCCCGAGCCTCGAGGCCGCGCTGGCGACGCTGGATGAGCTGCGGCGGGTGCACGAGGTGCCCTACTCGAACCTGTACGTCGTCCGAGGTCCCTCCTCCTGGTCGCTGACGTTCACCTCGCGAGCCAGCACCGACGAGCTCCTGGCACACCACGTGGTCACCATCGAGCAGGCCATCGCGAAGCACGGCGGCCGGCCCGGCGGCGGCGACCTGATCGAGTCCGCCCGTGCCATCGCTGCCCAGGACCCCGCGTGGGCAGACCAGTTCATCGCCGTGGACCGGGGAGCGATCGCCGGCATCTTCGACAACCGAACATTCCCCGCGTCGTTCGCCAGCCTCCAGGACCTGGTCGACCGTCGGGTAGCCGAAGGATTGGCCGACCTCGGCATCGAGCCCATCGTGTTCCTCAGCCCGTACGGACGCCACGCCACGTGGTTCGCCATCACGCTTCCGTACGACGACACCGTCCCCGACGCCCGCGCGGCCGCCCGGCGGGTCACGCGCGAGGGCTACGAGCTCGTGTGCGCGCTCGGGGGATGGTCCGAGCCCCACCAGGGCGAGGTCAGCCGCGTCCTCGCCGGTGCGTGGTCGCCGGCGTACCGAGATCTCGTCCGGACGGTTCGGGACCACGTCGACCCGTCCGGCGTGCTGAACCAAGGCCTCTGGGACGGACCAGAGCGATGAAACGGAGTCAAGTCACATGGAGTTCCACGAAGCCCGGAGGAGTCAGGTCATGAAGGTTCACCGCAAGGCGGCCGCGCTGGTCGCGAGCGCCGTCATCGCCCTCGCCGCCAGTGCGTGCGGCGCGGCAGGAGCGTCATCGGGAGGGTCCGGACCGGGACTCACCCCCCAGGTCGAGAAGGAGGCGAACGCGGTCTTCGACGCCCACGGCAGCTTCGGCACGCCGCCGACCACCTCTCCCCATCCCAAACCAGGGGAGAACATCTGGTTCATCACGGCTTCGGCGCAGTACACCGACTTCTCGGTGCCCGGCCAGATCGAGGACGCCGCCAAGAAGATGGGGTGGCACCTCACCGTCTTCGACGGCCAGTTCAACCCGGACACGATGGTCAACGGACTGCGCCAGGCCATCGCCGACAAGGCCGATGGGGTCATCGTCTACGGCATCGACTGCCCGATCGCCAAGGCCGGCTTCCAGGACGTCGCCAAGGCTGGGATCCCGATCGTCGCGTTCCAGTCCTTCGACTGCAACCAGAAGGTCGACGCCAACGGCGCGATCAAGCCGACGGGCGAGCCGGGACTGTTCGACGCCGTCGTCACCTACAACAACCCGGACGACCCGGCGAAGCCGCTCGCGTTCCCCGAGTACTACGGCAACCTCGTGTCGAGGTACCAGGCGCTGGGGATCATCGGCGCGACCCATGGTGACGCCAAGATCATCAAGCTCAAGCAGACCGACGCGCCGACGTTCCTCGCCCTGGACCACGGCTTCGACGCGACGCTCGCTCAGGACTGCCCGGGCTGCAAGGTGGTCGACACCGTCGAGTTCACGGGCAACGACTTCGGATCGGCTCTCCAGGACAAGGTGGCGCAGGCCCTCACCCAGCACCCGGAGGCCAACGCCGTCTACGGCATCTACGACGCCGCGACGCTGAACGTGGCGCCCGCGGTGATGGCCAGCGGGCGCAAGAACAGCCTCTTCGTCATGGGTGGTGAGGGCACCACGCCGGTCGTCGACCTGGTCAAGGCGGGCCGCGGCGTGAACGCGGGCATGGTCTACCCGATCGCCTGGGAGGCATGGGCGTCGCTCGACGCGATGAACCGCCTGCTGGCCGGCCAGAAGCCGGACGGTCCCGGATTCCCGTCCGGGATGGGCCTCTCGCTGTACGACGCGAAGCGCAACCTCCCGGACAACAGTGCCTACTACATCGGCCCGGTCGACTACCCGAGCGCCTACCTGAAGGCCTGGGGCATCAACGCCGGGTGACCCGACGGTGCCGCATCTGCTTCGGCACCCCTGACCCGGTGACCCGCGCGGCACTCAGCCGCCCGACGCGACGGGCGGACCCACGCCGCGCGGGTCACCGTGACCACCTCCACCTCAACCGCAGGGAGCTTGATCATGCTCGTCCCCTTCAGCGTCTCGGACTTCCTCGACCGAGCCGAGCACGTGTACGGCGATCGCACCGGCATCGTCGATGAGCCCCAGCAGCCCGCGCCGTCGATGGACGAGCTGACCTACCGGGACGTGGCCGACCTGGCCCGAAGGCAGGCCGCGCGGCTCGACGAGCTCGGAGTCGGCGTGGGGGAGCGGGTCGCGATCATCTCGCACAACAGCGCGCGCCTTCTGATCAGCTTCTTCGGCGTCTGCGGCTCCGGCAGGGTCCTCGTCCCGATCAACTTCAGGCTCAGCCGCGACGAGGTCGCCTACATCGTCGAGCACAGCGGTGCGCGGGTGCTCCTCGTCGATCCCGAGCTCGTGGACCCGCTCGCCGGTCTCGCGGTGGAGAAGGTGCTCGTGCTGGGTGAGGACGAAGACCTGTACGCGCCACCCGGCGCGGTGCCGAACCACTGGGAGCCTGACGAGACAGCCATCGCGACCATCAACTACACCTCGGGCACCACAGCACGCCCCAAGGGCGTCGAGCTGACCCACCGCAACCTGTGGGTCAACGCCGTGACGCTCGGCCTGCACGTGGCGACCACCGATCGCGACGTCTACCTCCACACGCTGCCCCTGTTCCACGTCAACGGGTGGGGGATGCCCTTCATCGCCGCCGGGCTCGGGATCCCCCAGGTCATCCTGCGGAAGGTCGAGGGGACCGAGATCCTCGAGCGTGTCGAGCGCCACGGCGTCACGCTGCTGTGCGCGGCGCCCGCCGTCATCGCCAGCATCCTCGACGCGGCACGCTCGTGGGCCGGGCCGATCCCCGGCCGCGACCGGGTCCGGATCGTCGTCGCCGGAGCGCCACCGCCCACGACGACGATCGCTCGCGTCGAGCAGGAGCTCGGCTGGGAGTTCATCCAGCTCTACGGCCTCACGGAGACCTCCCCGCTGCTCACCATCAACCGGTCACGCAGCGAGTGGGACGGCCTGACGTCCGAGCGGCGTGCCGCCAAGCTCGGCCGGGCGGGAAGCCCGGCGCTCGGCGTCCGGCTCCGGATCGATGACGAGGGCGAGGTGCTCGCGCGGTCCAACGGAGTGCTCGGTGGCTACTGGGACCGACCCGACGAGACGGCCGCCGCGTTGCGGGACGGCTGGTTCCACACCGGTGACGGTGGAACCGTGGCGGGCGACGGCTACCTGACGATCAGCGACCGGAAGAAGGACGTCATCATCACCGGTGGCGAGAACGTGTCCTCGATCGAGGTCGAGGACGCCCTGTTCTCCCACCCGGCCGTCGCCGAGGTCGCGGTGATCGGCGTACCGAGCGAGAAGTGGGGCGAGACGATCAAGGCCCTCGTGGTGCTCGCGCCCGGGTGCAGCGCCGACGAGCGTGAGCTGATCGCGTGGTGCAAGTCGCGGCTCGCGGGCTACAAGGCCCCGACCTCGGTGGAGCTCCGGGACGCGTTGTCGCGGACAGCCACCGGGAAGCTGCAGAAGTTCAAGCTGCGCGCGCCCTACTGGACCGACACCCAGGATGTACGCCGGTGATCGACCCCCACGTGCCTGGACAGCACACCTAGCCGGCGAGGAGCGTCGCGGCCAGGTCTGCCAGCTGCTGCTCGAGGGCGCGGCGCCCCGTTCGCTGCCCCTGCAGGGCCCAGTCGTACACGATCGTCGTCACCGCCCCGATGAGCGCGAGGGCGGCGAAGCGCCAGTCGCGGTCGTCGATCTCGCCGCGCTCGGCGGCGGCAGCCCCTTCGGTCGTGACGACGTCGATCAGGGTCTGGCGGTAGCTCAGACGCAGCGCCTCGATCCGGGCGCTGGCGCCCATGATCTCGACGAAGGCGATCCGCGCGATCCGCGCGTCCCTGAGCATCGGGTCGAGGTAGGCCAGCAGCGCGGCCGGCACGCGCTCGCGGAGCCGCGCGCCGGCCGTGGCCGCCAGGGAGGCCGCGACCCGTGCGTACGAGTCGGCGGTGATGCGGTCGTAGAGGTCGACGAACAGATCCTCCTTGGCGTCGTACAGCTCGTAGAGGTGACGAGTGGACACCCTCGCGTCCGCACACACGCGGGGAATGGTCAGCCCCGCATACCCGGCCGTTCCGATGATCTCGGTCGCGGTGTCGAGCAGCCGCCGGCGGCGCTGCTCGTCTCGCTCGCTCGCCGTCATGCCGCCGTACGACCGTCTCTCGGTGGCTTCAGGCACGGTTTCCCTCCTCAGTCGCTTCGGGCAGCTCGACGCCGGTCAGCCGGGCGATCCGGCCGAGCACGTGAAGGTGACGGCGTGGGCGGGGTCGAGCGCGTTCTCGACCATGTTCCACACGTTGGTGTCGTAGGCCTCGCCGATGTGACCCACCGGGTCGCTCGGGCAGAGGTCCTGGACGTACTCGTTGGTCACGCCGGGTTCGTTGACGAACGACGTGCCCGTCGGCGTCACGAGCTCGTCGTACCTCGAGGTGATCATGGTGTAGCTGACGCCCGGCTGCGCGATCGGGCCGTTGTCCAAGGTCGCCACGGCGCTGCCGCCGTCGGAGAGCTGGGTGCACGCGGGGCAGCCGCCGGCGGCGATGATCGAGTTCGAGTACGACTGGATGCCGAGCGCCAGGGCGAGGCTCTGGAGGCCGAGGAACTGGGTCCCGTGTGCGGGGGCGGCGATCGCCACGACCTTGTCGACCTTGGTGGCGATGCCCTGGGTCTTGGTGGTGTACAGGGACTCGAAGCCACCCTCGGAGTGACCGACGATGTCGACCTTCGAGGCGCCCGTCTCGCCGAGGACCGCCGAGATGAAGCCGGCGATCTGCTGTGCCGACTGGGTCACGTCCGCCATCCCTCCGACGTACGGTCCGTACTGGTAGGTGCCGTACGTCAGCGCGAAGGTGCAGTAGCCCTTGCCCGCGACGTCGGACTGCAGCACGTTGATGTCCTCGTTCATGTTCGCGCCGAGCCCGTGCAGGAACACGACAGGGTACGGGTGCACGGTCGTCGGCCTGCAGCTCGGATCGTTGACCCCCGCCGTCGCGTGGGCTGGAGCAGCCACGAGAACGGCAGCCGCGGCGAGCGCCG
Source organism: Nocardioides sp. (assembly GCA_035248385.1). Classification (GTDB taxonomy): domain Bacteria; phylum Actinomycetota; class Actinomycetes; order Propionibacteriales; family Nocardioidaceae; genus Nocardioides. Next base: position 58,114 of record DATFHM010000073.1, on the reverse strand, counting down.
CGGGGGCCGCGATGACGGTCAGACGCTTCAACATCAGGGATTCCTCCTGGTCACGCGCTGCCGGTCAGCGCACGTCTCGAACCCTCGCACCCGCGCCCATATTCGACAATACACATTTTCAGATGATGATCCTGAGCCGCGAGAGCCCGCCGCCATCGCCTCCCATCGCGACGGGGTCGCGATCGCCACGGCTGCCCTACCTAGATCGAGCGGTCTAGGTACCGGATGTCGTAGTTCAACGGTCCCGGATCCGCGTCCGGCGGGAGAACCTGACGGCATCACCCATCGGATTCGAACAGGAGGCCGCACCATGACCACCGCCATCACCGCTACGGCGCTGACCGAGATCTACGCACTGCTGGTCGACCTGGCCGGCACCGAGGAGGCGCTCGCCCACAGCGAGGCCGCCGCCGTCCCGTACTGGGCGCCCACGCCCGAATCCGTCGTCGGGCACCGCCTGGCCGCCGTCGCCCTCCGGGCGCGGGCCGAGGCCCTCGGCGCCGGCGCAGCGGCCTAGACCTCTCCTGCCGGCCGAATCGGGAACCTGAGCCTGTACACCGGGAAGCGCCGGACGGACACTGAGGTGACGGACGAGCGGCGGTGATCGACATGATTCTGGTGGTCGGCGGCACGGGCGACCTGGGTGGACGCGTCGCCAGGATCTTGCGCGAGCAAGGACACGAAGTCCGCTGCCTGGTTCGTCCGACGAGTGACGCCGCCGGCCTACGGGACCTCGGGGTGGAGCTGGCGCAAGGCGACCTCACCGACCCCGATTCCCTCGCGGCCGCGTGCCAGGGCGTCACGACGGTCGTGGCCACGGCCACGGTCATCGGGCGGAGGCTGACGGCCGACGGGGAGCCGACGATCCGGCAGGCTGACGAGGACGGCATGGCGTCGCTGGTCGCGGCGGCGGAGTCTGCCGGGGTGCGGCGCTTCGTGTACCTGTCCTTCCCCGGAGTGGACAAGGCCATCGGCACCCCGCTGGAGCGCGCCAAGCTCGCCACCGAGGAGCGGTTGGCTGCGTCGTCGCTGCAGCGGGTGGTCATTCGCTCGGATGCCTTCCAGGAGATCCACTTCGGAGCCGCGGCGCGGTTCGACGTCGCCGCGGGGAAGATCGCGATCATCGGCCGGGGGGACAGCAAGCGCCGCTGGATCAGCACCGAGGATGTGGCCGCGCTCGTTGCGTCGGTCGCCGTGGAGCCCGACCCGCCCAGCCTGATCACCGTCGGTGGGCCGGAGGCGATCAGCAAGAACGAAGCCGTGGCTCTGGTGGAGGAGGTGACCGGGCGCCGGATGAAGGTCCAGCACATGCCCCGGCCTGTCGCCCGGTTGGCGATCCGCGTGCTGAACAAGCGCAACGACGCCCTCGCATCGGTCTTCGGAGCAGGTCTCCTCCAGGACATCCGCGCCGCCGACTGGGACGACGCGGCCCTGAGGGAACGCGGCATCATGCCCAGGTCGGCAAGCGACTACCTCCGTGCGGAGGCCACGCGCTGACGCAGCGCGCGGTGGCCTCCGATGGAGTCCCGCCCTGCACCGTTGGCACGCATCTGTTCGGTCAGGTGTCGAGAACCGTTCGGGCCCCGTTCGGGTCGAGTCGATTGAGTGGCTCCGATCATTCGTCTCCGAAAGAGGTGCAGCGGTGCGTAGGTTCCCGATCGTGACGGCAGGACTCGCGGCGGCAGCCGCGGTGAGCCTCGGCCTCGGCGCCCCTGGGTTCGCCGGTGTGCAGACTCCCGGCTCGCCCTCGGTGACCGGCGGTGCGGTCAAGCACGTGCTGGTCATCGACCTGGAGAACGAGGACTTCGACGACTCGTTCGGGCCGAGCTCTCCGGCGACGTACCTGAACAAGGTCCTGGTGCCGCAGGGCCAGCTGCTGACCAGCTACTACGCGACCGGTCACTTCAGCACCGACAACTACCTCGCCCAGATCTCCGGCCAGGCGCCGAACAAGGTCTCGGGCAACGACTGCATCACCAACACCACCACCTTCGCCTCGACGTACACCGACGTCACGCCGGGCACGCTCGACCCGGACCAGGCGAAGTACCCGGGTCAGGTCGACGGCAGCGGGTGCGTCTACCCGGCCTCGGTGCAGACGATCGGTGGTCAGCTCGACGCCCAGGCCAACCCCAACGCCCGCGGGTCCAAGGCGATCACGTGGCGTGAGTACGCCGAGGACATGGGCAACGACCCGGGCCGCGACTTCGGCACCCCCGACCCCCTGGGCGGCACGGACTGCGCCCACCCCGCCACCAACGGCACCTTCCCGAACCACGCCACGACCACGGACCAGTACGCGATCCGCCACGTCCCCGGCCTGTTCTTCCACTCCGTGATCGACGACCAGGCCTACTGCGACCAGCACGTCGTGCCGCTCGGCACGGTGAAGGTCGGCACCGCCGGCGACACCTTCTCCGGACATCTCGCGCAGGACCTGGCCCGGGTGAGCACCACGCCGCAGTTCTCCTTCGTGACCCCGAACGTCTGCACCGACGGCCACGACGCCACCTGCGTCGGCACGAACACCGAGGGCACCCACGCCGGCGGCCTGGTGGCGGCCGACCTGTGGCTGAAGCACTGGATGCCGTTGATCCTGGGCTCCCCGGCGTACCGGAGCGGCCAGATGCTCGTGGTGGTGACCTTCGACGAGGCCTCGCCCAACGACACCTCGGCGTGCTGCGGCGAACAGGCCGGGCCCGACAACGCCAACCCCGGCTACCCGCCCCTCGACGCGTTGTTCAGCCACCTGCCGGCCCCGACCGCGCCCGGGCAGTACCCCGGCGGCGGGCGGGTCGGCGCGGTCCTGCTCGACCCGGCGCTCATCCGCCCGGGGAGCGTGAACCCGACGCCTTACAACCACTACTCGGCGCTGCGCAGCTACGAGGACCTGCTCGGCATCACGACCGGCGGCTCGGACGGCCACGGGCACCTCGGGTTCGCGGGTCAGGCGGGCCTGCGGTCCTTCGGGTCGGACGTGTTCAACAGGGCGGACCCGAGCGGCCGGAGCTAGGGCCGGCGTCGGCCCGTCGTACCGATCGGCCTGCGCAGGCGGACCTCGACGTCGTCCTCGGTGACCTCGTGGCCCGCCGCGCAGGCGACGGTGACCTGGACGGGCTCGGCGCAACCGGCATGGGCGAGCTCGAGCTGGTCGGAGCCGCCGGCGTACTTGATGCCCCACGCGAAGAGCCCGATGACCACGGGCATCAGGTCGGCACCGGCCGCGGTGAGGACGTACTCGTCGCGGGTGCGCGCGCCGTCGTCCTGGTAGGGCCTGCGCTCGAGAAGGCCGGCCTCGGTGAGGTTGCGCAGGTGGGTCGCGGCCGTCGCCGGCGCGACACCCACACGCGTCACGAAGTCGTCGAAACGGCGGGTGCCGTAGTGGGCCTCGCGCATGAGCAGCATCGCCGGACGGGCGCCGACCACGCCCATCGCCTTCTCGATCGGGCAGTGGCCGACGGGGGACCAGGTCGCGCGGTCGTCGAGCGGTGCCTGCAGCTGCACTGTCACCCACCTCACCTTCGAACTGACTTCAGGAATCAATAGCCAGAGTGTAGCGTTCCTCATCTGACTTCAAGATCTCGAGTCAGCACCGAGGAGGACATCATGAACGCTGCAGTCATCGTTGACGCCGTCCGGACGCCGCTCGCCAAGGGCAAGCCGGGTGGGGCGTACGCCGACATCCACCCCGTCGACCTCCATGCCCACGCCCTGCGGGCACTCGTCGACCGCACCGGCATCGACCCGGCCGTGATCGACGACGTCATCTCCGGCGCCGTCGGTCAGGTCGGGGAGCAGTCCGGCAACACCGCGCGGTGGGCGCTGCTCGCCGCGGGCTACCCGGAGACGGTCCCGGGCGTGACCGTCGACCGTCAGTGCGGCAGCAGCCAGCAGGCGCTGCACTTCGCGGCCCAAGGCGTCATGGCGGGCGCGTACGACGTCGCGGTCGCCTCGGGCATCGAGTCGATGAGCCGCATCCCGATCGGCAGCCAGTTCGCCGGCAAGGACTTCTTCGGCCCTGCGGTGAACGCGCGCTATGGGGGAGGGCTGGTGCCGCAGGGCATCAGCGCCGAGCTGATCGCGAACAAGTGGGACCTCTCGCGCGCCCAGCTGGACGAGTACTCCGCGATGTCGCACGAGCGGGCGGCGCAGGCCTGGAAGGACGGCCTGATCGACAGCCAGGTCACCTTCGTCAACGAGCTGCGCACTGACGAGACCATCCGGCCGGGCACCACCGCCGAGATCCTCGCCGGCCTGCGGCCGGCGTTCTGGAGCGAGGACTGGGCTGCGGCGTACCCGGAGATCGACTGGCGCATCACCGCCGGCAACAGCTCGCCGGTCAACGACGGCGCGTCCGCCGTCCTCGTGACCTCGGAGGACGCGGCGGCCCGGCTCGGCCTCAGGCCGCGGGCGCGGGTGCACTCCTTCGCGGTCGTCGGCGACGACCCGATCTTCATGCTCACCGGCATCATCCCCGCGACGCAGCGGGTGCTGCAGCGCGCCGGCCTGACGCTCGACGACATCGACGCCTTCGAGGTCAACGAGGCCTTCGCGTCGGTCGTCCTCGCATGGCAGAAGGAGACCGGAGCCGACCTCGACAAGGTCAACATCAACGGTGGCGCCATTGCCATCGGGCACCCGCTCGGCGCCTCAGGTGGCCGACTCGCGACCAGCCTGGTCAACGTCCTCGAGCAGCGCGGCGGCCGCTACGGGCTGCAGGTGATGTGTGAGGCCGGCGGCTTGGCCAACGCGACGATCATCGAGCGTCTCTGAGGCGAGGGTGCGACCTGGCCCTCAGCCCCGGACCGCGCAGCTCCGTCCGGACTGCTTGGCCCGGTAGAGGGCCTGGTCGGCTCGGTCGAGCAGCGAGGTGATGCTGTCCCCGGCGGTCGCGGGTGCGACGCCGACGCTGAAGGTGGGCACGCGGCCGTCGGGCAGGTGGACGGCACGCTCGAACTCCTCGGTGAGCAGGTCGAGCAGACGCTCGGCGTCGTCGACCGAGGCGGCCGGGAACAGCAGCCCGAACTCGTCGCCGCCGAGCCGCCCGCACAACCCCGATGTTCCGACGGTGGCCAGCACGGCGTGCCCCATTGCCTGGAGGACGTCGTCGCCGGCCCGGTGGCCGAGCTCGTCGTTGATGTCCTTGAAGTGGTCGAAGTCGGCCATGGCGACGACGGTGACCTCGCCCTCCCGGGCCAGGTGGGGGAGGGCCGCGGCGGCGTACCGGCGGAACTCCTGGGCCCGCATCAGCCCGGTCAGCTGGTCGTAGAGGGCGCGCTGCCGCAGGTCCGCGATCTGCTGCAGGGTGCTCAGCGACGACATGGTGAAGGACACCGTCGCGAGCTGGACGATCAGCAGGACCGTCGTCGGCGCCGCGCCGAAGAAGGTGGTGAAGGTGTGGCTGGACGGCCCCACCCAGACGTACGCCGTCGCGCGGCCCGCGTAGTAGAGAGCGAGCAGCCCGGAGGCGGCTCGGAGGGCGCCGGCCAGGACCAGCAGCCCCTGGCCGTCCGACTCCCGGCGCCCGGTGGTCCGCTCGGCGAGCGATCGGGCCGCCGCTCGCATCTCCAGGCTGGCGCCGGCGAAGCCGGCGGACATCAGGACGAGGAACGGCAGGCCGCCCGCCCAGCTGTTGTGGGCCGGGTCGTCCAGCGCACCGGCCGCGACCGCGATGACCGGCCCGACGACCAGCCAGCGCCAGCGCAGCGGCTGGGTGTGCAGCGACCTCGCGCCGCACCACGCGGCCTCGGCGCCGGCCACGGCCAGCCCGCTGCCGAGCGGGTTGAGCACGGCCTGCGCGGCACTCCCGTTGCCGAGGAAGGCCACGGCGCTGCCGAGGAAGAGCGTGAGCGCGACGGTCCACCACCCGGAGAACGGAGCCCGGGTGGGCCGGTAGGCGGCGGCGTAGAAGAGCACGACGAGGACGCCGGCGAGGATCGCGAACGCGATCCGCAATGTCGCGACGTCCAAGGGTGCCGCCCTCCGCCCGGGGCCTGGGAAAGCTTTCCTGTCCTCTTCCGATCGGCGGCGGAGCGGGTTCCCTGAGGGGCGCGCGGCGATGCGGCAAAAATGAAGACCGGCCAGGCGTCTCGGGTCACCTGGCCGGTCGAGAAAAGGATGCCTCGGGTTTCGGGCGGTTGTCATGGGAATGAGGTGGATCCAGCGGATCTGCGGACAGGAGCGGGCTGTGTCCCCTCGTTGGGTCGGCCGGACCAAGCCCGACGGCGTGCCTTGGCGGCTACGACGAACAGGCGGAGCAGGCGGCGTCCTATCGTCGGCCCCAGCCGAGACGGAGGGGTGCGGGTGGCGCAGCTGGACGACGTGGGGGACTGGGTACGCCGACGGCTGCCCGAGCTGCTCCGGGAGCACGCCGTCCCGGCCGCATCGGTCGCGATCGGGTGGGGCGACGAGACGGTGGCCGCGGCCGCCGGTGTGCTGAACCGCGCCACCGGCGTCGAGGCGACCACCGATGCGATCTTCCAGATCGGCTCGGTCACCAAGACCTGGACCGCGACCCTCGTGCTGCAGCTGGCCGAGGAGGGCCTGCTCGACCTCGACGCGCCGATCCGCGCCTCCCTCCCGGGCTTCCGGGTCGCGGACGAGCGGGCGTCCGCCACGGTCACCGCCCGGCACCTGCTGTGCCACGTCGCCGGCTTCGAGGGTGACGTCTTCACCGACACGGGCAAGGGCGACGACTGCGTCGAGCGGTACGTCGCGCTGCTGGCCGACACCCCGCAGCTGTTCCCGCCCGGCGAGCTGTTCTCCTACAACAACGCGGGTTTCTGCGTCCTCGGCCGGCTGGTCGAGGTGCTCCGGGGCAAGCCGTACGACGCCTGCCTGCGCGACCACCTCGTCGCGCCGCTGGGGCTGTCCCACGTCGCCTGCGATCCGTACGACGCCGTCCTGTTCCGCGTGGCGGTCGGGCACCCGACGGACGAGCCCACGGACGTCTGGGCCCTGGCGCGCTCCAACGCGCCGGCGGGATCGATGCTCGCGATGCGCGCCACGGACCTGATCTCCTTCGCACGGATGCACCTGAGCGACGGGATGGGCCCCGGCGGCGACCGGGTCCTGAACGCGCGCACCGTCGCGGCGATGCAGGAGCCGCAGGTCGACCAGCCTCCGACCGGGCACGGCACGAGCTGGGGGCTCGGCTGGGAGCTGTGGCAGCTCCCCACCGGCCGCGTGGTCGGTCACGACGGCAACACGATCGGCCAGTCCGCGTCGCTGCGGATCGCGCCCGACCACGACCTCGCGGTGGCCGTGCTCAGCAACGGGGGCGAGCAGCGCCTCCTGCACGACGAGATCGTGGCCACGGTGCTGCGCGACCTCGCGGGGATCGAGCTGCCGCGCCCGACGGAGCCTGATCCCGACCGAGCGGTCCCGGATCCGCAGCGGGTAGTCGGCACCTACGAGTCGGTGGTGGCCCGCACCGTCGTCACCGCCGAGGCCGACGGCCGGGTGTGGCTGGACCGCACCCCGCTCGGCGTCCTGGCGGAGATCGGCGAACCGGCGTACCGCACGGAGCTGGTCGGCGGACCGGACGACACGGTGCTGCCCGTGACCGGCGAGGGCGGCGTGCACGCACCGATCGCGTTCCTCGGCGACGACGGCCACGGCCGGGCGGCGTACCTGCACACGGGGCGAGCGGATCGGAGGGTGGAGTGAACGACGTGCACCGAAGGGCCCTGGTCGCGGACACGCACAACGACCTGCTCTGTGCGGTCGTCGCGCGGCCGGTGGACCGGTGGGGAGCCTTCTTCCGGGAGCGATGGCTGCCGCAGCTGCAGGAGGGCGGGGTCGGGCTGCAGGTGCTGCCCGTCTTCATCGACGACGTCTTCCGGCCGGAGGGCGCGCTGCGGCAGACGCTGCGCATGGTCGAGGCGGCCCACCGGATCGCCGAGGACAACCCCGACGCCGTCGGCCTGTGCCGCGACGGCGCCGAGATCGACGCCGTGCTCGCTGACGGCCGGATCGCGCTGGTGCTCGCGCTCGAGAGCGCGCCCGGCGTGGGGGAGGACGTCGAGCTGTTCACGACGCTGTTCCGGCTCGGGGTCCGCATCGCGTCGCTCGCCCACTTCGGCCGCACCGCGCTCGCGGACGGGAGCGCGGAGGACGCCACCGGCAGCCGGCTGACCCGCGTGGGTGTCACGGCGGTGGCGGAGATGGAGCGGCTCGGGATGCTCGTCGACCTCAGCCACCTCGGCGCGGCGGGGGTCGAGCACGTCCTGGAGGTCGCGACCCGGCCGACGATCGCGACGCACTCCTCGGCGCGGGCGCTGTGCGACCACCACCGCAACCTGACCGACGAGCAGATCCGCGGGATCGCCGCCGGCGGCGGCCTGGTCTGCGTGAACTTCTTCGCCCCGTTCCTGCACCCCACCGACCACTCGATCGACCGGCTGGTCGACCACCTCGAGCACGTCGCCGAGGTCGCCGGCATCGAGCACGTCGGTCTCGGGCCGGACTTCGTCAAGGAGGTCCTGGCCGACACCACCCCACCCTGCTGCGAGGCGCCGTACGCCGGCGTGGTGCCGCCCGACGCCTACCTCCCGGGTCTGGAGGGCCCGGCGGGTCTGCCCCTGGTGACCGACGCTCTGCTGCGCCGAGGGTGGCGTGAGGCGGACGTCGTCGCGGTGCTCGGCGCGAACGTCCACCGTCTCCTCGCGGCCGAGCTCGGGCGACCGGGGACGGCGGAGCGATGAGCGCGCGGCCTGTCCTGCTGGACGAACCCCACCGGCATTGTTCGATCGGTACGACGAACACCCACTCCGGCCCGCGCCGCATCATCGACGCGTGGTCCTGGAGAACGCTGCGGCGCCGATGACGACGCCCGATGCCCCGCTCGCCCCTGGTGCGCCCGTTGCGGCGGCCGGCGGTCCGGTGCTGAGCATCCGCGACCTCTCGGTCGAGATCCGGCGCGGCGAGCGGGTCGTCCGCCCGATCAGCCACGTCGACCTCGACCTCCACCCGCGCGAGACCCTCGGCATCGTCGGCGAGACGGGCTCGGGCAAGTCGATGACGGGCCTGGCCGTCATGGGCATGCTGCCGGCCGGTGGCCGCGTGACCGGCGGCTCGATCCGGTACGACGGGCGGGAGCTGGTCGGGCTCCCCGGCGCGGCGTACCGCGGCCTCCGCGGCAACGAGATCGCGATGGTCTTCCAGGACTCGATGACGGCGCTCAACCCGACCCGGCGGATCGGCGACCAGGTGGCCGAGCCGCTGAGGGTGCACCGTGGCGCCTCGAAGCAGGCTGCCGCGCGCGCGGCTGAGGAGATGCTCGCTCAGGTGGGCATCCCGGAGCCGAGGGAGCGGATGCGCGACTTCCCGCACCAGCTCTCGGGAGGCATGCGGCAGCGGGTGATGATCGCGATGGCGCTGATCTGCGAGCCGCGCGTGGTCATCGCGGACGAGCCGACGACAGCCCTCGACGTCACCATCCAGGCCGAGATCCTCGACCTGCTCGACGACCTCAAGGCGCGCCTCGGCATGGCGCTGATCCTGATCACCCACGACATGGGCGTCATCGCCCGGCACGCCGACCGGGTCGGCGTGATGTACGCCGGCCGGGTCGCCGAGACCGGGCCGACCGCGCGGCTGTTCACCCGCACGCGGCACCGCTACACGCAGGCGCTGCTGAGCTCGATCCCGACACTCGCCCAGGACAAGCGGGCGGAGCTGTTCAGCATCCCCGGGGCGCCGCCGGACCTGACCCTCGACGTGGCCGGTTGCCGGTTCGCGCCGCGGTGCGAGGCGGCCGCCGACGAGTGCCGCACCGAGCAGCCGCCGATGTCGATCGAGGCGGACGGCGACCACCGCTTCGCCTGCTGGCACCCCGCGGACGGGGTCGCCGTCCGCACCAGCGAGCGCGCCCTGCCGGAGCCCACCCCCGTCGTCAGCGCGCCGAGCCGGCTGCGGGTCGTCGACCTGCACCGGGAGTACGCCGTCGGCGGCACCGCGCTCCTCGGCGGACGCCGCACCCTCAAGGCCGTCTCGGGCGTCAGCTTCGAGGTCGCGGCCGGGGAGACCTTCGGCCTGCTGGGGGAGTCGGGGTGCGGGAAGTCCACGCTCGGCCGGATGCTGGTGGCGCTGGACCGGCCGACCGGCGGCGAGGTCGTCTTCGACGGTGTCAGCGTCTCGGGGCTGGGGCCGCGAGCGCTCCGCCCCCACCGGGCCCGGCTGCAGATGATGTTCCAGGACTCCAACGCGTCCCTGGACCCGCGGATGCGGATCGGAGCGATCCTGCGGGAGCCGCTGGCAATCCAGGGGATCGGCACCCGCGCCGAGCGCAGCGCACGTGCGCACGAGCTCCTCGCCGACGTCGGCCTCCCGGGGAACGTCCTGGAGCGCTACCCGCACGAGCTGTCCGGCGGTCAGCGGCAGCGGGTCGGGCTGGCCCGCGCGCTGGCTCTCGACCCCGACGTCCTCGTCGCGGACGAGCCGGTCAGCGCGCTCGACGTCTCGATCCGCTCGCAGGTGCTCAACCTGATGCGGCGCACCCAGCGCACCCGGCAGCTGAGCAGCGTCGTCATCTCCCACGACCTGGCGGTGGTGCGCTACCTCGCCGACCGGGTCGGCGTGATGTACCTGGGCAAGCTGGTCGAGGTCGGCACCGCCGAGGAGGTGTACGCCGGCCCCGCGCACCCCTACACGGCCGGCCTGCTCGCCGCCGTACCGGACGTGGACCCGGAAGCGCCCCCGCGTGACCCGTCGACGCGGGTCCGCGGCGAGCTGCCGAGCCCGGTCGACCCGCCCAGCGGCTGCCGGTTCCGCACCCGTTGCCCGCTCGCCACGGACCTGTGCACGGAGGTCGAGCCGACCCTGCGGCCGGTCACCGCCACCCACCAGGTCGCGTGCCACTTCCCGCTGGTCCGGACGGAGGCCCCCGCATGACCCGCTATGTCGTCCGCCGGCTCGCGATCTCCGTCGTCGTGCTCTTCGGGATCTCCGCGGTCACCTTCTTCCTGCTGCACGTGGTCTCGGACAGCCCGGGCCGGATCGTGCTCGGCCAGCGCGCCACGCCCCAGGCGGTGGCCGCCTTCGACAAGGCGCACGGCTTCGACCGGCCGGTGGTGCTGCAGTACCTCAGCTACCTCCACGACCTGCTCCGCGGCGACCTGGGCCGCTCCTACAAGCTCAACGAGGGCGTCGGCACGCTGCTGCAGCAGAACGCGGGCCGCAGCGCGATGCTCTCCGCCGCCGGGCTGGTCGTCGCCCTGCTCATCGCCGTACCCCTCGGCATCCTTCAGGCGGTCCGGCGCAACAGCCTCGTGGACCGCCTCGGTACGGCGATCGCGTACGTGCTCTACGCGACGCCGGGATTCCTCCTGGGGCTCGTCCTCATCGCGCTGCTCAGCCAGCAGGTGCACCTGTTCCCGGCCGAGGCCTCGCAGTCCGGATCGACGTGGGCGGTGTTCACCGACCCACGCTCCATGGCCCTGCCGGTCCTCACGCTGGCGGTGACGAGCATCGCGATCTTCTCGCAGTACCAGCGCTCGGCCGCGCTCGACCAGCTCGGCCAGGACTACATCACCGTGGCCCGCGCGAAGGGCCTGCCGGAGCGGCAGATCCTCACCCGCCACCTCCTGCGCAACGCCTGCCTCCCGCTGATCACCCTCGTCGGTCTCTCGATCCCGGCGCTGCTCGCGGGCAACCTCATCGTCGAGTCGCTGTTCAACTACCCGGGCCTGGGCCTGCTCTTCCTCAACAGCCTGCAGCGCGAGGACTACCCCGTGCTGCTGGCCTACACCCTGATCGGAGGCGTGCTGACCGTGGTCGGCAACTTCCTGTCCGACATCGCGGTGGCGATCGCGGACCGACGGATCGAGCTGGTCAAGTGAGCACCGCACAGCGTGCCCTCGACTCGGCCGAGCACGTCGACGCGATCGTCGCCCGGGCCGGGAGCGGTGCGGGCTCGCCGTTCCGCGCGATGCTCCGCGGCCTGCGCTCCAGCCCGCTCGGGCTGGCCGGCGTGCTGATCCTCGTGCTGCTCGCGGGGTTCTGCTTCCTCGGTCCGGTCCTGCACCCGACGAACCAGGTCGACGTGAACCTGCTCGACGCGGCGCTGCCGCCCGGCGCCGGGCACCCGCTCGGTACCGACACCAACGGCTTCGACGTGCTCGGCAGGCTGATGCGCGGAGGCCAGGTCTCGCTCGAGATCGGCCTGCTCGCCGCCCTCATCGCCACCACCATCGGCACCCTGTACGGCGCCGTGGCCGGTCTTGCGGGGGGAGTGGTGGACGGGCTGATGATGCGGCTCGTCGACGTGATGCTGTCGGTGCCCTTCCTGTTCCTCGTGCTGATCCTCTCGGCGCGCTACCACGCCAGCGCGGTCGCGCTCAGCCTGGTGATCGGCGCGTTCTCGTGGCTGGTGCCCGCGCGGCTGATCCGCGGTGAGGTGCTGACCCTGCGAGTGCGCGAGTTCGTGCTCGCGGCGAAGGTGATGGGGGCGTCGCGGCGGCGGCTGATCCTGCGGCACCTGATCCCGAACGCGCTCGGCGTGATCATCGTCAACATCACCTTCCAGGTCGCCGACGCCGTGCTCGCCGTGGCGACCCTCGGCTTCCTCGGGTTCGGCCTGAGCTACCCCGCCACCGACTGGGGCAGCCAGCTCGCCAGCGGCGTCACCTACATCTCCGCCGGCTACTGGTGGCTCATCTATCCCGTCGGCGGCTTCATCATCGCCACCGTCCTCGCCCTCAACCTGCTGGCCGACGCGCTGCGCGACGCGGTCGGCCGCCGGGCCGGCTGACGGCCCCGACCACCCATCACCAGGAGACCGTCATGACCCGTCCCACCCCTCGCCTCCGCCGCGCACTGGCCGGCGCCGTCGCGCTCGCCACCGCAGGCACGCTCGCCGCCTGCTCCGGCGGTGGTGGCACCTCGACCGCCGGCTTCCAGACCCTCCCGTCGCAGGTCGGCAACCCGAAGTCCGGCGGCAGCATCACCATCGCCCTGACGCCCGGCCTCAACCCGAACTACATCTACCCCTACCCGCCGGCCTCCGAGAGCGGCACCGTCATCGCCCGCGGCCAGCTGTGGCGACCGCTCTACCGGCCCAGCGGCTACGGGCCCCGCGAGGTCGACCCGGAGCTGAGCCTGGCCGAGCTGCCGACATACAGCGCGGACCGGAGGACCGTGACGATCAAGCTCAAGGACTACCGGTGGTCCAACGGCAAGCCGGTGGTCGCCGGTGACGTGGTCTTCTCGCTCGCCCTGCTCAAGGCGGCGCTGGCCGAGAGCCCCGCCAACTGGAGCTTCTACACGCCCGGGCAGTTCCCCGACGGTGTCACCGCCGAAGCGACGGACCCGACGACGCTCACCCTGCACCTGACCCGGGCCTACAACCCGTCGTACCTGCTGTCCGTGCTCGAGCTGCTCTACGTGATGCCGTCGGCGGACTGGAGCATCGCGCGCACCGGCGGTCCGCACCTCGACTACACCCGGCGCACCAACGCCAAGGCGATCTACGACTACCTCACCAAGCAGGCCGAGTCGCAGGCGACGTACGCGACGAACCCGCTGTGGAAGGTGGTCAACGGGCCCTTCCAGCTGCAGAGCTTCGACCCCACGACGGGCTCCTACTCGCTGGTGCCGAACCGCTCCTACAGCGGGCCGGGCGACAACCGGCTCGACAAGGTGACCTTCAAGGCGTTCACGTCCGATGCCGCCGTGCTCAACCAGTACAAGGCGGGCACCCTCGACGTCGGGACCCTGGACTCCACCTTCGTCTCGCAGATCGGCGACCTCGAGGCCAAGGGCTACCACGTGTTCGGCGCGCCGGCGCCCGCCCGGTTCGACCCCCTGACGATCAACTTCGAGAACACGGTGAACAACTTCGACAAGCTGGCCGCGCAGCCCTACGTGCGGCAGGCGCTGCAGCACCTGATCGACCAGCCGGGCTACATCAGGAGCCGCGGGGTCTACAACGGCGCCGGGTCGACGAACTACACGCCGGCCGGCGCGGACTCGCCGTACCCGCCGGCGTACGGCACGAGCGCGCCGTACCCCTTCGACCCGGCGGCGGCGACGAAGCTGCTGACCGACCACGGCTGGAGCGTCGTGCCGAACGGCACCACCACGTGCGAGCACCCCGGCACCGGGTCGACCCAGTGCGGTGCGGGCATCCCCGCCGGCCAGACCATCAGCTTCAACCTCGCCTCCGCCAACACCCCGGCGTACGTCGGAGCGCGCGACATCGCGTTCGCGTCGCAGGCCAAGAAGCTGGGGATCAAGGTCACCGTCTTCACCAAGTCGCTCAACTACATGTACGCGAACTACGGCAACCCGTACGCGCCCGCGAAGAAGAACGACTGGGCGATGCAGGACTACGGGCCGCTCTACCAGGCGGCCGGCTACCCGACCAGCAACACCGTCTTCAACACCACGGGCAGCTTCAACCTGGGCAGCTACAGCAACCCAGAGGCCGACCGGCTGATCAACGCCTCGACGTTCGGCGCCGACCCGAAGGCGCTCTCCGCGGAGATCACCTTCCTCGGCAAGGACCTGCCCGTGCTCTTCCTGCCGACACCGGACACCCTGGTGGTGTGGAAGTCCTCGCTCTCCGGCCCGCCCGCGTCGTTCGGGGCGCTGCTGAGCTTCGTGTACAGCCCGGAGCTGTGGTACTTCCACGGCTGAGGGTGGCAGTCGGATGACGGTGGACCTGGCCCACCTCCGTGCTGTCGTCGGCGGCGCACGGGTCGTCGCTGTCGGCGAGGCCGCGCACAACGTGGTGGAGCTGCACGAGCTGCGGTCCCGGCTGCTCGCCGACCTCGTCGGGCAGGGCGTGACGGCGCTGGTGGTGGAGTCGGGATTCGCCGAGGGCCTGGTGCTGGACGCCTGGCTGCGCGGGGGACCGGGCCGCGTCGAGGACGTGGCGGTCGCGTCCATCTCCTACGACTTCGGGCACAGCACCGAGGTCCAGCGGATGCTGGCGTGGATGCGCGACGCGGGCGTCCACGCCTACGGCATGGACCTGGCCGGCGACGGCACCTCACCCGGCCCGGCCGTGCGTGCGCTGCTGGAACGCGTGGCCGGCGAGCCCGGCGACGGCGCCCTGCTCCGCCGCAGCGACCTGGGGCGCCGGGCGGAAGCGGCGGTCCGGTGGGCCGCGCTGGACCCGGCCGAGCGGGCCACGCTCCTCGACGACCTGGGCGGTCTGGCGGAGCGGGGACGGCGTACCGGCGACCCGGTGGCGGAGCGGCTGGCGGCGTCCCTCGACGCCTTCGCGGCCGAGCAGGGCCCGCTCGGCGATGGGCCGTACCCGCGCGAGGTCTTCATGGCCGACACCGTCCGCTGGGTCCTCGAGCGTGAGTCGCGGATCCTGGTCAGCGCCCACGACGGTCACGTGCAGCGCGACCCCGTCGACGGGCGCCCGACGCTCGGGGGCCTGCTCGCGCCCGTCCTCGGCGAGGGCCTCGTGGTGATCGGCACCCGCTATGCCTCAGGGCCGTCCGTGCGGATCACCGAGCGCTCGCCGCGGCCCTACGACTGGGACGTGACGCTGGAGGAGGGCGTGGCGGTGGCCGAGCCCGGCACGGGGTACGACGCCGTCGTCGACCTCGGCACGGTCCACCGGGTGCCGGGCGCCTTCGAGCGGCTGCAGGCCGAGCTGGCTCGCTACCCCGTGACCCGGACGGTGGACGTGGTGGACCACCCGGCCGGCGTACCGGTGCCGGATCCGTACCGCTGGCTCGAGGCCGAGGACGACGAGGTGCACGCCTGGCAGCGACGGCAGGCCGACCTCGCTACCGCGACGATCCTGGGAGACCAGGACCGGGCCGCCCTCCGCCGCCTCGTCGAGAGGTACGACGCCGGCGCGCGACCCGAGCTCCCGCGGTACGCCGCCGGGCGGTGGTTCCGCGCGGACGACGGCCGGCTCGTGGTGGCCGATCATCCCCTCGGTGCCGGCCGGACGATCACGGTCGTCGCCGACCTGGTCGACGCCGGGACGACCGCGGTGCTGTCCTGGCTGGCGCCCTCGCCCGACGGACGGGTCGTGGCGGCGGGCGCCTGCACCGACGGCAGCGAGCACAACACGATCCGCCTGGTCGACGTCGCCGACGGGACGCTGCTGCCCGCCCCGCCGCAGGTGCTGCACAGCGCGTGGGCGGGTGGCGCCAGCTGGAGCGCGGACAGCGCCGGCTTCTGGTTCTTCGCCCTCACCGGTGCTCCGGAGGACTTCGAGCAGGCGGTCTTCCACCACGACCTACGAACCGGCGTGACCACGGTCGAGCCGGTGCCCGTGCCCGCAGGGTCCCGGGAGTACACCCTCGTCCAGCCCTCACCCGACGGTCGCTGGCTGGTCGCGAGCCACCGGATCGGCAGCCCGGTGCCGGTCGCGGTGCGCGACCTCGCCGACCCGGGTTCGGGGTGGCGGCCGTTCGTCACCGAGTGCACGGGCACGGTCGCCGGGCACGTGGTCGGCGACCGGTACGTCGCGGTCACGGACGTCGGTGCGGCCAACGGCCGGGTCGTGGCGATCCCGCTCGACTCGTCCTCGCCGGGCGATCCGGCGGCCTGGGAGGAGGTGGTCCCGGAGAGCGGGTCGGTGCTGCGCTCGCTCACCCCGGTCGGCGACGTGCTCTACCTGGCCGGGTTCCAGGACACGTTCGCGCGGGTGCGCGTGCTCGACGCCGATGGCGCAGTCAGGCAGGACGTCCCGCTCCCGGCCGACGGTGCGATCGCGGCCCCCTTCTTCCCGCTCACCGGCCTCGCGAGCGGCCCGCCGGCGCCGGCGTACGTCTTCGGCTTCTCGACGCTCACCAGCTCCTGGGGCACCTACCTCCACCGCCCCGGCGCGGACGCGATCGAGACGCTGCAGCCGCCGGAGGTCACCCTCGATGCCGTGGTCGAGGTCGGCTCCGCCCCGGCCGCCGACGGCACGCCCGTGCCCTTCCACCTGGTCCGCCCCGCGCGCAAGCCGAGCGGGCCCGCCCCCACCCTGATCTCGGCGTACGGCGCCGCGAACGTGCCCACGCTGCCGCAGTACCAACCCGACCTCGCCGCGTACGTCGCCGCCGGCGGCACCCTCGTCCAGGCCTACCTCCGCGGCGGCGGCGAGCTCGGGCGCGACTGGTACCTCGCGGCCCACCGGGAGACCAAGCACGTCCGCGACGACGACCTCGTGGCGGTGGCCGAGCACCTGCTGGCCACGGGTCGCACCACCAGCGACCGGCTAGCCGTCACCGGCGGCTCCGACGGCGGCCTGATGTGCGGGGTCGCGGTGACGACCAGGCCCGACCTCTGGCGGGCGGTCCTGCCGCGTGCGCCGCTGCTCGACCTGGTCGCCGGGATGCGCGACCCCTACTTGGAGTTCGTGATCCGCAAGGCGTGGGGCGACCCCGACGACCCCGAGGACGTACGCCGGATGGCCGGCCGCTCGCCGTACGAGCTGATCCAGCCGCGGCGGTTCCCTGCGGTCTACGTGCAGGCGGGCGCCAACGATCCGCGCTGCCGGCCGTGGCACGCCCGGAAGTTCGTCGCCCGGTTGCAGGCCGCCCAGCGGGGGGACGCCCCGATCCTGGTGCACGTCTTCGAGGACGCCGGCCACGGCGCGGCGACCGACCCCAACGTGCTGCTGGCCCAGGACGTCGAGTGGCTCGGCTTCCTGGTGCAGCAGCTCGGTCTCACTCCACCGAGGACGTGCTGAGGTCCATCAGCCGCAGCTGGAGCATCGCCGCGAGCCGGGCGTTCGGGTCGTCCAGGTCGAGCTGACCGACCTCCGCGACCCGCCGCAGCCGGTAGCGGAAGGTGTTGGTGTGCACGAACATCGCGGCCGACGCGACACCGACGTCGCCGAGCGCGTCGAGCCAGGCCCGCAGCGTCTCGAGCAGGCTGCTCTGGTGCGCGCGGTCGTACGCCGCGATGCGGGCCACCGGACCGCTGGGGATGTCGCCCCTCGGGACCAGGTCGGCGAGCTCGAGGAGGAGCGCCTCGAGGTGGACGTCGTCGAGCCGCGCGACCTGGCTGCCGGAACGGCGTGAGCGCAGCACGCGCAGCGCCCGGTCGGCACCGGACCGGGAGCGCTGGAAGCCGGCGCTGCCGGAGGCGAGCGGCCCCACGCCGACGATCGGGCGCAGCGGCGAGTCGATCCGGGAGAGGAACTCAGCGGCGATCGCCCCGGCGCGCTCCTCGCCGTCCTTGCGCCCATGCGCGACCGGCAGGATCGCGTAGGCGACGTCGCCCACCAGCCCGACCGCGCTGCGCGGGTGGACGGCCGTCAGGTGCAGCGCGAACGCGTCCGCCACCCGCTTGCGCTCGACGGCGAGCTGCGCGGGCAGCGGGTGGTCGGCGCTGCCGCCGACCACGGTCAGCGCGAGGACAACGGCCGGCTCGTCCTTCAGCCCGAGCCGGCCCATGCTCTCGGCGGTGCGCGGCCCGCTCTCCAGCACGCTGCTCAACAGCTCCGCCCGCAGCCGGCGCTCCACGTCGGCGTCCGCGCGCTGCCAGACCAGGTGCATCGCGACCAGCTTCGCGGCCTCGAAGAGGGCGTCGGCGCGCTCGTCGCTGAACGGCTCGGCGGCGACGACCCAGATGGTTCCGAGGATCTCGTCGCCGGCGCGGACGGCGATCGCCATCCGCCCCTGGCCACCGGGCTCGCCTGAGCTGATCGGCGGCACGAAGACGGGCCGCGTGCTGCGGTAGATCTGCCGGAAGACGCCCTGCTTCTCCAGCACCCGGGTGTACTGCTCGGGCACCTGCCGGCGCAGGATGGTCTGCACCCGCCAGACGTCGGCGTCCTCCTGCCGGCCGGAGAACGCGAGCAGCCGTGAGCTGCGGTCCTCGATGGTGACCGGTGCGTCGACGAGAGCCGCGATCGCGTTGGCGACGGCGAAGAGGTCGTCGAGGCCGGACTGGTAGCCGACGACCTGGCGCAGGCCGGCGCCCGAGCGCGGCAGCGGACCTTCGGTCGCTCCGTCGAGCAGGGGCGCATCATCGGTGAGGGTCCGCACCATGCTGGCCAGGTGGTTCCAGCCGGCGCCCCGGGCCAGCGCGAGCACGGCCGTGCCGGTCTCCCGCGCGGCCACGCGCAGCTCGTCGGTGGCCTCGACCGGAGCCCGCACGACCAGCCCCACGGCCCCGCGAGGGCCGAGCCGGCGTACCGCCTCCGCGACGGCGCTCCCGTGCAGCCCCACACCCAGCACGAGCGCGCCGTCGGGGAGCTCTGGCTCGTCGAGCGGGTCGAGGACGACGACGCCCCCGATCTCCGTCGACGGCACCTCGCCGCACACGACCGCCAGCAGCGTCGGCCCGATCTCCTCGAGCACGCGCGCCAGACCGGCGCGGGGGAGGTCGGCCATCGTCACGCGGCCGACGCTAGTGCGGGAGCGGTCCCACGGCGTTCGTCGTGCACGACGAAATCATGGCAGGGATTCGTCGCTTCGTACGGCGCTTGGGCTCAGCCCAGCGGCAGCCACCGCTGCGTCACCGTGACCGCGTCCAGCACGTTGGGCAGGGGAGTCGCCCCGATCCCCGGCCCGGTGGGCACGGGCAGGTGCCCGTCGTCCAGCACGAACGGCTCGGTGAGGTCGGTGGCGTAGTAGCGGTCCGAGGCGGACGTGTCGCCGGGCAGCTGGAAGTTCGGCAGCGCCGCGAGCGCCAGGTTGGCCGCCCGCCCCAGGCCGGTCTCGAGCATCCCCCCGCACCACACCGGTACGCCGTGGGCCGCGCACACGTCGTGGATGCGTCGCGCCTCGAGGTAGCCGCCGACCCGGCCGGGCTTGATGTTGACGATCCGGCAGGCCCCCAGCGCGATCGCGTCCGCGGCCGCGCGCGCGGAGACGATCGACTCGTCCAGGCAGACCGGGGTCCTGATGCCGCGGGCGAGCTCGGCGTGCCCGAGCAGGTCGTCCTCGGGCAGCGGCTGCTCGAGGAGCAGCAGGTCGAACGGGTCGAGCCGGGCGAGGTGGCCCGCGTCGCCCCGGCGGTAGGCAGTGTTGGCGTCGACCTGGAGCGGCACGTCCCCGAACCGCTCCCGTACGGCGCGCACCGGCTCGACGTCCCACCCCGGCTCGATCTTCAGCTTGATCCGCAGGTAGCCCTCCGCGAGGTGGCCGCCCACCACGTCGAGCAGCTCCGGGATCGACCCGGTGATGCCGACCGACACCCCGCAGGGGACTGTCGACCGGACCGCCCCGAGCGCGTGCGCGAAGGACTCGCTCCGCGCGCGCAGGTCCGCGTCGAGGACCGCCGTCTCCAGCGCGGCCTTCGCCATCCGGTGGCCCTTGACGTGGGCGAGCGCCGGTGCGACCCGGTGCGCGTCGAGGTCGGCGACCGCGGCGACGGCCGGCACGAGGTGGTGCTCGAGCACGTCCAGCGCTCCCCGGGTGTGCTCCGGGGAGTAGAAGGGTCCGGTCCCCGCGCCGCACTCGCCCCAGCCCTCGGCGTCGTCGGTGACGACCCTGACCAGCAGTGCCTCGCGCACCGTCTCGGTGCCGAAGGACGTCCGGAACGGCGTCACCAGCGGCATCGCGACGACCCGCGCCTCCACCCCGACGATCTTCACGACTGCTCCGTCCTCTCGTCCCTGTCCAGCACGTACCAGCCCGCACGGTCGAAGCCGCGCACGGTCGCGCCGTCGGCCAGCAGGCCGCCCAGCACGTCGCGCACGGCCGAGCGCCACTCCGTGGCGAGCCGCGGATCAGCCGCCCGCACCGCCTCGATGTCCGCCGGTACGCCGACGAGCACGACGTCGCCGCGCACCGGATGGGCCACGGGCCGCCCGTCGGCGGACACCTCCAGTGCGAGCTGGCCGCCGTTCCGGCGTACGGCTGGGTGCTCGCCGCGGCAGGCCGCCGCCGTCGTGGGCGCATCCAGCACCCACCGCACCAGCAGCCGGTCGCTCGCGTCGCCGTGGTTCACGCCGTCGTCGATCGGCCCGTAGAAGTCGGGGAGGTACTCCGCGACGCCGGCGCCCAGCTTCGCCAGGTTGAAGTGGGCGTTACGGCGGATCAGCGGGTCGTAGGTCCACCTGATCTCGTAGGCCCCGCGGGTGACCGCCCACGCGCGCTGGTGCAGCTTGAGCGCGAAGCCGATGTCGCGGCCCTGGACGTGGGGGAGCACGCCGGCGATGTGGCTGTGCAGGAATTGGTGCGCGGGCGCGCCGAAGAATCCGAGGCAGGCGCCCACGAGCTCGTCGCCGTCGAACGCACCGCTCACGTAGCTGCCCGCCTTGCGCATCGCCACCATCAGGTCGGCGGGCACCGGCGAGCTGCTCGGATCGGTGTGCCAGATGCGGTCGAAGAGGCGGCGTACGTCGGTCAGGGCGGCCACTGTGTCCAGGGTGCGGACGTCGATCCGGGCGCGCCGGATCGCCGCGTCGGCGTCGGCCCACGCCTGACCGACCAGCGCCGACGTGGCGGCCGCGGTCTCGACGCTCACGACGTGCCCGCCGTCTCGGACAGCAGGTCGGTCAGCAGGGCCGCCACGAGACGGGTCCGGCGTGGCAGCTCGGCCACCAGCAGGTGCTCGTCGTCGGCGTGCGCGCCACCCCCGACGGCGCCCAGGCCGTCCAGCGTCGGGGTGCCCATGCCGGCGGTGAAGTTGCCGTCGGACGCACCACCGACGGCGACCGACGACAGCGGCCCGAGGCCGAGACCCTCGGCCAGCGTGCACGCCCGCGCGTAGAGCGCAGCCGAGGCGGAGCCGGCCAGCGGCGGCCGGTTCGGCCCGCCCGCGACGTCCACCCGAGCCCCGGCGTGCTGCGGGCGCAGCCCTTGCATCGCCGCGTGCACCCGCTGCTGCTCGTGCTCCTCGCGCACCCGCACGTCGACCGCGAACCGGGCGGCGGCGGGCACGGTGTTGGGGGTGGTCCCCGCCTCGACGCGGGTCGGCGTGACCGTCGTACCGAGCGACGGGTCGCCGAGGGCCGCGATCAGCGTCATCTGGTGGGCGGCCTCGAGGGCTGCGTTGATGCCGCGCTCGGGCTCCAGCCCGGCGTGCGCGGCGCGACCGGTGATCGTCACCTCGTAGTAGGAGACGCCCTTGCGCTCGGTCTTCAGCGCGCCGCCCGGGCCGGCCGCCTCCAGCACCAGGGCCGCCGCGCAGCCGCGGGCCTCGTCCTCGATCAGCGTGCGGGAGGAGGGCGACCCGATCTCCTCGTCGCCGGTGACGAGCAGCGTGACGCCGTCGCGGTCCGGGAGGGCGGCGATGGCGTGGATGGCCATCGCGACGCCGCCGAGCATGTCGAAGCAGCCGGGTCCGCGCATGACCCCGTCGACCACGGAGAACGGATGGGTGGCCAGCGATCCCAGCGGCCACACCGTGTCGTGGTGGCCCAGGACCAGCACGCGGGTAGGTCGCCCGAACCGCCACCGCAGGTGGGTGCGTCCGTCGATGACGATGCGCTCGGGCGCGACGCCGAGCCGCTCCGTGCCGAGCTCGGCGACGACGTCGGCGCTGCGGGCGACCGCGTCCAGGTCCTCCGACGGCGACTCGCAGCGCACGAGTCGCTCCACGTCGGAGACGAGCTGGTCGGTCCAGGCGTGGGCCGACAGCGCGCGGTCGATCACGGCTACCTCCAGGGTGAGTGGTGGCTCCAGCATCATGGCGGCCGACGGTCGCCGGGCTGTCCGATCGGCCAAGGTTGCCGTGGCCGTTTCGGATGCGCCGATGAACCTCCTCGCGGGCCCTGTGCGGGCCGCCTCCCGCGCCTACAGTGCGTCCATGTCGAGCCCGCACGCGCCGCTCCAGCACTCCGAGGCGCTCGCCCGCCGGGCGCTCCTCCGTGACCTCGAGTACGACGTGGCGCTGGACCTCGCCGGGGACGAGCGGACGTTCGGGTCGCGGACCACCATCCGCTTCGCCAGCGGTGTGGGGCGGACCTTCGTCGACGTCCGGCCGGCCGAGCTGCGCTCCGCCGTCCTCGACGGCCGGTCGCTGGACCTCGACGCGTGGGAGCGCGGGCGGCTGCCGCTCGACCTGCAGCTCGGGGAGCACGAGCTCGTGGTGGACGCGGTGATGGCCTTCCGCTTCGACGGCGAGGGGCTGCACCGCAGCGTCGACCCGGCCGACGGGCGGCACTACGTCTACGGGATGTCGTTCCTGGATGCCGCGCCGACGGTGTTCGCCTGCTTCGACCAGCCCGACCTGAAGGCGCCGTACACCCTCCACGTCCGGGCCCCGGAGAGCTGGACGGTCGTCGGCAACGCGCCGGGAGAGCAGGTGGAACCGGGGGTCTGGGAGCTCGAGCGCAGCCGGCCGCTCGCGACGTACGGCGTGACGGTGGTGGCCGGTCCCTACCACCAGCTGCACCACGAGCACGACGGGATCCCGCTCGGCCTGAGCGCTCGCGCCAGCCTCGCCGCCGACCTGGAGAAGGACGCCGACGAGCTGTTCACGCTGACCGCTCAGGGCCTCGACGAGCTGCACCGGCTGTTCGGCATCCGCTACGCCTTCGGCCACTACCACCAGGCGTTCGTGCCCGACTTCAACGCGGGCGCGATGGAGAACCCGGGTTGCGTGACCGTGCGCGACACGATGCTGTTCACCAGCCGCGCGTCGCGCAGCCAGCGGGTGCAACGCGCGACGACCCTCGAGCACGAGCTGGCGCACCAGTGGTTCGGCAACCTCGTCACCCCGGCCTGGTGGGACGACCTGTGGCTCAACGAGTCGTTCGCGGAGTACCTCGGCAACCGGGTCACCGCCGCGGCCACGGCGTACGACGACGTGCTGGTCGACGACGCCTACGCCCGCCGCCAGTGGGGGCTGATCGGTGACCAGGGTCCGAGCACGCACCCGATCGCGGGCAACGGCGCCGCCGACGCCGCGGCCGCGCTCCAGGACTTCGACGGCATCTCGTACGCCAAGGGCTGCGCGGTGCTGCGACAGCTGAGCACCTCGCTCGGCGACGAGGTCTTCCTCGGTGGCGTCGTCGACCTGCTCGAGCGGCACCGCTTCGGCAACGCGGCGTTGGCCGACCTCGTGGCGTGCTGGGAGCGGGCCGGTGCCACCGACCTCGGTGCCTTCACCACGGGTTGGCTGCGCAGCGCCGGCCCGGACCGGATCGAGCTGGACCGCACGGCCGGAGTGCTGCGGCGGACCCCACCGCCGGGTGCCGACACCGGGCGCAGCCACCGGCTGCACGCCGCTGTCGCCACGGCGACCGGCTGGGAGCTCCGGCCCGTCGTGGTCGACCGGCCGGAGGTGCCCTTCGAGGCCGACGCCCGCGCGGTCGTCCTCGACCCGCACCTGGAGACCTGGGCCGTCACCCCACCTGACATCACGTCGGCCAGGGAGCTCGTCGACCTGCTGCCCACGGTCGAGGACCCGCTGCAGCGCGCGGCCACCTGGAGCGGCATCCGCAGCGCCCTGCACAACGCGGTGCTCCCGCCCGACCTCGTCCTCGAGCTCGTCCTCGCGGCCCCGCCGGTCGAGGACCTCGACGACGCGGAGCACCGCACCATGGGGTGGGTCCGGGAGTGGGTGCTGCCGCTGCAGCCCGACCCCGAGCGCGCGACCGCTCGGCTCCACGCGGTCCTCCTGACCCGTCTCGACTCGGCGCCGCCCGCGTCGGAGGAGCAGTTCGCCGCGCTCCGGGCGGCGGTGGCGACCTCGAGCGACCCGTCCCTGCTGCGCAGCTGGCTCTCGGGTGCGGCACTGCCCGACGGCGTGCAGCTCGACCTGGACCTGCGCTGGCGGCTCCTCGGCCGGCTGGCCGCTCTGGGCGAGACGGACCTGACCGAGCTCGACCGGGCCCGCGACCACGAGCCCACCGCCGCGGCCGGGGTCGGGCACGCCCACGCCCGAGCGTCCCTCCCGACACCGGAGGCCAAGGCGTGGGCCTGGTCCTGCTTCACCGGTACGACGGCACTCCCCACTCTCGAGCTCGAGGCCGCCGGTCGCGGCCTGTGGCAGCACGCCCAGCGCGACCTGACGGCGCCGTACGTCGACCGCTACCTCGCCGACGTCGCCGGCACCGCGCAGGTGCGCAGCGGCTGGACCCTCGGCCTGGCTGCGGGGTGGTTCTTCCCGCGGCCCTGGTTCGACGAGCCGACGGTGGAGGGGCTTCGGCACGTGCTGTCGGCGCCCGGTCTGGACGGCTCGCTCCGTCGCACGATCGCGGACCTCCTGGATCTCCAGGAGCGCAAGCTCGCGGCGCGCGGTGGGTCGAGCGGGCCGGCGCCTCGGACGGCCCCATAATCACCCTGCGGCGCAGGGGGCGCCGTACCCGCAAGGGCGCACAGCAGGAGAGCAGCATGGGCAGGATGTGGCGGGAGTTCAGGACGTTCGCGCTCGGGGGCAACATGCTCGACCTGGCGCTGGGCTTCATCATCGGGTCCGCGTTCGCGGCCGTCGTCGACTCGCTCGCGAAGAACGTGATCATGGACTTCATCGCGGCGCTCGGCGGGGCGCCGGACACCTCCGGCCTGGTGTGGAACGTCGGCAAGGGCCAGGTCCACTACGGCCAGTTCCTCGGCGACTTCCTGGCGTTCCTCATCCTCGGCCTGGTGCTGTTCGTCCTGGTCAAGCTGATCATCCGCTTCGGCCTCGGCAACTTCCGCGCGCAGGGGCAGAAGGAGTGCGTCTACTGCAAGGAGTTCGTGGCGATCGACGCCCTCACCTGCAAGTGGTGCACCCAGGTCCTCGTTGCCGAGCTGCCCTCGCTGGCGGAGGCCGAGGACTACGAGTTCCCCGACGCGTAGGCGTCGAGCAGCAGTCGGCCCCCGCTCGGAGCGATCCGGGCGGGGGCCGAGTGCGTGTGGTGCCTACTTCGTGATCTGGAAGTACGCCGGGCCGATCGTGCTGCCGTCGACCGTCGTGACCTTGACGGCGTAGCAGCCGACGGTGGTCGGGGTCTTCCAGTTCTGGATGTACTGGCCGCCCGTGGCGTCGTACCGCAGCGAGGTGTTGCCGGTCGTGACCAGCTCCACCGGGTCGGTCGGCGCCGTGGTGCTGCACGCCATCGAGGTGACGCTGAACGCGTTCGCGGCGAAGATCGACAGGGTGGTCTGGTTGACCCCGTTGGCGTCCTTCTCGTTGAACTTCAGCGGGACCGTCTGGCCGCCCTTGATCTTGTTGAGCACCCCGTTCATGTCGACCGGCTGGTAGAAGCCCGTGCCGACGTACGCCGGGGTGATTTTCGCGGTGGTCGTCCACGGACCGGCGGCCAGGTGGTAGTTCCCGCCGTCGGTGCCGCCCAGCGTCAGGTCGGTCGACGTGACCGTCCAGGTGCCGACGTTCGAGCTGGCGAAGGTGCCCGTGCCACCGACGCTGACGCTGTCGCCGGCGATCACGCCGGTGAGGCTCGGGTGGATGGTGGCGGTGGTGGTGCCGTCCCAGACCTTGTTGTCGGCCGTGATCGAGGCGGTGACCGACTTGGCGGTGATGTTGGCCGTCGTGGTCCACGGGCCCGCGGCGAGGGTGTAGTTGCCGCCGTCCGTGCCACCCAGGGTCAGGTCGGTCGAGGTGACCGTCTTGCCGGTGCCCACGTTCTTGTCGGCGAAGCTGCCGGAGCCGGTCACGGTGACCGTGTCGCCCCCGAGAACCCCGGTGACCGACGGGTGGATCGCGGCGCCGGTGGTGGCGTCGTACACCTTGTTGTCGGCCGTGATCGAGCCGGTGACGGACTTGGCGGTGATATTCGCCGTCGTCGTCCACGGGCCGGCGGCGAGGGTGTAGTTGCCGCCGTCCGCGCCACCCAGGGCCAGGTCGGTCGACGTGACCGTCTTGCCGGTGCCCACGTTCTTGTCCGCGAAGCTGCCGGACCCGGTCGCGGTGACCGTGTCGCCCCCGATCACGCCGGTGACCGTCGGGTGGATGGTGGCGCCGGTGCCGGCGTCGTACACCTTGTTGTCGGCGGTGATGCTCGCGCTCACCGACGCCGCGGTGATGCTCGCCTGGGTGGTGCCGGTGACGTCGGCCAGCACGTACTGGCCGGCGCGACCGCCCGCGAGGCTGAACGTCCCCGTCACCGTCTTGCCGCTGCCGACGGTCTTGTCCGCGAACACGGCCGGGTCGACCACGAGGCTCACGTCGTCGCCGTTGACGACGCGGGTCAGGTTCGTGGAGTGGACGGTGGCGACCGTGGTGGCGTCGTACACCTTGTCGTCGGCCGTGAACGATCCCGTCGTCAGCCGCTGGTAGATGCCGGCGGCGTCGCTGACCGACGTGCCCGCGCCGAGGGTGTAGTCGCCGAGGGCGTTGTCGGTCAGGTGGACCGTCGCGGTGACGGTGTGCGCGCCGACGTCGGTGCCGTCGAACGAGGCGGACGTGATCGCCACACCGACCGTGTCGGGGGAGAGGACGTCCCCGGCGGTCAGGTCGACGGTGACCTCGCCGCTCACGACGCCGTTCGTGCCGTCGTACTCCTTGTCGGAGGCGGACAGCACGGCCGTCACGAGGCGCGGGTTGATCGTGGCCGTCGTGGTGATCGCGTCGCTGGACAGCGTGTAGTTGTCCTGGGCGCTGCCGGTCAGCGCGGCGCCGGTGAGCGTGACGCCCTGGGTGCCGGCGTCCTTCCCGTCGAAGGCGGCCGTGCCTCCCGTGAGGTGGACGTCGTCGCCGGCGACCGCGTCGGTCAGCGACTCCGAGGTGACGTCAGCGGCGGTGGTGCCGTCGTACGCCTTGTCCGCTGCCGCGAAGGTGCCGTGCACGACGCGGCGGTCGATGACGAGCTGGCCCGTGGTGGAGCCGGAGTAGTTGGCGTCGTCCACCGTGGCGGTGAAGTCGTAGGTCCCGGCCGCGGTCGGGTGCGCGACGGGGCTGCCGCCCTGGCTGTAGGCGACGTCGACCTGGAGTCCGCTCGGCGAGGTCGTCGTGGTGATCGCGTGGCCCGCGCCGTCGTAGGTCTGCTCCAGGTCGGAGACGTTGATCGTCGCGCCGGCCTTGTTGATGGCGAAGGCGTGCGGTACGTCGGCGGCCGCGCTGAAGTCGACGTTGCCGGCCTGGTGCGCGGTGATCGTGCACGCGCCCGCTCCGGTCAGGTGCACGGTGGTGCCGGAGACCGAGCACTGGCCGTCGCCCGTGAAGGTCACGGCGAGGCCCGAGCTGGCGGTGGCGCTGACCGAGAAGTCCGCCGCGCCCCAGGTCTTGTCAGCGAGGGCGCCGAACGTGATGGTCTGGGAGGCCTTGTTGATGGTGAAGCCCTGCGAGACGTCGGCCGCGGCGGTGTAGCCGTTGCCCGCGGCCTGGTGGGCGGTCACCGTGCAGGAGCCGGCCTGCACCAGGTGCACCTGGTTGCCACTCACGATGGTGCAGTCACCCGACGCGGTGTACGTGATCGGGTTGGCGCTGCTCGTCGAGGTCGCGGCGACGGTGAAGTCCGCGTCGCCCCAGGTCTTGTTGCCGAGCGCGCCGAAGGTGAGGGTCTGCGAGCCGCCGCTGATGGTGACGACCGGCGAGGCGAGCACGGGGAGGGCGTTGCTGCTGCTCGCCGTGCCCTTCCACGCCGACGTCGTCCACGTCTGCGCGCCGCCGCCGACCGCGTGCGCGGTCACGTGCACGTCGACCCACTCGCTGCCGACCAGGCCGCCGGAGGCGTTGGTCTCGGTGAACACGACGGTGTTCGGGCTCTCGAAGGTCTGGCCCCAGGTGTGGGCCGACGAGTACGTGAAGGTGCCGGGCACGACGTTCACGTTGTCGAAGCCGGCCGGGACGGCGACCTTGATCAGCGAGCCGACGTTGCCGGTCATGTTGCCGGCCGCGACGCGCAGGTCGAACTCGGTGGTGGAGCCGCCGACGACGCTGGTCGGCGTCACGGTCGCGGTCACGGCGTTGTCGCCGCTGTTGCCGCCGCCGGCGTGCGCCGCGGATGTGCCCGCGGCCAGGGCGCCGACGCCCAGGGCCGTGGCCGCGATCGCGGACACGAGGCGCCGGGTACGACGCGCAGGTGCGTGAAGAGACATGGAGCTTCCCTCGGGGGTTGGTGCGTAGACCCCGAGGACCACGACGACGATCCCGCGATGGTGGCTCCTCGCGGGTGGGACGGGCTCGATGTGCTGTGGGGAGCGGTGGCCCGTCCGGCCGACCTTAGGCGCCTCTGGCGTACCTGGTTGACGCTTTCACCAAGCCCGGCTGTCCTCAGATCAGCGGGTTGTGCCGTTTCCCGCGGCGACCTTGTGCGTGCCGTCGCACCATGGCTTGCGCTGGCTCAGGTCGCAGGTGCACAGCGCCACGACGGGCCGCTCCACCGCGTGCGCCCGGCCGTCCTCGTCGAGGACCTCCTCGGCACCACGCAGGAGCAGCGGTCCGCCGGGGATCGGCACCGCCCGGACCGGCCCGCTCACCGGGCGGCCCAGGTGTCGAGGAAGTACGTCGCGCCGAGGGAGTCGAGCGCGACGCAGGCGGCCGCGCCCAGCAGCACGTCGTCGCGCAGCTGCGGCTCGTCCTCGACCAACGCCGCGCAGATGGCGCGCGAGGCGAGCTGCTCGTGCACCGCGTCCGCCTCCACGTGCTCGTCGAAGTAGCGCACGACGCGCTGGTCGAGCTCCAGCCGCTCGGCCGCCTGCACGTAGCGCCGGCACGGCAGCGAGCTCGTCATCTCGAACGCGGCCAGGTGCCCCATCGCCGCGCCCCGCAGCCGCCGGTGCAGGCCGAAGAGCGACATCGCGTTGTTGTGGGCCAGCACCTGCCACGAGATCCGGTCGACGTAGGCGCCGTACGTCGGGTCGAGGCCGGCGCCGGTCAGCGCGTCGGCGTACAGCGTCTGGTGCAGGCGGGTCGGTACGCCGGCGCCGTACTCGTCGTACAGCAGCTCGGCGAGCGCGGCCTTGGCCGGCCCGTCCAGCCGGGGCAGCACCCACGCGTGCGGGTCGGACTCCTTGAGCGTGTAGAGGCTGCGCTGGATGAGGAACTCGCGGTACTGCTCCTCGCTCGCCTCGCGCAGGAGGTACGACGCCACCTCGCCCGGCTGGTCGCGGGTGAGGTACTCGAGCTGGCCGACGAGGTCGTCGGTCTGCTCGGTCGCGGCCAGGACCTCCTTCGCGGTCAGGTCGCGCAGCCACGTCTCGAGCCGCTCCTCGAGGACGCCGCGCAGCCGGATCAGCTCGGGGTCCCACTCCAGCCGCGGGTCGACCTCCTCGAAGCCGCGGTAGTGCAGCTCGTGCAGCACCCAGAGCGAGAGGTGACGGTCGTCGTCGCTCTCGGCGAGGTCGGGCGGGGGAGTCGCCCGGCCCGAGCCCGTCCCCAGGAGGGAGACGAGGCTCTCGCTGAGCGCACCGCGCGGTCGGGGTAGCTTCATCGGCCCTCCTGCCGTGGGGTCACTTCACCGGTGTCCCAGTCGATGCTGACGCTGTCGATGTCGATCACGTGGGTGTGGCGGTGCCACCAGCGGACGAGCTTCGCGATCACCCACGGGCCGTGCTCGTCCTTGCGCTCATAGCCGAGCCAGGAGCCCGGGCCGCCCCGGCCGACGACGAGTGCCCTGAGCAGCAGTCGTCCGTCGACGGGTTCGAAGCGCGCGTCGATGACCCGGCCCTTGCCGCCGGTCACGCGCATGCCGGTGAGGTCCCCGAGCCGGAGCCGTTCGGGCCCGCGCTCGAGCAGCCCCTCGCGGCGTACGCCGAGGTGGACCGCGCTCTCGACGCGCTCGACCTTGTCCAGGGGGATCCGCCAGGGCTGGTTGCTGTGCGGCTCGGCGGGCAGGAGCTCGCCGTACCCACGGACCAGGCGGGCGCCCACGCGACCGCCGATCCGGTGCAGGTAGGCGCTGATGCCGGTCATCAGGCCGGTGATCTCGATGCCGGCGCCGAGGTCGGCGAGCTCGACGTCGTCGACGTTGCCGGCCATCCGCCCGTCGGCGTCGAGGATCTGGCGGTCGAGGAGGTGGAGGACGGCGTCGAAGGTGTCCTCCAGGCGGTTCGGCGTGCGCGTCATCGGCCCATCCCCGTCCAGATCAGCAGCGGGATCGCGGCGAGGGCCGCGATCAGGACGAAGACGAGCGTGACCACGCCGAGCGCGTTCGCGAACCGGCCGTTCGTGTACTCGCCCATGTAGTCCGGGTCGTTCGCCACGATCAGGATCGGCAGGTACGTGAGCGGCAGCGCGACGGCCGAGAAGACCACGGACAGCTCGGTCACCATGATCGGGTCGACCCCGGTGACGAGGACACCGGCCGCGATGAGGGTGGCCAGCGCGATGACGACGTGGAAGAACATCGCCTCGGCGGGCCGGACGAACTTGCCCCACTGCGCGCCGATGTACTGCGCGATGCTGTAGCCGACGCTGAGCCCGGTCTCGCAGGCCGCGCCGAAGGTGGCGGCGAAGAAGCCGAGAAGCGCGATCGCGAGGCCGATCTTGCCGAGGGCCGCGGCGATCGGGAGGCCGACCTGGCCCAGCGCGTCGACGCTGACCCCGAGCGGTCCGAGTACCAGCCAGGCGCTACCGGCGATCGACACGGACAGCAGGGCGCCGAGCGGGAAGCCGATGAGCACGTTGGAGCGCATCACCCCGATCTCCTTGTCGGTCCACTTGTCCTCGACGCCGCCGCTGGAGAAGAAGAAGACCTCGTACGGCGTCATCGCGGCTCCGAACAGCGCCACGGCGTAGTAGGCGTACGTCGAC
This sequence comes from Nocardioides sp., assembly GCA_035248385.1. Taxonomy (GTDB): domain Bacteria; phylum Actinomycetota; class Actinomycetes; order Propionibacteriales; family Nocardioidaceae; genus Nocardioides. Next base: position 26,614 of record DATFHM010000073.1, on the reverse strand, counting down.
CACAGCTCGTCGTGCGGCTTCGCGAAGGTCGCCGCCTGGTGGGCCAGCGCGCCCCAGTCCGGCCCGAGCTGCCAGAGCGCCACCGCGAAGACGATCAGCGCCAGCCCGAGCAGTCCGAAGACGTTCTCGATCACGTTGAACTTCGCCCGCCACAGCACGAGCCATATGAGCAGCGCGATGAACGGGACGATCAGCACCTCCTGCACCGAGGCGACGAGCTCGAGCGACAGCGCGACGCCGCCGATCTCGGCGATGAACGTCAGGAAGGTGACGAGCATCGAGGCGACCAGGTTGAGCAGGCCGAAGCGTGGCCCGAGCCGTTCGCGGATCAGGTCGAAGGTCGCTCTGCCGCTGACGGCGGCGATGCGGCCGGACATCTCGGCGAAGACGCAGATGCCGACGGTGCCGAGCAGGGTCGCCCAGATCAGGGAGAGCCCGAACCGCGCGCCCACCTGGGCGTTGGTGACGAGGTCACCGATGTCGACGAAGCCGCCGATCGCCGTGAGGATGCCGAGGCCGATCTGCAAGTACTTCTTCACGGCTTGCCCCGCAGTCCGCCGAGGTCGCTCTCGACCTTGTCGAGCGCCTGGGTCTGCTGGTCGAGCTGCTGGAGGAGGTCGGGGTAGGCGCCGGTGTTCTGCCGCGCGACCGCGATCCGCACGTCCGACAGGACGTCACCGGCGTCGGACAGCGCCGAGGTGACCTGGTGGTAGCGGTCGGTGTCGACGGTGGCCGGCTGCAGCGCGTCGAACGAGCTGGACTGCTTGCCGGCCTCCTCCTCGGCGGCGACGAGCACCACCTGCGCGTAATTCTGCTGGATCTTGTCGGACGTCAATTGACGGACGACCAGGGTTGCTGTCGCCACCGCGGACGAGGTGTCGGACACCGCGTAGTACGCGTCGTCGCGCCACTCGGCGCGGTCCGGGCTCTTCGGCTCGCACGCGGTGAGGAGCAACCCGGCCGCCAGCGGCACCAGCAGTGCGGGATATCGGCTCACGGCAGCGCGGTACCCGAGCGCGGGTTCGAGAAACGGCGCGGCCTCAGCGCCGGCGGATCACCCAGCCGAAGCTGGTGCTCCCGCCGGCGGTCCGGCCCGCGGGCGTCGTGCCGGACAGAGTGATGCGGGCGCGGCCCGTCCCGACCCGTGTTGGTGTGCCGCGGATCGTCAGCCGGGTGCCGGAGACCGACCAGTGCAGACCCCGGGGAAGCCCGGTGACCCTCGCGCCGACGTGCGCCAGGGCCTGGCGGGTGCCGGCGGTGTCGGGGACGGAGGTGGGCAGCGTGATGACGCGGACCAGGGCGTGTCCCTTGCGGCCGACGAGCCGCGCGACCGCCACGTGCATCCGCGCGAGCGGCAGGGCGACGGCCTCGGGCGTGAGCGGCATGCCGATCCCGGTCGGCCCGTCCCAGCCGGTGCCGGCGACGCACGCGACGGACAGGCAGACGAGGCTGTTGCTGCCGGAGGTCACGTCCTCGAGGAGCGAGGGGTAGCGCGCGAGGTCGGTGTACGCCGCGAACGGGACCGTGTGGTTGCCCGCGACGGCGTACAGCGCGGCGATGATCGGCGTGGCCGCCGACGTACCTCCCACCTCGTTCCAGCCACCGTTGCCGTTGGAGGTGTCGTACACGCCCATGCCCGTGTGCGGGTCGGCGATGGCGGACAGGTCGGACGTGGCCTTGCCGACACAGTCCGTGGTGAGCGTGGCCTGCACCGCAGGCTTCGGGACCCGGGTCGAGCAGCTCGACCCGGCGCCCGACCAGGCGGTCGGGGTGGCGGTGGTCGACGCCAGGCTGACGCCGCCGACCGCCACCACGCCCGTGAGCGAGTCCGGGACGTCGGGCTGGGCCTCGTGGCCGTTGTCACCGGTGGCGCCGGCGTAGATCGTCCCGGGGACGGCGAAGGTGTCGGTGGCGATGCTGCCGTCGTCGGCGCCACCCCAGGACATCGACACGTAGTGGGCGAGGGAGGCCGCCTTCACCGCTCCGGTGACCAGTCCGTTGTCGGCGTCAGTGGTGGCCTCGACGAGGACCAGGTGGCAGCGCGGGCAGACGGCCGAGGCCATGTCGAGGTCGAGAGCACTCTCGATGGTCCAGTCGTCGCTCACCGGCGCGGCGGGTGGCAGCGTGGAGCCCAGGTCCTGGTTGACGATGGACAGGCAGCCGCTGGCGACGGTGCAGGCCGGCAACCCCATCGTGCTGCGGTACGTCGCCAGGTCGCCCTCGGCATGGGGGTAGTCGAAGGCGTCGACGACGGCGATGGTGGGCGTGCCGTCGGCCGGGCTGATCCCTGCCGTGCGGTAGATCTGCTGCAGCTGGGCGGCCGTGTAGCCGAAGTCCCCGGAGGCCGCGGTGCGGGCGGCCCGAGCCGTCGTGCGCGACGTCGAGGTGTCGGGCGTGCGCACCTCGGCGCGGCACTGCCAGCGGGCCGAGGCCGCGCACGCGTGGCGCACGGACGGGGTGGCCGATGCGGGTGCGGGTGCGGTGGTGGTCGTCGCGAGGGAGGCGGCGAGGAGGAGGAGCAGCGCCGCGGAAGCGACGTACGGGCGACGGGCCACGGGATCTCCTGGACGTGGGTCGTTGGTCGAGCAGCCCGAGCGATCCTCAGCGTACGAGCACCCGCAACCGGCTCTCCCCGAGTCGCTCCACGATCCGCACGAGGAGCGGCCGCACCACGGCGTACGCCGCCAGGGCGAAGCCCGCCCCGATGACCAGTCCGGCGACGACGTCGAACGGCCAATGGGCGCCGACGTACACGCGGGTGGCGGCCATCAGCACCGCGAGCGCCGCGGTGACGAGCCCGAGCCGGCGGTTCGCGAGCAGCACGCCGACGGCCGCGGCGCCTGCCATCACCGAGTGGTCGCTGGGGAAGGAGAAGTCGGTGGATCGCGCGACGAGGGTGAGCGCGTGCGGGAAGACGGTGTACGGCCGCTCCTCCGCGACCGAGTTGGAGATCGGCTGGTTGAGCCCGACCGCGACGAGGACGCCGATCGGCGCCCACAGCGCGGCCGCCACTCGGCGGGCGTCGCCGGTGCGGCGCGCCAACAACCAGGAGACCAGCAGCAGCACGGCGAACACCGCCACGCCGTAGTGCGCGAAGAGGCGGGCAGGCGTGTGCAACCACGCGGTGTCGAGCGCGAACCGGTTGACGTCGCCGAACCAGCCCTCCTGAGTGGAGCCCCACAGCACGGCCAGGTCGAACATGCCCCGACCGTACGAACGAGGCCGTGAAGGGACCATGAAATGGCACGTCTCGGATCCGAGACGGATTCTGGCCGCCGCGCCAGCGACGACCTCACCGGCGGCGCCCTAGAGTCGCCTCGTGCACGTGTACGACGACGCGGTCGCCGCGCTGGTCCGTGAGCTGCTGCGGATGTCCCAGGAGCGCCTGGAGATGGCAGCCCCGCTGGACACGACGCGGACGCCCGAGGACCTGCTGAGCGAGGCGGGGCAGACCATCACGCCCGCCGGCATGGGCGGCGACGCCGCGCGGCTGTGGGAGGAGACGCTCGGTCCGGCCTGTCTGTCGGTTGACCACCCGCGCTACCTTTCGTTCATCCCCGGGGCACCCAGCAAGGCCGCGGCGGCGTTCGACATGCTCGTCGGCGCCTCGTCGGTGTACGCCGGCTCCTGGCTCGAGGGCTCCGGCACCGTCTTCGCGGAGAACCAGGCGCTGCGCTGGGTCGCGGACCTGGTCGGGCTTCCTGCCGAGGCCGGGGGAGTGTTCGTCCAGGGCGGCACGATCGGCAACCTGTCGGCGCTCGTCGCTGCCCGCTCGGCCGCCCAACACCGGCGCGGCTCCCGCCCGCCGCGCTGGGCGGTGCTGCTCACCGACGAGACGCACTCGTCGGTGAAGCACGCGCTGGAGTCGGTGATGGACGTCGACGTCGTGCTGCTGCCGGGTGACCGCCGCGGCCGGCTGACCGGCGACGTCGTACGGGCCTGGGTGGCGGGTGCGACGCAGGAGCAGCGGGACGCGGTCTTCGCGATCGTCGGCACCGCCGGCACCACGAACCTCGGCGTGGTCGACGACCTCGCCGGCCTCGCGGACGTCGCCGAGGAGCACGGCTGGTGGTTCCACGTCGACGGCGCGTACGGCGGCGCCGGCCTGGCCGCCCCCTCGGTCCGCTCCCTCTTCGCGGGGGTGGAGCGCGCCGACTCGTTCATCGTCGACCCGCACAAGTGGCTGTTCGCGCCGTACGACTGCTGCGCGCTGCTCTACCGCGACCCCGTCCTCGCGCGCGCCGCGCACACCCAGCGCGCCGGGTACCTGGACCCGGTGACGGTCGAGGGGGAGTGGAACCCGAGTGACTTCGCGATCCAGCTCACCCGCCGCGGCCGCGGCCTCCCGTTCTGGTTCTCGCTCGCCGTCAACGGCACCGACGCGTACGTCGCCGCCGTCGAGCGCACCCTCGAGGTGACCCGCGCCGGCCGCGACCTGATCGAGAAGGCCCCGCACCTGCGCCTGCTCGTCGAGCCCGACCTCTCCGTCCTCATCTTCGAGCGGATCGGCTGGGGCGAGGCCGAGTACGACGCCTGGAGCAAGCGCCTCCTCGCCGACCAGTTCGCCTTCGTCACCCCCACGAAGCACCACGGCCAGGTCTGCACCCGCTTCGCCATCGTCAACCCCCAGACGACCGCGGACGACCTCGCCGCCATCATCGCCACCATGGAGTGACGCCTCGCGTCGCTGGTCGCGGAGGTCGAGCAGCAACCGTCACGAGACCGGTCGCTGGTTGAGTAGCGCGAGCGAGGAACGAGCCCTGTGTCGCTGGTTGAGTAGCGCGAGCGCGGAGCGAGCGAGCGCGTATCGAAACCGGCGACCTCAGTACCGCGGCACGCCCCCGCGCCCCAACGAGCTCTCCGCAAGCTGTCCGGCCAACGCGTCGTAGCTCAGCAGCGTGAAGGCGAAGCTGTGCTCCCGCCCGTTGGAGTCGATAAGCCACAGCCTCTTGCTCCGTAGCCCACCCCCTCCGCGGCCGGACCGAGGCGCCAGGCTGAGTCGTGGTTGCTGCAGCGGAAACCGTCGCCCCGGACGACGGAGCACGGCACCGATCCAGGTCCGCACGACAAGCTCGTTCGCCTCGATCGTCAGCGTGTGCTCGAAGAGGGAGCCGAGAATCACGACGCCCGTCCAGCCGACGGCTCCGACGATCAGGAACGGCAGGAACGAGCCGAAGAAGCCGCGGAAGACCAGCAGCGAGAGAACCCACATCAGAGCGAACGAGAGGGCCACGGAGATCCCTCCTCTGACCCACCCGGCGAGAAGCGTGACGACCGACGGAGGGTTGATCACGGTGCGCACGGGCAACTCCCGGTAAGTGAGGGCGGAGTTGAATGCTAAGCCTCGGATCCCGGACTCGGATCGATGTTCGAAAGGTGCACTTCCATGCAAACTTTTGTGGATGCTCCGCGCGCGTAAATCGGCTCCGGAGTCGCCCAACATGGCCAAGCACTGAACGTCAGAAAAAACCTGGAAATCGTGCATTGTAAAGAAAACTCAGTTCTGCTACGTCGCCCCCGAACGGAGTGCAAGTCTTCCCCTGAAAATCTCGGGAAGCTCAGCACCTTCCAACACTTCCCAGGGGGAATCCCACATGCTTCACGCTCTCCAGAACCAGCGCCGCCGCTCCGCTGACGCCGGCTTCACCCTCATCGAGCTCCTCATCGTCATCGTGATTCTCGGCATCCTCGCCGCCATCGTGGTCTTCTCGGTGCAGGGCATCACCGACCGCGGCAAGGTCGCTGCCTGCAAGGCGGATGTCGAGACCGTCACCACCGCCGTCGAGGCGTTCTACGCGAAGACGGGTGCCTACCCGACCGCTGCCTCCGACCTGTGGACGGCACCGAACCAGTTCATTCACGGCACCGCGCTCCCGGCCGACGTGACTTACAGCGGCGGCGCGACCGTCACCGGCGTCGGCTGCTGATTGGCTGAGCTCTGGGAGGGCCGTCGTCGTACGGCGGCCCTCCTCTGCCACTGTCCTTCGTTCTCGTCTCGTCCCAGGGGGACCCATGCACGCGCACCTGCACCAGATCGGTGCCGACGTCGACCACCTGCTCGATGTGCTCTGGCAGGCCAAGGGCACGGATCTCCTGCTGACAGCCGGTCTGCCGCCCATGATCCGGGTGGACGGCACTCTCAGTCCGGTGCCGGACGCGCGAATGCTCACCGGGGATGACACCGAGGCCTTGCTCGGCCAGGTGCTCAATCCCGAGCAGCAGGGCCACTGGGACAAGGCCCACGAATACGACTTCTCCTTCTCCTGGCGCGAGCACGCCCGGATCCGTGGGAACGCCTTTACCCAGCGCGGACTGACTGCCGTCGCGCTGCGGATGATCCCGCGCGTGATCCCGACGCCCGATCAGCTCGGCTTGCCTGCCGCGCTCCGAGACCTGTCGTTGCGCCACCAGGGCTTGATCCTGATGACCGGCCCGACCGGGTCCGGCAAATCGACGACGCTCGCGTCGCTCATCGACCACATCAACAGCAACCGCGGCGCGCACGTCATCACGATCGAGGACCCGATCGAGTACGTGCACGACCACAAGATGTCCGCGGTCAACCAGCGTGAGGTCGGCACCGACACCGGTTCGTTCAACAAGGCCCTCCGTTCGGTCCTCCGCGAGGACCCCGACGTCCTGCTCGTCGGTGAGATGCGCGACCTGGAGTCCATCCAGTTCGCTCTCACCGTGGCCGAGACCGGTCACCTCGTGTTCGCCACGCTGCACACCAACGACACGGCCCAGTCGATCGGTCGCATGATCGACGTGTTCCCAGCCGAGCAGCAGGCGCAGATCCGGGTCCAGCTTGCGGCCGCGCTCAGCTGTGTCGTCTACCAGCGGCTGGTCCCGCGGATCGGTGGCGGCATGGTCGCTGCCTACGAGGTGCTCACGGCCACGCCAGCGGTGCGCAACCTGATCAAGGAGGGAAAGACCCACCAGCTGCGCAACTCGGTGGTGACCGGTGCTCAGGACGGCATGGTCACGCTCGAGCAGACGCTGTCGCAGCTCGTGCAGCAGCAGATCGTCACCTACGAGGACGCGGCCGCCCGAAGTCTGTACCCCAAGGACATCGACGTCCGTCCCCGGTACGCCTCTCCCGTTCCCGCGAGGTAGCGCCCGATGAGGTTCAAGGGGAAGAAGACCGACGAGCAGCCGGTCGTCCGGTCCTCCCAGGAGGAGGCGGACGACCGCCTCGGGCGACTGCTGGTCAGCGCTGGCAAGGTGCAGCCGTACCAGCTGGATGCTGCGCGGAACGGCGAGGCCGTCGGCACGCTGGCCGAGAAGCTGGTCGCCGGTGGTGTCATCAGCGACGACGACTTGACCGCAGCGGTCGCCGCAGCGTCCGGCCGCGGCACGGTCGACTTCCGGACGACCGACCCCGATCCGGCCGCAGTCGCACTGCTCCCGCGCGACCGCGCGCTGGAGTTGAGGGCGCTGCCCATCGCCGCGACGGACGACGAGGTCACCGTCGCGGTGCTCGACCCGTCGCCCGAGCATGTGGCCGTCGTGGCGGCGGCCATCGGGCGCACGGTACGACCGGTCGTCTCCACCCATCGATCGCTGAACCGAGCTCTCGACACCGAGTACAAGGCCACCGCCGAGGTGGGTACGCACCTGCTGGCGTTCGAGGCCCGTGACAACATCCGGCGCGAGGCCAGCCTGGCGGAAACGGCACAGGTCAACGAGGACGCGCCGGTCGTCCAAGTGGTGCAGAAGATCATCACGCAGGGGCTGCGTGACCGCGCCTCGGACATCCACATCGAGCCATCTGGCGAGCGGGTCCGCGTCCGCTACCGCATTGACGGGGCACTCGCCGATGTTCTCGACCTGCCGGCCTCGATCGGTCCGGCGCTAGTCAGCCGAGTCAAGATCCTGGGCGGCATGAACATCGTCGAGCGCCGTCGGCCGCAGGACGGCCAGATCTCGATGCAGGTCGAGGGACGTGACGTCGACATCCGCGTCGCCACCACCTCCGTCATGGGTGGCGAGAAGGTCGTCATGCGACTCCTCGACAAGAGCCGCCCGCTGTTCCAGCTCGCCCAGCTCGGCATGCCGGCCGACACCGCTGACCGATACAGCAAGCTGATCCACCAGCCGTACGGGATGATCATCTGCGCCGGTCCCACCGGCGGCGGGAAGACCACGACGCTCTACGCCTCCCTGGGGGAGCTCGACACGATCGATCGCAACATCATGACGATCGAGGACCCGGTCGAGTACACCTTCGACTCGATCAACCAGATCCAGATCAACGAGCAGGCCGGCATCACCTTCGCCGGCGGCCTCAAGTCCATCCTCCGCCAGGACCCGGATGTGATCCTGGTCGGCGAGATCCGCGACGTCGACACGGCACGAATCGCAGTGCAGTCGGCCCTCACCGGCCACATGGTGCTGTCATCCCTACACGCCACCGAGTCGGTCTCCGCGCTCTACCGACTGCTCGACATGGGCATCGAGGCGTTCCTCGTCGCGTCGTCCGTCAGCGCAGTGGTCGCCCAGCGGCTGGTGCGCCGGAGCTGCACGAACTGCCTGGAGCAGTACAAGCCGAGCGCCGACGAGCTGGGCTTCCTGCACAGCCTCGGCGCGCAGGAGCCAGCCCTCGGATTCGTGCATGGCGCCGGCTGCCACTTCTGTGCGCACACTGGCTACCTGGACCGGGTGGGGGTCTACGAGCTGTTGACCGTGAGCGACGAAGTTCGGGAGTTGATCGTGGAGCGCGCGCCCCAGGACGACATGCGCAAGCTTGCCCGCAGCCAGGGCATGCGCACCCTGCAGGAGCAAGGCGCCCGACTGGTGACGGACGGCGTCACCACCCCCGCCGAAGTCATGCGGTCGATCTACGTGGCAGGAGTCTGAGATGCCCAAGTTCGCTTACTCGGGGGTAGCCCTCGACGGCAGCCCCGTCAGGGGTACCCAGAAGGCGCCCAGCCGCGGTGACGCTGAGGTCGAGCTCTACGGACGCGACCTCCGCGACCTCAAGGTCACCGAGAAGAAGAGCGTCCTGCAGTACGAGATCTCCGGTCCGCGGATCAAGCGCGAGGAGGTCATGCACCTGTCACGCCAGATCGCCGCGTTCCTCCGCGCCGGGCTACCGATCTTGGACGCCGTGCACACCATCGGCGCCGAGAGCGAGAACTCCTCGGTCCGCCGGATGATGAACGACATCGAGGACGGGCTTCGGACCGGCGAACGGTTCTCCGACTGTCTCGACCAGTACCCCAAGGTCTTCCCGGAGTTCTACCGCGGCATCGTCCGCTCGGCGGAGCTGACCGGCGAGCTGGACACGGTGCTGTCGCGCCTCTCGACCTACATCGAGCGGGACCTCGAAGCACGGCGCAAGATCAAGTCGGCAGCGCTGTACCCTGCTGTCGTCGCGGCGATGTCGGTCGTGACGGTCTTGGTGCTTGCCATCTACGTGTTGCCGAAGTTCAAGGACTTCTTTGCGAGCCTCGATGCGAAGCTGCCTCTCCCGACCAGGATGCTGATGGGCTTCACGGACTTCCTCGGTCAGTGGTGGTGGGCGGTGCTCGCCGGGCTGGGATCTATCGCCCTGATCTACTTCATCGTCACGCGGTTCGAGGGCGGCAGGTATGCACGGGATGCCTTTCTCCTCAAGATGCCGGTCGTCGGCGAGACGATTCAGTACGCTCTGGTGGAGCGCTTCTGCCGCGTGCTGTCGTCCATGGTGTCCGCCGGGGTGAACCTGACCGAATCGCTCCAGGTGACGACCGACTCGTTGCGGAACCGGGTCTTCATTCGACGCCTCAACGGCGTGGCGGAGCAGATGCTGGAAGGGCAGGGCATCTCGGCTCCGCTCGCTCGGACGGGGCTCTTCCCCGGGACTGCTACGTCCATGCTCCGTGTCGGGGAGGAGACCGGCTCGCTCGACACGCAGCTGGAGGTCACTGCCGAGTACTACGAGGACGAGCTCGACTACAAGATCGCCAAGCTCACCTCGCTTTTCGAGCCGGCCGTCATCATCGTCATGGGTGGTGTCGTCGGCTTCGTCGCGGTCGCGCTCGTGTCCGCGATGTACGGCATCTTCAACCAGGTCCAGGTCTGATGCAGGGACGTCGGGGGGGACGTCTCCGCGATGACCGGGGGGAGACGCTGATCGAGCTCCTCGTGGCGGTCGTGATCCTAGGAATCGCCGGCGTCGCCGTGATGGCCGGCTTCGAGCTGTCGGTGAAGTCGTCCGACCTCGGACGCAAGCAGGCGAACGGCGGCAGCTACGTACGCAGCCTCGCTGAAGCAATTCAGAACTCGGTGACGTCGTCCGGTGGCTACCAGAGCTGCGCCGCCGCCAACGCCTACCTGACCAACTCCGTGAAGACGCAAGCGGGTCTTCCCGCCAGCTACGCAGCGACCCAAACGGCCGCGAAGTCCTGGAACGGATCGGCTTGGGCCTCCTGCGGCTCGGACAACGGGAGCCAGCAGCTGACGCTGAGCGTGACGAGTCCGGGCACCGGCGTCCACGTGGCCACAGAGACCCTCACGTTCATCGTGCGCAAGCCCTGCGCGGGCGCCGTGCCCTCGCCGGGCAACCTGGGAGCGACCCCATGCTGAGGCGTCGAACTGACGAGAGCGGGTTCACCCTGATCGAGCTGGTCGTCACCGTAGCCATCCTCGGGTTCGTGGTCGTCGCGCTCACGGGTGTCGTCTTCGGCTACCTCCGGACGAGCAACGAGACCAGCACCCGGCTCAACGAGTCGACCGACCAGCAGTTCATCTCCGCCTACTGGCAGCAGGACGTCAGCAGCCTGGGTATGCACGGAGCCCCAGCCGGCGGAAGCGTCCCGAACTCGCAAGGCGTGTACATGGGCAGTGCGCCCGGTTGCGCACCGGCTTTGGGGAGCCCGATCGTGATGTTCACCTGGAACGACTACCAGAACGCCCCCACCGCCAACGCCACCTTGGCGTGGTCCACCGCGACCCAGAATTACGCGACGTACTACACGAAGTCAGTCACCAACGCGAACGGGTCAAGCCAGACCCAGCTGTGGCGCAAACGGTGTGGTGGATTGAGCAGTGACATCGTTGTCGCCCGCTATCTCACGGCACAGCCCACCGTGACGTGTGCTGACTCAGGCGGTGCGTCCACCAGCTGTACGGGCAGCGGCCCCTTTCCGGCCACGGTGAGCCTGAACATCAGCGTTCAGGATCGCAGCCAAGTGGTTCACAGCAACACCGGGTACAGCAATCTCACGATCACTGCGGAACGGAGGCAGGGATGAGTCTCCGGGAACGGCTTGCGAGGCGTCGCCAAAACGACGAGGGCGCGATGCTCATCTTCGCGCTCATCATCGTTACCACCATCGCGCTGGTGACGGGTGCGCTGCTGTCCAAGGGCTGGGGCAACTTCGCGGCGACCGTGAGCCTGCGCAACGTCGCTGGTCAGGCATACACCGCCGATGCCGCAGCGAAGATCGCCATCAATGACATCGTGTATGGCGGAAGCTCCACAGTTCCGTCGTCGGTCGCCAGCTATCCGAACGGCATTGCGGGCACTCCTGCCAGCTGGGTCTACGACAACAACACCGATGGAACGGGCTGCTTCGGCAAGAAGGCGTCGGACGGCTCGCCGTTGACCTCGCTCGACCTGTCCAAGGTGTACACGCTGCCCGACGGCACGATCCAGTCGGCGACGATCGTGTGCCGGCCTGTGCTGGGAACGGGCCTCTTCGGTTCGGGAAATGGGACGGTGCCTGTCACACCGGCGGCAACGGATGCGTTCGCCCGCGCGCTCACCACGGTGGGGACGGGAACCTCGGGCACGGCCGTCGACGGCATCACCTTCAAGGGACTCGGCTCCGGCTCGCAGATCCCCATCCGCGGCAGCATCGAGTCGAACTCTTTCATCAATGTCCAGGCGGGAACGCTGCAGACGAACGGGACGATCACCGCGAACCCGAACTCGGCCTGCACCACGAGCAACAGCGGCGCCATGTCGCCTACCTGCTCGGGCACGTACATCCCGCCGGATCCCTCCTCAGTCACGGCGCCGCTCTCCGCCGTGCCCACCTGGCGGGACCCTGCAGCACAGGGATGCAGCTTCCAGCCGGGCTTCTACAACAACGGACTCGCGTTGAGCAACGCCGTCAACGCGTGCGGCACGGCCACGTTCGCCAGCGGGAAGTACTACTTCGACTTCGCCGATGGCAAGCCGTGGGACATCAGCACGACGGTCATCGGCGGCCAAGCCGGGGCGGGCTCATCGATCCCCGGCCGATGCGTGAGCCCTATCGACAGCCCGACCACGGCAGGCGTGCAGTTCGTGTTCGGCGGCTCCAGCACGATGAAGCTCGAGGACACGTCGAACGTTGAGCTGTGCGGGCCCGCCAATGGTGGCTACGCGCCCATCACGATCTACCAGCAGCAGACCGGAACGACGCCGACCCCGACCACGACGCCCGGCATGACGTCGAGCAATGTCACCACCCGCGCCAACACCGGCGGGGGCGACAAGACGGTCGCCTTCGCCGCCAACGGAGGAAGCAGCCCGACGCTGACATCGGCGCTGCAGGCGACGGGCAACCCGACGGCCGACTGGAAGGCATCGGGCAACAACAGCACCGGTGAGCTGGATCTGCAGGCGTTCGGTGCGAACCTGAACGGGATCCCCGTCGGGTCGACCATCACCGCCGCGAAGCTGAACGTCACCTACACGACCAAGGGCGGAACGGGGTCCAACCCGTTTGCTGGCACGCTGTCGGTCGGGGTGTCCGGGCAGGCCGGAACAGTTCCGCTGGCAGCGACCGGTACTGACACTGACATCGCGGCCCTCCTGAACGCTCAGTTGGCAAACGGCGCCTTCACCGCGACGACTCCCAAGATCCAGATCCTCGTCGGTGGTTCGACCAACAACAACGACAGCTTCAGTGTCGACGCCGCCACGCTCACGGTGACGTATGTGACGCCGGCTCTGCGGCAGTGGTCCGCCGTGATTGGTAGCCCGACGCCGACGCCCGGCCAGTTCATCTACCAGCAGGGCGGAAACTTCGCGGGCAAGTTCGTCGTCCAAGGTGCCACGTACGCGCCGAACGGCTACATCAACCTCGTGCCGGGCAGCAGCGCCAACGCGCTGGTCGCCTTCCGGTGGGGCATCGTTGCCTGGGGCGTGAACTTCAAGTCTCAGCCCTCGCAGCTGTGGGGATATCCGCTGGTGTCGATCCCCGACCCCGGCTACGGACTCGGCTCGGCCGTGACGGCTGTTGATCTACAGGTCTACGTCTGCTCAGGCTCGGGACCATGCGCCGCGACGGGCAACCCCGCACTCACGTCGCGCGTGCAGTTCACCGACGGCCTGAATGACAAGGGAATCGTGAGCCCCGTGGCGGGTCAGCGACAGGTCAACGTGCTGAGCTGGGCGGAGCAGCGCTGAGCGACATGCCTCTCGGGTTGATTGCCGGCTTCGCCGGACTGCTGGGCCTGATCATCGGGTCGTTCCTCAACGTAGTGATCCACCGCGTGCCGAGGGGGGAGTCGATCGTCAGCCCGCCGTCGGCGTGCCCGCGGTGCGGGCACGAGATCCGCAACCGGCACAACATCCCGGTGGTGGGCTGGCTGGTGCTGCGGGGGAGGTGTGCGGACTGCGGGGAGCCGATCAGCCTTCGGTACCCGCTGGTCGAGCTCGGGACCGGGATGCTGTTCGGCCTGGTCGCGTGGCGGATCGCGGCCCTCGACACGCCGTCCCTCACCTCGACCTACGCGACCGATGACGGGCACGTGGGGTGGGGGGCGCTGGCGGCGTACCTGGTGTTCGCGGGGCTCGGGGTGGCACTGGCCGGCATCGACCTGGACGTACGCCGGCTCCCGGACGTGATCGTGCTGCCGGCGTACCCGGTCCTCGGGCTGCTCCTGCTGGTCGACCACGAGTGGCACGCGCTGCTGCGGGCGGCCGAGGGAGGGGCGGCGCTGTTCGCGTTCTTCTTCGTGGTGTGGCTGATCGCCCCCGGCGGCATGGGGTACGGCGACGTGAAGCTCTCCGGCATCCTCGGCGCGATGACGGCCTACCTGTCGTGGGGGACGTTGCTGGTCGGCGCGTTCGGGGGGTTCCTGCTCGGCGCCGTGGTCGGCGTGCTGCTGATCGCGACGCAGAAGGCCGGCCGCAAGAGCGCGGTCCCGTTCGGGCCGTTCATGATCCTCGGCGCGCTGATGTCGATCCTGGGCGCCGGGTACCTCGGCGACTACTACCTGAGCCTGCTCGGCTGAGCGCGCGTCGCGCGGGGCATCCGCCCGTCCGGCGTACCGGACCGACGGCCGTGTCCATCCCCGACCCGACGCGCGTGTCGAGCGACCTGCTCGATCCTCGCGGGGTGTCGATGTGGGGGGCACCCCGCGAGGATTGCGGCGATCGAGCTCAGCTGACTCCGAAGCAGACCAGGCAGGACTGCGGGTCGTGCTGGATGTTGCTGCGGTGCAGACGGTTGGCGTAGCCGATCAGGTCGTCGAGTGCGCGCTCAGACGCAGCGACTTCCAGGATCGTCTCCCTCAGCTCCGGGGACACAGTGCGGTGAGTGGCCGTCCGTGGCTCGAGCTCCGGCATCTTCAATGCAGTAGCGGACATCATGTTCTCCCTTGTGTACGCCGATACGTGCTGCCCCTCCGCAGCTTCGGCTTCTTCAGGGTGGGGGCGGATATGTGGGTGCGACAAGGTCGGTGAGCGTTCCTTTACCCGCGTACGACGGGTTCGGGCCGACCGGTTTCGCCCGCGTGGTCCGAACGGACTAGTCCGAACGGGACGACGGGGACAGCAGCCCGGTACCCGGGACCTGTGAGGCTTAACGAAGCCTTCATGCCGGATTCCTAGCCTGCGAAGCATGGAGGACGTCCCCACCATGACGCCGTCGTCGCGCAGGCGCGCGCGGCTGCGGTTCGTGGCCTCCTGGGTGCTCGCTGGGGTGCTGGTCGCCATCGGTCTACCGCAGGTCGTGTCCGTGTCGTGGCACGGCGTGCTCCCGGTCTTGGCAGGCCTGCACCTCAGCGAGCTGCTCGGCCTCGTCGGCCTGTGGGCGCTCGGCCTCTATGTCCACTCCTTCGTGCTCACCGCCGCCGCCCCCAGCCTCAACCACCGGCGCGCCCTGACCCTCAACGTGACCGGCAGCGCGGTCGCCAACGTCGTGCCCCTCGGCGGCGCCGCGGGCGTCGAGCTCAACCGCCGGATGATGCGTGCCTGGGGCATCGACACCCGCGGGTTCGCGGGCTACACCTTCGTCACCAACCTGTGGGACGTCGGCATCAAGCTCATCCTCCCCATCGTCGCGGTCGGCGCCCTCGCGCGCGCGGGCGAGCACGTCTCGACGCCCTTCAAGATCGCCGCCCTCGCCGCCGCCGTCGGCTTCGTCGCGATGGTCGCCGTCGTCACTGCCCTGCTGCTCAGCTCGCGCGGCCCGCTCGAGGAGATCCGCCGGCAGAGCCGGCAGCTCGTCGCGAATGGCTGGCTGCGGATGTCCGTCGGCATGGTCGGGTACGTCGCCCTCCAGGCCCTGCTGCTCGGCTGGTGCCTGCACCTCACCGGCGCGGGCAACAGCGGCACCGAGATCCTCGCGGGCTTCGCGCTCGAGCGGCTCATCACGATCCTGCCGATCACCCCGGGCGGCGTCGGGGTCGCCGACCTCGGCCTGGTCAGCGTGCTGCTCGCCCTCGGCGGCGACCCGGTCGGCGTGACCGCGGGCGCCGTGCTCTACCGGGTCTTCGTGTTCCTCGTGGAGATCCCCGTCGGCGGCGGCGCGCTCGGGCTGTGGCTGGTGGGGCACCGGCGTACCCGACCTGTCGTGGTGGCGCCCCGCAGCGGGGAGATCCGGCGGATCGCCCACGTCACCGACGTCTTCCTGCCGCGCCTCGGCGGCATCGAGACCCACGTCGACGACCTCGTCCGGCACCAGCGTGCCCGCGGACTCGAGGCCGACGTGCTCAGCCCGACCCCAGGCGGGCCCGACCCCGCCTGGGTTCGGCGGATTCCCGCCGCCCGCGCCCGCGCCGAGATCGGTGGGTACGACGTGGTGCACGTGCACCTGTCGGTGCTCTCGCCGTACTCGATCAGCGTGGCGCGGGCGGCGATGGCCGCCGGCGTACCGACCCTGATCACGGTGCACTCGATGTGGGCCGGCGCCAGCGCGATCGTGCGGCTCGCGGCCCTGGCCTCGCTGCGGCGTTGGCCGGTCGCGTGGTCGGCGGTCAGTGCTGCCGCTGCCGAGGCCTTCCGGCGGTCGCTGGGCGGCGCGCCCGTCGACGTGCTGCCGAACGCGATCGACGTGGCGTCGTGGCGGCGCCCCGGTGCGGCCGCCCGGTCCGCGGCGGACCCGCTCACCGTCGTCAGCGTGATGCGGCTGATGCCGCGCAAACGGCCGTTGCCCCTGTTACGCATGTTCACCGACGTACGCCGCCTGGTGCCCGACCGCGACGTCCGGCTGCTCATCGTGGGCGACGGCCCGCTCCGCGGCCGGGTCGAGCGCTACGTACGCCGGCACGGGCTCGCCGACGTCGTCACCATCACCGGCCGGGTCGAGCGTGACGAGGTGCGGCCGCTGCTGCGCTCCGGCGCCGTCTACCTCGCGCCCGCCCCGAAGGAGTCCTTCGGGCTCGCGGCGTTGGAGGCGCGGTGTGCCGGCCTGCCGATCGTGGCGAGCCGCCGCAGCGGGATCCGCGAGTTCGTCCGCGACCGCCGCGACGGGCTGCTCGTCGACGGCGACCGCGAGATGACCGTCGCCGTCGCCACGCTGCTCACCGACGACCTGCTCCGCGAGCGGATCCGCTCCCACAACGACCGGGTCGCGCCGGCGTACGACTGGAGCGACGTGCTCGACACGACGATGGAGCTCTACCGGACGGCGGGGGAGCGCGTCGCCGTACCGCTCGAGCAGCCGGAGGCGGTTCCGCTGTGACGACCGTCGTCTCCCTGCACGCCCACCCCGACGACGAGGTGCTGCTCACCGGCGGCTGGCTCGCGTCCCGGGCGGCCGCGGGCGACCGGGTCGTCGTCGTGTTCGCGACCGACGGGGGTGCCGGACTGGCCGGGGACGTCTCCGGACTGGCCGGCCGGCGGCGGGCCGAGGGCGAGGCCGCCGCGCAGGCGCTGGGGGCCGCGCGCGTCGTCTGGCTGGGGTACGACGACAGCGGCATGGCCACCGCCCCCTCCTCGGCCGGGCGTCGCCTGGTCGACGCCTCCGTCGTCTCGGTCGCGGGCGAGGTCGCGCGGCTGCTCGACGAGGAGGACGCCGACATCCTCACCGGGTACGACGCCAACGGCGGTTACGGCCACCCCGACCACGTCCACGTCCACCGCATCGCCCGGGCCGCCCAGGACCTGGCCCAGCGCCGCCCGCAGCTGCTCGAGGCCACCCGCGACCGCGAGCCGCTGCTGCGGCTGATCCGCGCCGCCCGCCCGTTCGCGCGGCTGCTGCCCGGCCTCACCCTGCCCGGCGACGAGATCTACACCGGCCGCGCGGAGCTCGCGACGCTGCCGATCGAGCGCGCCGACGTACGCGCCCACCTCGAGGCCAAGCGCGACGCCCTGCGCGCCCACCGCTCCCAGGCCGGCGGCGGCCTGCGCACCGTCGCCCTCCTCCTCGCCCTCCCGCGCCCGCTCGCGGCCCGGGTGATGGGGACGGAGTGGTTCCTAGTCGTGCCGTAGCGCGCGGAACTCCTTCATCCGGCGCAGGTACGCCGGGATCCGGCGGGTCGGGACCCGGCGAGGCCAGTCGTCCGCGCGGAACCAGGCGTCGGAGCCCCCGTCGACGAAGACGACGCTGCCGCACAGGAAGTCGGCGGCGTCGGACAGCATGAAGACGACCCACTCGGCGAGCTGGCCGGCGTCGCCGTAGCCACCGATCGGCACGGGGAAGCTCTTGATCTGCCTAGCCTCGGCCGGGGTGGCGAGCTGCTTCTCGAGCAGCGGCGTCATCACGGCGCCGGGGGCGATCGCGTTGAGCCGGATGCCGGCGCCGGCCCAGTCGCGGGTGACGGCCTGGCGGCGTACCCACCGGGAGAGGGCGATCTTGCTGCCGGCGTACGCCAGGGGAGGAGCGGCCTTGCCGAACACCCTCAGCGTGCGCAGCGCCCGCTCGGCGTCGCGCTCCAGCAGCGCGCCCACGAGCCGGTGCGGCACCATCGGGACGGTCGTCGCGGAGTTGCTCGCGAACGCCACGACCTTGGCCCGGTCGGCCGCCGCCAGCGCGGGCCGCCAGGCGTCGAGCAGCTCGACCACGCCGAGGTAGTTGACCTGCAGGATCAGCCGCGCCCGGTCGCGTCCCGTGCCCGGCCCGATCCCGGCGGCGAGCACCGCCCCGTCGAGCACGCCCTCGCACCGCTCGAGCACGGCGGTCGATGCCTGGCGCCGGCCGAGCGGGGTCGACAGGTCGGCGACGACGTCCGCATCCCGCAGGTCGACGGTGATGACGGTGTGGCCGGCGGCGCGCAGCCGCTCGACGACGGCCGCGCCCATCCCGGACGCGGAACCGGTGACTGCATAGGTGCCCACGGCCGAAACCCTAGCGGGCTCCTAGAACACGTTCTATGGTCGAGCCCATGCGTCGCTCCCTGCTGCTGACCGGCCTGTCCGGACTGCTCGTCGCCGCCCTCGCCACCGGCCCGGCCGCCTCGCCGTCGAACGCGGGCACCACGCCGTCGTACGGCGGCGACCCGTACGGCGCGCTCTGGAACATCCTGCCGCCCGGCTCGCGCGGCAACATCAGCGCGACGCAGCTCGCCCAGGTCCTGCTCGGCGGCGGCACCACCGCGGTCGACGGCAAGAACGCGCCGGCGAGCTACGCCGACCAGCTCGAGATGTACGACGCGCTCACCAAGCAGGCGCCGAGCAGCATCACCCGGGCCGACCTCTCGAGCCTCTACAAGCGGGAGAACTTCACCCCGCAGGTCGTCACCAGCGACGAGAAGCCCAAGGCCGGCGTCGACATCCAGCGCGACCAGTTCGGCGTCCCGTACATCACCGGCACGACCTACGACGACACCATGTACGGCGCCGGCTTCGCCGCCATCGAGGACCGGATGTTCCTCATGGACGTCCTGCGCCACACCGGCGCCGGCCGGATGGCCGAGTTCGTCGGCGACACCCCCGCGAACGTCGCGATGGACCAGGCCCAGCTGCGCACCGCCTTCTACACGCCCGCCGAGGCCGCCGCCCAGGTCACCCACGTGGCCCAGCGGTACGGCGCCGCGGGCGAGCGCCTGCTGCACGGGCTCGACGCCTACATCGCCGGCATCAACGCCGCCCAGCAGAAGCTCTGCCCGCTCGGCGTCGCCGGCCTGGAGTGCCCGGCCGAGTACGCCGCCCTGCAGAAGACCGTCCAGCCGTGGACCCGCGCTGACGTCGTGTACGTCGCCTCGCTGGTCGGCGGGATCTTCGGCAAGGGCGGTGGCGCCGAGGCGGCCAACGCGACGTACCTCCAGCTGCTGCGGCACCGCTTCGGGGCCAAGATCGGCGACGGCGTCTACCGCGACCTGCGCGAGAAGCTCGACGCCGGCGCACCGACGACCGGCTCCGTCGACATCGGGTACGGCGGTGGCCGCGGGCTCGACCTCGGCAAGCCCGGTGTCGCGCTGCCGGACCTGGGTGGGGCGACCGCGCCGGGGTCGGGGCACATCGCGAGCCGGGTGACCACGCCCGGGGCCTCGCCGAAGCTGGCGCCCGGGCTGCCTGCCGGCGAGGCGGGCCAGCTGCAGAAGGTCCGGCTCGGGTTCCAGCACGGCGGCATGTCGAACGCGGTCCTGGTGACCGGGAAGGAGTCGACGACCGGCCACCCGCTCGCGGTGTTCGGACCGCAGACCGGCTACTACAACCCGCAGCTGCTGGTCGAGCAGGTGCTCAAGGGGCCAGGGGTCTACGCCCGCGGCGTCTCGTTCGCCGGCACCAACCTCGTCGTCGAGCTCGGCCGCGGCAAGGACTACGCGTGGTCCGCGACGAGCGCGTCCAACGACCTCGTCGACACCGTCGCGGAGAGGCTGTGCAACACCGACGGCTCGCGGCCGACGGTCGACTCCACGGCGTACCGCGTCGGCAGCCGGTGCGTCCCGATGCGCCACGACCAGCACGTCGAGCACACCACGCCGAACCTGACCGCCCCCGGCCTCCCGAAGACCTACACCTTCGACGTCTGGCGCACCCGGCACGGCATCGTCCAGTCCCGCACCACGGTGAGGGGCGTGCCGGCGGCGCTGGTGCTGCAGCGGTCGACGTACGGGCACGAGGTGGACTCGGTGCTCGGCTTCGCGCAGTTC
Organism: Nocardioides sp.; assembly: GCA_035248385.1. Taxonomy (GTDB): domain Bacteria; phylum Actinomycetota; class Actinomycetes; order Propionibacteriales; family Nocardioidaceae; genus Nocardioides. The sequence goes on along the minus strand of DATFHM010000073.1, from coordinate 6,376 downwards.
AACGACCCGGGCTACGTGCACAGCGTGCAGTCGTTCTTCAAGGCCGCCAGCCACGTCGACTTCACGTTCAACTGGTTCTACGTCGACAGCAAGCACATCGGCTTCTACACCTCCTCGCTGCTGCCGAAGCGCGCGCCGGGCGTGGCGTTCGACTTCCCGCGCTGGGGCGACCCGAAGTACGACTGGCAGGGGTACGTCGGCATGGCCGGCCACGCCCACCAGGTCGACCCCGCCTCGGGCTACCTGGTCAGCTGGAACAACCGGCAGACCAAGACCTGGTCCGCCCCCGACGACATCTGGGCATGGGGCGACGTCCACCGCTCGCTCGCGCTCAGCCAGCGGGTGAAGGCCGCGATCCGCGGACCGCGGAAGATCGCGATCCAGCAGCTCGTCGGCGTGATGGCCGGGGCGGCGAGCCAGGACTCGCGTGCGCGCTACCTGCTGCCCGACCTGCTCGCGGTCATCGGCAACGACCGCGCCCTGGCGCCCGCGACCTCGCTCCTGCGGCAGTGGTCCCGGGGCGGAGCTCCGCGCGTGGACCGCGCGCGGACCGGCGCCTACGGCTACCAGGCCGCGATCGCGCTGTTCGACTACTGGTACCAGCACGGCTCCAGCTCGCTCGCGTACGACGTGATGCGGGGCAGGCTCGGCTCGCTGGTCACCCGGGTCCCGCAGATCCTCGACGACCACCCGCGCCTGGGCCGGGGCTCGTCCTGGCTCGACGCGCCCTGGTACAGCTGGGTCAAGAAGGAGCTCGACGCCCGCCTCGGCCACCCCGAGGCCACGCCGTTCACCTACCGCTACTGCGGGTCGGGGACGCTGGCGTCGTGCCGGAAGGTGCTGCGGGCCTCGCTCGCCAGCGCCGTGGCGTACGCGCTGAAGACCCAGGGCGTCACGTCGGTGGCGAAGCTGACCTACGACAAGGCCCAGGACGACATCGTGTCCCAGACGGCCGGCGTGGTCGGCGTACGTCCCATCGACTGGCAGAACCGGCCCACCTTCCAGCAGGTCGTCGAATTCCACCGTCATAGGTGAGTTGGACCACCCCGCTGGTAGACTGAGCCCAAGCATCGACCAGCCGAGCCGTCGGCGTACGTCGGAAACCGACGTCCCCACCGGCCGCGAAACCCCCACGGGTGGCCATGCGATCGGACGAGTGGGTCGAGGATCCACGACACATGGCGACGTCCGGGTGCACGCGCACCGGGACCTCGTCCTGGAAGGACATCTGTGGCTCAGAGAAGCCAGCGAGGTGGCGGCCAGCGCCGCAACCGCAGCAACGCACCGAAGCACCGCAACGAAGAGGGCATCATCCCGGTGCTCGCGAGGGTGGTGCGCGAGGTCGAGCAGGCCGTGCAGCGCCAGTCGACCGTGCTGTCGGTGCGCACCAAATTCCAGGTCATCGCGCTCCTGGTGCGCGAGGAGCGGATGCGGATCAAGGCGGACGACACGCTGTCGGACGCGCGCCGTGCCGAGGAGCTGAAGCGGCTCGACGGCATCGCGACGATCCTGGCCCAGACGGCCGCCCGCGACTCGACGCTGTTCACGCTGCTCGACCCGGACGCGGAGATCTCCGACGACGCCCGCGCCCTGCGGCGCGAGCTGCTCGGCAAGGCCGGCGTGACCGAGCCCGAGCCGGAGGAGGCCCCGGCCGCCGCCGAGAACGTCATCGCGGTCATCGACCGGCGGGTCACCCCGGTTTCGGTCGCCGCGGCGCAGCTCGCCAACCCGTTCCAGCGCCCCGACTTCGAGGGTGTGCGGCCGCCGGTGCGGCCCCGCCGGCTCGCCGGCTGGGAGCTGCTCGAGCCGCTCTTCCGCTCCTTCGAGCGGGCGCCCGAGGGCGCCACGGCGATCATGGAGCTGCCGGAGCCGGCGTCGCTGAAGACGCCGTACGGCCGTGAGCTCATGCACCACCAGGCCCAGCTCGTCGCGTCCGCGGCGGCCGGCCACCGCACCTACCTGCTCGCCGACGAGCCCGGCCTCGGCAAGACCGCCCAGGCGCTGCTCGCCGCCGAGGCCGCCGACGCGTTCCCGCTGCTCGTCGCCGTCCCGAACGTCGTCAAGACGAACTGGGCGCGCGAGGTCGAGCTGTGGGTCCCGAACCGGACCGCGACCGTCCTGCACGGCGACGGCGACGACGTCGACGGGTTCGCCGATGTCTTCGTGGTCAACTACGAGATCCTCGACCGGCACATCGGCTGGCTCGGCAAGCACGGCTTCCGCGGGATGATCGTCGACGAGGCGCACTACATCAAGAACAAGACCTCGCAGCGCTCCCAGCACGTCCTGGAGATCGCCGACCGGATCCGGGCGCGGGTGCCGCGGCCGCTGATGATGGCGCTGACCGGCACGCCGCTGATCAACGACATCGAGGACTTCCGGGCGATCTGGCAGTTCCTCGGCTGGATCGACGAGAAGGTCCCGCTCGGGTCGCTCATGGAGGCGCTCGAGGAGACCGGCCTGACGCCGGCCGACCCGGGCTTCTACCCGGCCGCCCGCCGCTGCGTGGTCGATCAGGGCATCGTGCGCCGCCGCAAGATCGACGTCGCCGCCGACATCCCCGCCCGCCGGATCGCCGACCTCCCCGTCGAGCTCGAGGGCGAGGCCGGGCGCTCGATCCGCAAGGCCGAGCAGGAGCTCGCCCGCCGGATGGTCGAGCGCTACGACACCGCGCTGGCCAACCGCCGTGCCGGCGCCGTCGTCTCGGGCATCGACCACGACCTGGTGCGCCAGGTCGCCGGCTGGGAGCGCGAGGACTCCTCGACCAAGACCGGCGAGAACGTCTTCGGCATGCTGCGCCGCATCGGCCAGGCCAAGGCCGGGCTGGCCGCGGACTACACCGCGCAGCTGGCCCGCAACGTCGGCAAGGTCGTCTTCTTCGCCAAGCACATCGACGTCATGGACCTCGCCGAGGAGACGTTCGCGGCCCGGGGGATCAAGTACTCCTCGGTGCGCGGCGACCAGTCCTCGACGACCCGCCAGGCGCAGATCGACGCCTTCGTCAACGACCCCGAGGTCCACGTCGCGGTCTGCTCGCTGACCGCCGCCGGTGTCGGCCTGAACCTGCAGGTCGCGTCCAACCTGGTGCTCGCCGAGCTGTCCTGGACCGACGCCGAGCAGACCCAGGCCATCGACCGGGTCCACCGGATCGGCCAGACCGAGCCGGTCACGGCCTGGCGCGTGATCGCGACCCAGACCCTCGACACCCGGATCGCCGAGCTCATCGACCAGAAGGCCGGGCTCGCCGCCCGGGCGCTGGACGGGGCCGGGGACACCGTCGAGACCTCGATCGACCTGCAGACCGAGGCCCTCGTCGCGCTGCTCACCGCGGCGCTGGAGGCGCGGGGCTAGGGTCGGTCCCATGGCTCAGGGGATCCTCGCAGTGGCCGGCGGCACCGGCCTGGTCGGCAGCATGGTGGTCGCGGAGGCGCAGCGGAGGGGGTACGACGTCCGCGTCCTCTCCCGCGGCACGGGTGTCGACCTGACCAGCGGTGACGGTCTCGCTGCCGTCCTGGAGAACGTCGAGACGGTCATCGACACCAGCAACGTGGTCACGATGGCGAAGGGCCCGGCCCTGCGGTTCTTCGAGCAGGCCACCGCCAACCTGCTCGCCGCCGAGCAGGCCGCTGGAGTCGGCCACCACGTCGCGCTGTCCATCGTCGGCTGCGACCAGGTCGACCTCGGCTACTACTTCGGCAAGCGCCGCCAGGAGGAGCTCGTCCGCGAGGGCGCGATCCCGTGGACGATCCTGCGCGCGACACAGTTCCACGAGTTCGCCGGCCAGATGGTCGACCGCAGCCCCGCGCCGTTCGCCCTGGGACTGCGGATGCGCACCCAGCCGATCGCGGCCGCCGAGGTCGCGACCCACCTCGTCGACACCGTCGAGCGCGGCCCCGCGGGCCTCCTGCCCGACCTGGGCGGACCCGAGGAGCTGCGGATGGACCGGATGATGCGTCAGTGGCTGCGCGCCACGGGCCGGCGCCGCCTGCTCGTGCCGGTCCCGATGGCAGGCAAGGCGGGACGTCAGGTCGACGCAGGTGGTCTGCTGCCCGGCCCGGGAGCCACGCTCGCCGGCGTGACCTTCGCGGAGTGGTTGGCTGCCTCGGCCGGCTGAGCGCCGCCGAACGGCCGTCAGGCAACTTTCGGCCCTGCGTGCGCCTCGCCGAACGGACGTCCGTCAGCCTGTGGGCGGCAGGCCGTCCGCCCGGCCGAACGAACGTCCGTTCGGCCGTGCCCTCATGGTGCTCCCCAGAGGCTGACGGGCGTTCGGCAGATCAGGAGTCGGAGTCGAGGGCCCGCGGCGGCAGGCGCAGGACCTCGGTCCAGTAGCCGAGAACCAGCTCGGACGCGTCGCCGGCCGGCAGCGGATCGATCGGCGCGACCATCTGCAGGCGCAGTCCGTCGGCGAAGGCAAGCAGGCCGTTGATCGTGGCGGGCTCGGGCCAGGGGCCGCCCGCGTCGCGGATCGCGGAGCCGAGGAAGCGACGTTCCCAGCCGAGAACCCGCTCGACCGCCTGCCAGGGCTCCGTGTTGCCGGCCTGAGCCTGGGCCGCGGCCAAGGTGCGAAGGCTCGACCAGACCCGTACTCCGACTTGGTCCGAGGGCGCGTCCGGGAGCCGGACCGGGGTGGGGTCGCCGTATCCGGTGCTGAACCAGTCGTGCCAGCGGAAGCTGAACCGGGAGATGAGCGAGACATAGAAACCGGTGATGTTGCCGTGCGCCTGGTGGACCGAGGAGCGCGACATCTTCAGCAGGCGCGCCACCGCGCCCATCGTGATTTGGTCGACGCCTCCCGACTCGTGGAGCAGCACGACCGCGTTGAGCGCGTCCTCAGCCGTGTTGAAGGAGTCGCGCACGTAGAAGGGGCTGTCCTCGTCCATCCGGACAGCCTGCGCCACCCGCGCGATCACCGCTCCGGTCATCCACAGGCACCCGGAGAGGCGCCAGCTCAGTCCTTCGTCGCCAGCGTCACCAGGAAGTCGCCCGCGGGGTCGGTCCACTGCTCGGCCACCGTCAGCCCGGAGGCCGCCAGCTCGGCGGCGATCCGGTCGCGGGTGAACTTCGTGGAGATCTCCATCCGGATCTCCTCGCCGGCCGCCAGGTCGAGCTCGACGTCGGCACCCGGGATCCGCACCCGCTGCGGCACCTCGGAGCGCAGCCGCAGGTCCATCCGCTGGAGCCGGGAGTCCCAGAACGGGGCGTAGCCGAAGGCCTCCGGCTCGAAGTCCGCGCCGAGCTCGCGGTTGAGCACGAGGAGGCCGTTCTTGATGAAGGCCTCGGTCACGCCCTCGTCGTCGTCGTAGGCACCGATCAGGCGATCGGCGTCCTTGACCAGGTCGGTGCCGAGCAGCAGCGCGTCGCCGGAGCTGAGCGAGTCGCTCAGTGCGCCGAGGAAGGCCGCGCGCTCCTCGACGTACAGGTTGCCGATGGTGCCGCCGAGGAAGACGACGAGCTTGTGGTCGTAGCGCGCGAGGTGGCCCAGGTGCAGCGTGAAGTCGCCGACCACCGCCTCGATCGCGGTCTCCGGGTAGCGCGCCTCGAGCATCGCGGCGGCGTCGCGCAGCGTGGACTCCGAGACGTCGACCGGCACGAAGCGCTCGAGGTGCCCGGCGTCGGCGAAGGCGTCGAGCAGCAGCCGGGTCTTGTCGCTGGTGCCGCTGCCGAGCTCGACCACGGTCGTCGCCCCGCTGTCCTCGGCGATCTCCGCCGCCCGCTCGGCGAGGATCGCCCGCTCGGCCTCGGTCGGGTAGTAGGCCTCCAGCCGGGTGATCCGGTCGAACAGCTCCGAGCCGGCGGCGTCGTAGAGCCACTTGGGTGGCAGGCTGCGCGGCTGCGAGCCGAGCCCGCGGCGCACGTCGGCCACCAGAGCGGCCGCCGCCCAGTCCGACTCCAGCAGCACCTCGACCTTGCTCATGCGACACCTCCGTCGGCGAGACGTACCCCGGACATCGCCCACCGTGCGCCGTGCGGGAAGAAATTCCGGTACGACGCCCGCGCGTGGCCCGCCGGCGTCAGGGCGCACCCGCCGCGCAGGACCATCTGGTTCGACATGAACTTGCCGTTGTACTCGCCGATCGCGCCCGCGGCCGGGTGGAACCCCGGATAGGGGTGGTACGCCGACGAGGTCCACTCCCAGCAGTCGCCGAACAGCTGCCGGAGCCCGCCCGTCGACGGTCCCGCCGCCTCGGGGTGGAACGAGGTCCCGTTCGCCAGGTTGCCGGCCACCTCGGCGGTCCGGGCGGCGTGCTCCCACTCCGCCTCGCTGGGCAGCCGCTTGCCGGCCCAGGCGGCGTACGCGTCGGCCTCGTAGTAGCTCACGTGCGTCACCGGCGCGCCCGGGTCGACCGGGAACGTGCCGTGCAGGGTGTGCTCGAAC
>DATFHM010000072.1:0-22952 GCA_035248385.1 Nocardioides sp. | reverse complement strand
GTGTGGATCGTCGACACCAACAAGGAGCACCTCGCCGTCGAGGAGGCGCGCAAGCTCCGCATCCCGATCATCGCGATCCTGGACTCCAACTGCGACCCGGACGACGTCGACTTCCCGATCCCGGGCAACGACGACGCGATCCGCGCCGTGGGTCTGCTGACCCGCGTCGTCGCCGACGCCGTGGCCGAGGGCCTGATGGCTCGCTCGGGCGTCAAGACCGACGGTGCCGAGAACGGCGCCGAGGAGCCCCTGGCCGAGTGGGAGCGCGAGCTGCTCGAGCAGCCCGCCGAGGCCGCTGAGGAGGCCGCTCCGGTCGCCGACGCCGACGCGACGGTCGAGGCCGCTGCCGCCGAGGTCGAGGTCGAGGCCGAGGCCGCCCCGGCGACCGACGCCTGATCCGCACCCACCACTCACGCACCACGAAGGAAGAGACATGGCTTTCACCGCTGCCGACGTCAAGAAGCTCCGCGAGCTGACGCAGGCCGGAATGATGGAGTGCAAGAAGGCGCTGGACGAGACCGACGGCGACTTCGACAAGGCCGTCGAGCTGCTCCGCGTCAAGGGTGCGGCCAAGGCCGCTGCCCGCGCCGCCGAGCGTGAGGCGTCCGCCGGTCTGGTCGCCGCCTCCGGCAGCGCCCTGATCAGCCTCAAGGCCGAGACCGACTTCGTCGCCAAGAACCAGGCGTTCATGGACGCGGCCCAGGCCATCGCCGACGCCGCGAACGCGAACAAGGTCGGCGACGCCGAGGCGCTCAAGGCCGTGTCGCTCGGCGACAAGACGGTCGGCGAGACCGTCGAGGAGCTCGCGCGCACCATCGGCGAGAAGATCGAGCTGGGCGAGGTCGCGTACTTCGACGGCCCGACCACGGTCTACCTGCACAAGAAGGCCTCCGACCTGCCCCCGACCCTCGGCGTCATCGTCGAGTTCGACGGCGACGAGGCCGCGGCCAAGCAGGCCGCGCAGCAGGCTGCCGCGCTCAAGGCGCAGTACCTCACCTCCGACGAGGTCCCCGCGGACATCGTCGAGAAGGAGAAGGACGTCCTGACCAAGAAGACGCTCGAGGAGGGCAAGCCGGAGGCTGCCGTCGCCAAGATCGTCGAGGGTCGCATCGGCGCCTTCTTCAAGGAGATCGTGCTGCTCGACCAGGAGTCCGTCTTCGAGGCCAAGAAGTCGGTCAAGCAGGTCCTGGACGCCGCCAACACCACCGTGAAGCGGTTCGCCCGCTTCGAGGTCGGCGCCTGACCTGACAGGTCCACCGGACGGCCGGTGATCGCGGAAACTTCCCGCGATCACCGGCCGTTCTGCATTTGTCCGAAACCGATGGTTACCGGTGGTCGCCGTGGGTAGGTTCGGGTCGCCATCCCCATCACGAAAGGCACGCCCCATGGGTCTCATGGACAAGGTCAAGGGCCAGTTCATCGACATCATCGAGTTCCTCGATGACAGCCGCGACACGATCGTGTGGCGCTTCCCGCGGCAGGGCAACGAGATCAAGATGGGTGCCAAGCTCGTCGTGCGCGAGGGCCAGGTCGCCGTCTTCGTGAACGAGGGCCAGATCGCCGACGCCTTCACCCCGGGGACCTACACCCTCGAGACCCAGAACATGCCGGTCCTCTCCGACCTCAAGGGCTGGAAGTACGGCTTCAACAGCCCGTTCAAGGCCGAGGTCTACTTCGTCGGGATGCGGCTCTACACCGACTTGAAGTGGGGCACGAAGAACCCCATCACGATGCGTGACGCCGAGTTCGGGATGGTCCGGCTGCGGGCGTTCGGCACCTACGCGATGCAGGTGAGTGACCCGAAGGCGCTGCTCCAGCAGCTCGTCGGCACCGACCCGCAGTTCAAGACCGAGGAGGTCTCGGAGTACCTCCGCCAGACCATCGTCAGCCGCTTCGCGCCGGCCGTCGCCAACGCGAAGATCCCGATGCTGGACCTGGCCGCCAACCAGGACACCATCGCCTCCCAGCTGGCCGAGACGCTGACCGGCGAGCTGCGCGACACCGGCATCTCGATCCCGAAGTTCGTCATCGAGAACATCTCGCTGCCGCCCGAGGTCGAGGAGGCGCTGGACAAGCGCACCTCGATGGGCGTGCTCGGCAACCTCGACCAGTACACGAAGTTCCAGACCGCCGAGGCGATCGACCACGCGGCCCAGAACCCCGGAGGAGGCGCCGCGGGTGGCATCGGCCTCGGGATGGGCATGGCGGTCGGCCAGCAGATCGCCCAGTCGCTTCAGGCCCAGACCGCGCCGGCCGGCGGTACGCCGCCGCCCCTGCCCGGCGCCGCCAAGCCGTGGTACGTCGCCGTGAACGGCCAGCAGGCCGGCCCGTTCCCCGCCGACCAGCTCGCGTCGAAGGTCGGCTCGGGCGAGCTGACGCCCCAGTCGCTGGTCTGGCAGGACGGGATGAGCGGCTGGGTGGCCGCCTCGACGGTCCCGGAGCTGCAGGCGCTGTTCCCGGCGACCCCGCCGCCGCTCCCGCCGCAGGGCTGAGCCGATGACCGACGTACCCCCGCCGATCCCGGGGGCGGTGCCGCCACCCCCGTTGCCCGAGGCTGCGGCTCCGCAGTCGCCGCAGGCGCCCCCGGCCCCGGCGCCGCAGGGCGTGAGCTCGGTGTGCCCCAGCTGCGGCGACCAGCTCGCCTACGTCCCGGGCACGATGCTGCTCAAGTGCGCCACCTGCGGCACCGAGGTGCCGATCAAGGCGGTCGAGGCGACCATCACCGAGCACTCCCTGGACGACTGGGAGGCGAAGAACCCGACCACGTTCGTCGCGAACGTCGCGGCCCACGAGCTGCGCTGCCAGAACTGCGGAGCGACCACCGAGACCACCAACCTCGCGAGCAAGTGCCAGTTCTGCGGGGGCGCGCTGGTGGCCACCGACCGGCCGGAGGGCCTCGTGGCGCCCGAGGGCGTCATCCCGTTCCAGGTGCAGAACAAGCAGGCGCACGAGGCGTTCGGGAAGTGGGTCACCAGCCGCTGGTTCGCGCCGAACGCCCTGAAGAAGGTCGGGTCGACCGAAGGGCTGACCGGCACCTACATCCCGCACTGGACCTACGACTCGCACACCGAGACCGACTACACCGGTCAGCGCGGCGACTACTACTACACGACCGAGACCCGGCAGGTCTCCGACGGACAGGGCGGCACCCGCACCGAGACCTACCAGCAGCGGCACACTGCGTGGCGTCACGCCAGCGGGCACGTCGCGCGCGACTTCGACGACGTCCTGGTGCTCGGCTCCCATGCGCTGGACCCCAAGAAGGTCAACAAGATGGGACCGTGGCGGCTCGCCGACGCCAAGCCGTTCCAGGACGAGTTCCTGACCGGATTCGCGGCCGTCCGCTACGACCTGGACCCGCAGGCCGGCTCGGAGCAGGCCAAGCAGCACATGGTGTCGGTCATCGAGGGCGACGTCCGCTCCGACATCGGTGGCGACGAGCAGCGGATCAGCGCGATGAACGTCGGCTACAGCGGCAACACCTTCAAGCTGCTGCTCATGCCGCTGTGGATCGCGACGTACGTCTTCGCGGGCAAGACCTGGCAGGTGATGGTCAACGCCAACACCGGCGAGGTCGTCGGCGACCGTCCGTACAGCCCGTGGAAGATCACCTTCGCGACCCTCCTGGCGCTGGTCGTCGTGGCGGCGATCATCGTCGCGGTGGTTCTTTCCCGTCGCCATTGACGCGATAGGGTCGGCGCGGAAGATCCCGCCCTCAGGAAGGACCCCCGTGCCCGGCTACAAGCGAGTCCTGCTCAAGCTCTCCGGTGAGGTCTTCGGCGGCGGCAAGCTGGGTGTCGACCCCGACGTGGTGCAGGCGATCGCCAAGGAGATCGCCGCCGTCGCGGCGTCCGGCACCCAGATCGCGGTCGTGACCGGCGGTGGCAACTTCTTCCGCGGCGCCGAGCTCCAGCAGCGCGGCATGGACCGGGCGCGCGCCGACTACATGGGCATGCTCGGCATCGTCATGAACTGCCTGGCGCTGCAGGACTTCCTGGAGAAGCTGGGTGTCGACACCCGCGTCCAGAGCGCGATCACGATGGGCCAGGTCGCCGAGCCCTACATCCCGCGCCGCGCGATCCGGCACATGGAGAAGGGCCGCGTCGTCATCTTCGCCGCCGGCATGGGCATGCCCTACTTCTCCACCGACACCGTCGCCGTGCAGCGTGCCCTGGAGAGCAAGTGCGACGTGGTGCTGGTCGCCAAGAGCGGTGTCGACGGCGTCTACAGCGCCGACCCGCACGTGGACCCCACCGCGGTGAAGTACGACGAGGTCACCTACAACGAGGCCATCGCCCAGGGCCTGCGCATCATGGACCAGACCGCCTTCGCCCTCTGCGGCGAGAACAAGCTCCCGATGGTCGTGTTCGGGATGGAGCCCGCGGGCAACATCCTGCGGGTCGTCCAGGGTGAGAAGATCGGCACGCTGGTCAGCGCCGGCTGAGCCTCGCCAGGCTCGGCCACCGACCAGAGCAGCGTCAACGACAAGGAGAATCCGGTGATCAACGACATCCTCAACGAGGCCGACGGCAAGATGTCCAAGTCCGTCGAAGCGACCCGCGAGGAGTTCGCCGCGATCCGCGCCGGCCGCGCCCACCCCAGCATGTTCAGCAAGATCATGGTCGACTACTACGGTTCGCCGACCCCGATCCAGCAGCTGGCGTCCTTCACCGCGCCTGAGGCGCGGATCATCATCGTCCAGCCCTTCGACGTCGGTGCGATCAGCAACGTGGAGAAGGCGATCCGCGACTCCGACCTCGGCGTGAACCCCTCCAGCGACGGCAAGACGCTGCGCTGCGTCTTCCCCGAGCTGACCGAGGAGCGCCGCAAGGAGTTCATCAAGCTCGCCAAGGAGAAGGCCGAGGGCGGCAAGGTCGCCGTACGCCAGGTGCGCCAGAAGGCCAAGCAGAACCTGGAGAAGCTCGAGAAGGACGGCGAGGTCGGCAAGGACGACGTCACCGGTGCCGAGAAGCGCCTCGACGCGACCACCAAGAAGCACACCGACGCCATCGACGACCTGCTCAAGCACAAGGAAGCCGAGCTGCTCGAGGTCTGAGACCCGGCAGCCCTGACACCGATGAGCGCGAACCCGGCAGCTGCGCCTGCCCAGAAGGACCACGGCCGCGCCGGCCGTGACCTCAAGGCCGCTGTCGGCTCCGCCGTCGTGCTGCTCGCGGCGATCGCCGGGTCGCTGCTGTTCTGGAAGCCGGCGTTCATGCTCATCGTGGCCGCGGCGGTCGTCGTCGCGGTCTGGGAGCTGGCACGCGGCATGCGGGCCAAGGACATCGACCTGCCCGAGCAGCCGCTGATGATCGGCGGCGTCGTGATGGTGCTGCTCGCGTACTTCTCCGGCGCGGCCGCGCTGGTGACGGCGACCGCCGTGACCGCGCTGGTCATCATGCTGTGGCTGCTGCGCCGGGGCGTGGACGGCTACGTGAAGAACGCGACGGCGTCGGTCTTCACCCTCGTCTACCTGCCCTTCCTGGGCTCGTTCGTCGCGCTGCTGCTGGCCGAGGGCGGCTGGAACGGCAAGGGCCTCTCCGACGACGGCGTGGCCGGCGTGGTCACCTTCATCCTCGTCACCATCGCCTCCGACATCGGGGGGTACGCCGCCGGCGTGCTCTTCGGCAAGCACCCGATGGCGCCGGTCATCTCCCCGAAGAAGTCCTGGGAGGGCTTCGCCGGTTCGGCGATCTCCTGCATGGCGGCCGGCTGGGCGCTGGTGGTCTACCTGCTCGACGGTCCGTGGTGGGCCGGCATCGCGCTGGGCGTCATCGCGGTCGTCATGGCCACGCTCGGTGACCTGTGCGAGTCGGTGATGAAGCGCGACCTCGGCATCAAGGACATGAGCCAGATCATCCCGGGCCACGGCGGCCTGATGGACCGGCTCGACTCGCTGCTGGCGACGGTCGCGCCGATCTGGCTGCTGCTGCACCACGTGGTCTTCAAGTAGAAACGGAACCACCCATGGAGACGACGCGACGACGCCCCGACTGGTGGCACCGGGATCATCCGATCTTCGTGCCCCTCGCGGGCTTCTTCACCGGGATGGCCTACGTCATCTTCATCCCCGGTGTGTACGGCGCGCTGCTCAAGGTGATCGTCGGCTACAAGCGGGCCGAGGAGCTCTTCCCGTTCGTGCTGCTGATGTTCGTGGTGCCGATCGGGCTGCTCGTCCCGCAGCACACCCGCAAGTTCGGGCGGTACATGCTCTTCGCGTGCATCGCGACGATCGTCGTCGTGGTCGGCGTCATCGCCGGCGTGCTGCTCTTCCTCATCCACAAGGACAAGTAGCCGTGGCCGAGAAGTTCACCACCCTGCCCCTGGTCTTCGAGGCGCCGCGCGGCCGCGGCAAGCCGCCGCGTCACCTCGCCGACCTCGACGAGGCGGGTCGCAAGGACCTGCTCACCGAGATGGGCCTGCCGGGCTTCCGCGCCAAGCAGCTGTCCACGCACTACTTCGGCCGGCTCGTCCACGACCCCGCCGAGATGACCGACCTCCCCGCCGCCCAGCGTGAGGAGCTGGTCGCCGCGCTGCTTCCGGACCTGATGTCACCGATCCGGCAGCAGACCGCCGACAAGGGCACGACCGTCAAGACGTTGTGGAAGCTGTTCGACGGATCGCTCGTCGAGTCGGTGCTGATGCGCTACTCCGACCGCGCCACGATCTGCATCTCCTCCCAGGCCGGGTGCGGCATGGCCTGCCCGTTCTGCGCCACCGGCCAGGGCGGCCTGCAGCGCAACATGTCGACCGCGGAGATCGTCCACCAGGTCGTGGTCGGCGCCCGCGCGATGGCGAACGGTGACGTCGCCGGCGGCCCGGGCCGCCTCTCCAACGTCGTGTTCATGGGCATGGGGGAGCCGCTGGCCAACTACAAGGCCGTCGTGGGCGCCGTACGCCGCCTCACCGACCCCGCCCCCGCCGGACTGGGCCTGAGCGCCCGCCACGTGACGGTCTCCACCGTCGGCCTGGTACCGCGGATCAAGCAGCTCGCCGACGAGGGCATCCCGGTCACGCTGGCGCTCAGCCTGCACGCGCCCGACGACGACCTGCGCAACGAGCTGGTCCCGATCAACACCCGCTTCTCGGTCGCGGAGACCGTCGACGCGGCGTACGAGTACTTCGAGAAGACCGGCCGCCGGGTCTCCATCGAGTACGCCATGATGCGCGGCATCAACGACCAGGCCTGGCGCGCGGACCTGCTCGCCGAGGTGCTCTCGGGCGACGGCCGCGGCACCGGGTGGGTGCACATCAACCCGATCCCGCTCAACGACATCCCGGGCTCGCAGTTCACCCGGTCGCGTGAGGAGGACATGGACGAGTTCGTCCACCGCCTCAACGCCTCCGGCATCGCCACGACCCTGCGCGACACACGAGGCTCGGACATCGACGCCGCGTGCGGCCAGCTGGCCGCCTCGGAGTAGCGGCCTCCGAGAGAGACCGCAGGGGCGTCAACCCGAGGAAGCGGGGTGGTGCCAACCACCCTGACGGCGGCCGCCAGCGGGTCTAGGTTGGCCCCATGACCGAGCATGTCGACGTCCTCATCATCGGCGCGGGGCTGTCCGGGATCGGGTCCGCGGCCCGGCTGCGCAAGGAGCTGCCCGAGAAGTCGATCGCGATCCTCGAGGCGAGGGACGCGATCGGCGGCACCTGGGACCGGTTCCGCTATCCCGGCGTGCGGTCGGACTCCGACATGTTCACGCTCGGCTACGACTTCGAGCCGTGGCCCTCGCCGCTCGGCATCGCCGACGGCCCGGCGATCCGCACCTACGTCGAGGACACCGCGCGCAAGTACGGCGTCGACCACCTGGTGCGCTTCCGGCACAAGGCCGTCGCCGCGTCCTGGTCGAGCCGCGACGCCCGCTGGACCGTCACGGTCGAGCACGACGGCGGCACGAGCGAGATCACCTGCTCGCTGCTGTGGGGCAACACCGGCTACTACGACCACGCCGCCGGCTACACGCCCGACTTCCCCGGCATGGAGGAGTACGCCGGCACGCTGATCCACCCGCAGGACTGGCCCGAGGACTTCGACTACACCGGCAAGCGGGTCGTCGTGATCGGCAGCGGTGCCACGGCGGTGACGCTGGTGCCCGCGATGGCCGACCGGGTCGAGCACATCACGATGCTGCAGCGCTCGCCGAGCTACCTGATGGCGCTGCCGCGCAAGTCGCCGTTCGCCGGGCCGCTGCAGCGGATCCTCCCGGGGAAGAAGGCTCACACCGCGGCGAAGTGGGCGCACTGGGCCGTGTTCCAGCTGACCTTCACGCTCTGCAAGAAGCAGCCCCGGCTGATGCGCAGGATCATCCGGCGCGACGCCATCCGCCACCTGCCGGAGGGGTACGACGTCGACACCCACCTGAACCCGACGTACGACCCCTGGGACCAGCGGATGTGCCTGGTGCCGGACGGCGACTTCTTCAAGGCGATCCGCGACGGCAAGGCCTCCATCGTCACTGACCGCATCGCGCGGTTCACCCCGAAGGGGCTGCTGCTGGAGTCGGGCGCCGAGCTGGAGGCGGACGTCATCGTCACCGCCACCGGGTTCACCATGCTGATGGGCGGCGGCGCGAGCTTCGAGGTCGACGGCGAGCCGGTGCGGTTCGCGGACGCCGTCCTCTACAAGGGACAGATGCTCAGCGGCGTGCCCAACGCGGTGATCACCATCGGGTACACGAACGCCTCGTGGACGCTGAAGGCCAACCTGACGGGGGAGTACGTCGTCCGGCTGCTCAAGCACATGGACGCCACCGGCGCCCAGATCGCGATGCCGCTCGCGCCGGCGCCCGGCACCGCGGTGAAGATGAACCTGCTGTCCTCGGGCTACTTCGACCGCGCGGCCGACATCCTGCCCAAGATGGGCTCGGAGGCGCCGTGGGCGCTGTACATGAACTACCCCAAGGACGTGAAGCTGCTGAGGAAGGGCCCGATCGCGGACGCGGGCATCCGCTTCTCGCGGGCCGGCGCCTAGTGCCCGCCATCTGGGAGGACGCGCTGCCGGCCCTGGTGGGACGGCTGCCCGCGGGCACGGTGGTCACCGATCCCGACGTGCTGGCGTCCTACCGCCACGACATGATGATGGCCGCCGACGCCGAGGTGCCGCTGGCCCTGGTGCGTCCGGCGAGCACGGCCGAGGTGGCGACGACGGTGCGGTGGCGGCGGCGTACGACGTCCCGATCGTCACCCGCGGCCGGGGGACCGGGCTCGCGGGCGGCGCCAGCGGCCGCAGCGACGGGATCGTCCTCTCGACCGAGCGGATGCGCGGCATCGCGATCGACCCGCAGAACCGGGTCGCCGTGGTCGGTCCGGGCCTGCTCAACTCCGAGGTGAAGACGGAGGCGGCCGAGCACGGGCTCTGGTACCCGCCCGACCCCGCGTCCTTCGAGATGTCCAGCATCGGCGGCAACCTCGCCACCAACGCGGGTGGCCTGTGCTGCGTGAAGTACGGCGTCACCGCCGACTACGTGCTCGGCCTGGAGGTCGTGACGGCCGACGGCCGGGTGCTCCGGCTCGGCGGCGCCCGGCTCAAGGACAACGCGGGCTACGACCTGGTGCGCCTGATGGTCGGCAGCGAGGGCACGCTCGGCATCATCACCGAGGCCACGCTGCGGCTGCTGCCGACTCCGGCGGTCGAGTCGGTCGCGGTCGGCATCTTCGCCTCCCTGACCGACGCTGCGCGCGCGACCGCGGCGCTCAAGCTGCGCCTGGAGCCGTCGATGCTGGAGCTGATGGACGGCGTGGCGCTCAACATCATCGAGGACAAGTACCGGATGGGGCTGGACCGCACCGCTGGGGCGATGCTGATCGCCGCGACGGACACTCCCGGCGAGACCGGCGAGGAGGAGGTCGCGGCGATCGGCGCCACCTTCACCGAGCACGGCGCCACCGAGGTGTACGTCGCCTCCGACCCCGCCGAGGCCGAGAACCTCGTCGCCGCCCGGCGCCTCGCCGCACCGGCCGCCATGGCGCTCGGCCCGATCCTGCTCGAGGACATCGCGGTCCCCGTCTCCCTGCTCGCCGAGCTCGTGGGCGGCATCCAGCAGGTGGCCCGCGACCGGGACGTGCGGATCGGCGTCGTCGCCCACGCCGGCGACGGCGACGTGCACCCGGTGATCATCCGCGACCCGTCGGACCCGGACGCGGCCGCGCGCGAGGACGCCGCCTTCGAGGACATCATGCGGCTCGCGGTCCGGCTCGGCGGCACGATCAGCGCCGAGCACGGCATCGGCCGGCTCAAGCGGCCCTGGCTCGAGGACGCCGTGGGACACGACGTCTTCGACCTCAACCGCCGGATCAAGGACGCCCTGGACCCGCAGGGCATCCTCAACCCCGGCGTCGGGCTGTAGCCGGCCGTAGCGCGGCTCAGAAGTCGGCGGGCCGGCCGACCAGGAGCTCGGTGTTGCGGGCGTTCGCGAGACCCGCGTGCACCGCGAGGTCGGTCTGCGGGTCGTTGGCCGACAGCTCGCGGGACAGGCTGGCGAGGGTGAGCGTGTTGCTCAGGTCGCCGCCGTACGACGCAGGGCCGGCGTGGTCGAGGATCGTGGTGAAGATCGACAGCGTGCCGTCGTTGTTGTCGGCCACCTCGATGATCCGCGCCTGCTGCGGGTAGTCGCAGTGCGAGGCGGTGTTGATCTCCCAGAAGCCGCCGGACCCGTCGGTGCGGGCGTGCACGAAGATCTGGTTCTTGTGGGTGTGGCCGTTGACCCACGCGATGACCCGCGGCTGGGTGAGCAGGTAGTCCACGACCGCCGGCCCCAGCACCCGCGGCAGCGCGAGGTCGCCGCCGGTGCCGACGAGCGGGTTCTCCATCGTGTCGGAGGTGTGGTGGCTGTAGACGATGACCGCCCTGCCGGCCGCGCCCCCGACGGTGGCCTGCAGCCACGCCAGCTGGGTGCTGTCGATCGAGCCGTCGTCGTACCCGTTGGGGTTGACGGTGTCCATCACGACGTGGCGGAACTTGCCGGCGTCGAAGAAGTAGTACGCCGTCCCGTTGGCCTTGTTGGCCGCGGTGAACCCGTGCCCGACGGGCGCTCCCGTGGTCGTGAAGTGCTCGGCGACGATCTCCTGGCGGGTGACCGTGCGGCGGTTCAGGTCCGGCGTCACGAGGCGGACGTACGGCGACAGCACGAGCCCGCTGACCAGCGCGTCGACGTTCAGGCTGGTCAGCGCGGTCTGCAGGTCGGTGTCGGACAGGCCGGTCGGCGGCGAGATGATCTTGAGCAGGCCGGTGCCGAGCAGCGAGGTCGGGATAGTGTGCGGGAAGTTGCCCTGCATCAGGCCGTCGTGGTTGCCGAAGCAGGTGTACCAGGGGATCTGCAGGCCCGGCGCGGTGAACGTCCGCCGCGCGGCGTCGAGCAACCCGTTGACGGTCGGGAAGCCGTGCTGGGTCTTGTACTGGTCGGCCTGCTTGCCGAGCGGGACGCTGCCCGGGTGCCAGTAGTGGCCGTCGTAGTAGCCGGTGTCCTGGTCCATCACGCCCTCGTACGCCAGCGGCGAGCCGCTGTCGGGCCGGATGGTGCCGCCGTCGAGGATGTCGATATTCCAGCGGACCTCGTTGTACTGGCAGTTGTCGGAGTTGTCGCCGGTCTCGATCGCGAACGAGAACGGCATCCCCGTGACCGGGCCGCGGCGCTGGGCGTTGACCGCCTGCACCATCGCGTCCGCGACCTGCGCGGTGAGCATCTCCTGCGGCCGGTACGACGAGGAGAACAACCCCGTCGTCTGGACCCGGTCGACCCACTCCAGGCGCCCGGGGGACTGGTGGTCGACGACGTGCACGTCGCTGAGCTGCACGAACGACAGCAGCGGCTTGCGGTTGTCGGCACGGCCCGCGCCCGCGGCGACGCCGAGGTCGGTGCGCACGATCCGCGGCTCGCCCGCGGCGGCCACGATCGTGCGGTAGCCGAGCGCGTTCGCCGGGCCGAGCGCGTAGGACTGGGTGGCGGTGGTGCGCGGGGCGACGGCGGCCTGGGCGAGCGAGGGCTGGGAGACGACCTTGCCGACCGCGGCGGCGGCGCCGAGAGCCGCGCCGGCACGGAAGAGATCGCGACGGGAGAGAGTCACAGAGGAAACCAACCACACGGAGCGACGTACGTCACGCGAATCGGGGAACCGCCGATCCGCCGTTCACCCGCAGTCCACCGGACACACCCGGAGGGGTGTCGAACCGTTCCGTCGTGGTCCCTAGCGTCCGTTGCATGGTCAGAGTCCTGGTCGTCACCGAATCGTTCCTCCCGCAGATCAACGGGGTCACCAACTCGGTCCGCCGCGTCCTGGAGCACCTCGAGGCCGAGGGGCACGAGGCCGAGCTGGTCGCGCCGACCGGGCCGGCGTCGTACGCGGGCTTCCCGATCACCCGCGCCCGTGGCGCGAACCTGCCGTTCTACAAGGACTTCCGCATCGGCCTGGAGACCCAGCGCCGGCTGCGCGCGGTGATGCTGCGCTTCCAGCCCGACGTCGTGCACATCGCCTCGCCGGCGACGCTCGGCTACCAGGCAGCGCGGGCCGCGCGCGAGCTCGGCATTCCCGCCGTCGCGATCTACCAGACCGACCTGGTCGGGTTCGCCGAGCGGTACGACGTCCCCGGCGGTGCCCGCGCCGCCGCCGCGCTGACCCGCCGCATCCACACCCAGGTCGACCGCACGCTCGCTCCGTCGAGCGCGAGCATCGCGCAGCTGCAGGAGCTCGGCGTGCCCGAGGTCTACCGCTGGGCGCGCGGCGTCGACACAGAGCTGTTCCGCCCCGAGGCCCGCAGCGAGGAGCTGCGCTCGAGCATCGCGCCGGGCAGGAAGCTGGTCGGGTACGTCGGCCGGCTGGCCGCCGAGAAGGAGCTCGACCTGCTGACCGCGATCGCCCACGACCCCGGCCACGCGCTGGTGCTGGTCGGCGGCGGCCCGGAGGAGCAGCGGCTGCGCTCGTTGCTGCCCGACGCCCACTTCCTCGGTCTGCTGCACGGCGAGGAGCTCGCGCGGGCCTACGCCTCGCTCGACGTCTTCGTCCACACCGGCCGGCACGAGACGTTCTGCCAGTCGGCCCAGGAGGCGCTGGCCTCCGGCGTACCCGTCGTGGCGCCGCGCAACGGCGGCCCGATCGACGTGGTCGCCGACCGCGTCGACGGCTTCCTCTACACGCCGGGCGACCGGCGGGCGCTGCACCGGATCGTCACCACGCTGGTCGCCGACGACGCGCTGCGCGCGCGGATGAGCGCCGCAGGGCTGGCGAAGGTGCAGGGGCGGACCTGGCACGCGATCAACGAGCAGCTGGTGGGCCACTACCGCGACGTGATCGGGCCGGTTCAGTCGCTGCGCATCGCGAGCTGACCGAGGACGTCCGCTGCCTCGTCGACGGAGTCGACGAGGTGGATGTGGGACTCCATCGCCCGGCCCTTCGCGAGGGCCTGGAGCAGCGGCCAGGCGGGCAGCGTCTCGGTCCAGTAGCGCCGGCCGACGAGCACCATCGGGGCCACGTCGGCCTCGTCGGCGTAGTAGTTCTCGCAGGCGTCCTGGAAGACCTCCTGGACGGTGCCGCCGACGCCCTCCATGAACACGATCCCCGCGCCGCAGATCTGCAGCAGGATGGCCTCGCGCAGCGCGTTGCGGAAGTACTTCGCGATGGCCGTCGCGAACAGGTTGGACGGCTCGTGGCCGTAGAACCAGGTCGGTACGCCGAGCGAGGGCCGGTCCGAGGGGAACCGCTCGCACACCTGCTGGGCGCGTGCCACCCAGCCGTCGATGGACGGCCGGAAGCCGGGGACCCCGGCGAGGATCCGGCTGGCCTCCGCGACCGTCTCCGCGGGCAGCCCGGCCAGCCGGGCGCCCAGGTTCGCGGCCTCCATGGCACCCGGCCCGCCGCCGGTCGCCACGACGTGGGTCGCGCCGAGCAGGTGGCCGAGCCGGGCCGTGTCGTCGTACGCCGGCTGCCCGCGCTCGACCGCGTGGCCGCCCATCACGCCGACCAGCGAGCGGCCCTGGATCCAGCTGGTGAGGGCCGCGTCGATCGCGCCGTCGTGCAGCACCATGGCCAGCGCGCCCTCCGGACGGACCGGCTCGCGCGACCAGGCGTAGGTGCGGGCGTCGAGCGAGTCGGCGTACGGCTCGGCGTCGTACAGCTCGCGCGCGGTGTAGAGCGCGGTGCGGTGCGGGTCGAACGGAACCGCCAGCTGTGCGGCGACCTGGGCATCGGTGGCGGTCGGCGGGCGCATCCGGATGCGGTGACCACGGGTCTTCCTCACCCGCGACAGCGTAGTTTGGGGAAGTGCGCAGACTCCTGGTTGGCGCGGTTGCGGCCGTGATGGTGCTCAGCGGTTCGACCGGCTCGGTCGCGACCGCGACCACCTCCACCTCCCGCGTGGCGGTGGCCGGGTCGGCGGGGATCGGGGATCCGTACTTCCCGCTCGACGGCAACGGCGGCATCGACGTGCTGCACTACGGCGTCGACGACAGCTACGACTTCGCGACGAAGCACCTGTCCGGCACCACGACGCTGCGGATCCGGGCGAAGGAGGCGCTGTCCTCCTTCCACCTCGACTTCCTGCTGCCGGTGACCTCGGTGAGCGTCGACGGGACGGCGGCGGGCTTCAGCAGGCCCCGGCAGCACGAGCTGGTCATCGCACCGCACTCGTCGATCGCGAGCGGTGCCATCTTCACCGTCGCCGTGACGTACGCCGGCTACCCGGACGGCTACTCCTACGCGGGGGAGAGCAACTGGAAGCTCTCCTCGAACGCCTCCGAGGTGGTGGCGATGAACGAGCCGCACATGGCGCCGTGGTGGTTCCCGTCCAACGACCACCCCGCCGACAAGGCGACCTTCGACGTCTCGATCACCACCGACGCCGCCATGACGGTGATCGGCAACGGCGACCGGGTCTCGCGGACGGTCGACGGCGACCAGGCGACCACGCACTGGCGCGAGGCCAGGCCGATGGCGACGTACCTGGCGTTCTTCGCGGCCGGCCACTTCACCGTCGACTCGGGCACGTCCGCGGCCGGCATCCCGTGGCTGACCACGGTGTCGGACGGGCTGAGCTCCGCCGACTTCACCCGGGGCCGGCGGCTGATGCGGCAGAGCGGCGCGATCACGGACTGGCTGCAGAGGGAGCTCGGCCGCTACCCGTTCGAGTCGACCGGGGGCGTGGTGACCGACGTCCAGCCGGGGTTCGCGCTCGAGAACCAGACGCGGCCGACGTACCCGGGCAGCTGGATCGACCACACCACGGTCGTCCACGAGCTGGCCCACCAGTGGTTCGGCGACAGCGTCTCGATCCGCCGGTGGCGCGACATCTGGCTGAACGAGGGCTTCGCGACGTACCTCGAGCAGCGATGGAACGAGGCCCACGGCGGCCTCTCCACGCGGCAGTGGCTGCACACGGCGTACGCCGCCGAGTCGCCCTCGTTCTGGGACTTCTCCGTCGCCTCGCCCGGCGTGAGCCACATCTGGGACGAGCAGGTCTACCAGCGCGGCGCGATGACCCTGGCCGCGCTCCGCGACCGGATCGGCAGGGCCGACTTCAGGACGGTGCTGCGGACGTGGGCGGCGCGGCACCGCTACGGGAACGGCACCACCGCCCAGCTCGAGGCGCTCGCGACGCGCGTCTCGGGGCAGCGCCTCGGCGGGTTCTTCCGGGCCTGGCTGGTCACGAAGCAGCGTCCCGCGCGCACGGCCGCCAACGGCTGGTGAGCGCGCCTCCCGCGTGACGGGAGTGATTGCTGTTAGACATGGTGGCATGGACGCCAAGAAGCTCATCGGTGTCGTCATCGTCGTGTTCCTCGGGTTCTGGATGTTCACCGACCCGAACGGCCTGGCGGTCACCGCGAAGGAGGCCAGCACCCACGGCTGGCACCTGGCGACCCAGGCGTTCACCGGCGTCATCGACTTCGTCGGCGCGTTCTCGAAGAAGTGAGCTGACCCGTCGTGGGTCTGCTCGAGGCGGTCACCGATCCCGGGATCGGCAAGCACCTGCTGCGTGACGAGGGCGAGGTCATCGTCGACGAGGTCTGCAAGCACTGGATGGCCTACGTGCGGCCGGCCGTCGAGTCCGCGCTCGGGGTGGTCGTCCTGGTCGCCAGCACGGTCGTGGCGGTCCAGGTGGCGTGGCTGTTCCTCGTGATCGCGGGCGGCCTGCTCGCGCACGCGACCTGGCTCGCGCTGGGGGCGAAGCGCGACCGCTTCGTCATCACCAACATGCGGGTCTTCCGCGTGCACGGGGTGCTGTCCTCGCAGCTCGCCACCATGCCGCTGAGCCGGATCCTCGACATCACCGTCACCAAGCCGCTGCTCGGCCGGATGCTCGGCTACGGCCACTTCGTGTTCGAGTCGGCGGCCCAGGACCAGGGCCTGCGCGACATCCGGTACGTCGGTCGCCCCGACGAGCGCGACCTCGCGATCCAGCGGGTCGTCCAGCGGGCCGGTCTCCGCGGCCCCCGCATCCCGAACTGAGGTCGGCTCAATAGACTCGGCGGCATGACGCAGCAGCCGTTCTCGCGCCCAGGCGCGATCGACCTGTCGGGGCTCAAGCGGACCGGCGCGGCAGCGCCCGCGGCCACTCCGGGGGCGGGCGGGCCCGCCTCGTCGGCGTACTCCATCGCCGTGACGCCGGAGAACGTCCAGAACGTCCTGGAGTCGTCGATGACGGCGCCGGTCGTCCTGGTGTTCTTCTCCAGCGGCCAGGTGCCGGAGAGCGTCGCGTTCGCCGACGACGTCGCCCGCGTGGCCGACGAGTACGACGGGCGCTTCCTCGCCGCCAAGGTCGACGTCGACCTCAACCCCCAGCTCGCCTCGGCGCTCCAGGTCCAGCAGGTGCCGCTGATGCTGGTGCTGGTCGAGGGCCAGCCGGCCACCCAGCCGATCCCGGGCGCGGCGCCGATCGACGACATCCGCGCCATGTTCAACCAGCTCGCGCAGCAGCTCACGGCCTCCGGCCTCACCGGACGGCACCAACCGCTCAGCACGGTCGGTGCTGGGGAGGAGGGCGAGGAGCCGCCGGTCGACCCGCGCTACGCACCGGCCCAGGACGCGCTGGCAGCCGGAGACATCGACGCGGCCGTGGCGGAGTACGAGAAGCTCGTCAACGCCAACCCCGCCGACTCGGAGGCCGCCGCGGGCCTGGCCATGGCCAAGGTCCTGCAGCGCACCCGCGGCGTCGACCTCAACGCCGCCCGCGCGGCCGCTGCCGCGGCGCCCGACGACATCGACGCCCAGATCATGGTCGCCGACCTGGACATGCTCGGCGGCCACGTCGAGGACGCGTTCGCGCGGCTGGTCGAGCTGGTCCGGCGTACCTCCGACAAGGAGCGGGACCGCGTCCGCGAGCACCTGCTCGGCCTGTTCGCGGCGGTCGGCAACGACGACCCGCGGGTCCTCAAGGGCCGCCAGGCGCTGGCGTCCGCGCTGTTCTGACGCCTCCCATGGTCACCGGCTTCGGGCGCGGCATCGGGCTGCTGGTCCGCGGGCAGGGCCTGTGGCGCCGCCGTCCGGCGCTGATGCTGCTCGGCCTGGTGCCGGCCGCCCTGGTGGCGGTCGTGATGCTCGCCCTGCTGGTCGGCCTGCTCCTGTACGTCGACGACCTGGTCAGCTGGGCGACGCCGTTCGCCGACGGCTGGGCGTCGGGCCTGCGCTCGGTGTTCCGTGCCGCGCTCGAGGTGGTCGCGGTGCTGGGCAGCCTGCTGCTGTTCGTCGTGTCGTTCACCGGGCTCACGCTGGCCGTCGGCGACCCGTTCTACGAGCGGATCTGGCTCGCGGTCGAGCACGAGGTCGGGGGAGACGTCCCCGAGCGCGGCGTGGGCTGGCTCCGGGGCGCGCTGGACGGCCTGGTGCTCGTCCTCTACGGCATCGCCGCCTCGGTGGTGGTGTTCCTGCTCGGCCTGCTGCCCGTGGTCGGCGCCGTCGTCGGTGGCGTGCTCGGAGTGGTCGTCTCCGGCCGCCTGCTGGCCGGGGAGCTCGTCTCCCGGCCGCTCGAGGCCCGCGGGATGGACCGCGCCGCCCGGGCCGCCCTCCTGCGCTCTCACCGCGGCGAGCTGCTCGGCTTCGGCGTCGGGGTCCAGCTGTGCTTCCTGGTGCCCCTCGGCGCGGTCGCGGTGATGCCCGGGGCGGTCGCGGGGGCGACGTACCTCGCCCGCGAGGCCCTCTCCGCGAATCGTTAGTTGTGGTCGACCGAAACGCCAGTTTCGGTCGACCACAAGGCCGGATTCGCGGGACCAGAAGTCCGGATTCGCGCGACGAGAACTAACGATTCGCGGGGAGGGCGTCCAGCACCGCTCGGATCGCGGGGTCGGCGGCCATGCTGCGGCGGTGGAGGGCGTCGATGAGCCGGACGGGCTGGGGGTCGCGGACCTCGACGGCCACCACCTCCGGGCCGAGCGGGGCCCGGCCGAGCCGGGGGATGAGGGCGACGCCGAGGCCGGCGGCGACGAGGGCGAGGTGCGACTCGAACTCCGCGGACACGTGGGCGATGCGCGGCGGCCGGCCGGTGCCGTCGTACATCCGGTGCAGCCACTGCCGGCAGATCGTGCCCTCGGGGGTGGCGATCCACTCGACGTCGACGAGGTCGTGCGGCGTCACCCGCTTGCGGCCCGCCAGCGGGTGGTCGTGCGGCACGACCAGGTCGGCGAGGTCGCGGGTGACCGGGTGGGACGTCACGTGCTCCGGTACGGCGAGGGGTACGCCGCCCCAGCGGTGCACGATCCCGATCTCGGCCTGCCCGCCGGCCACCAGGTCGACGGTGTCCCACGGCTCGCGCTCGTCGATGACGAGGTTCAGGTCGGGGTGCGCGTCCCGCAGCCGTCGTACGACGGGAGCGACCAGCCCGCGCACGCCGGTCGAGAAGACGGCCAGCCGGACCCGGCCGCTCACCTGGCCCGCGCTGGCGCGCAGGTCCGACTCGAGCGCCTCGAGGTCGGCGAGGACCCGCTGCCCCGCCTCGACCAGGTGGCGGCCCTGGCTGGTCAGCATGACGCCGCGGCCCACCCGCTCCAGCAGCGGTACGCCGGTCTGCTTCTCCAGCCGCTTGACCTGCTGCGACACGGCGCTGGGCGTGTAGCCCGTGGCGGTCGCCGCGGCGATCACCGAGCCGGTGTCGGCGACGGCCCGGAGCGCGGCGAGGGCGTCGAGATCGATCATGCAGCGACGCTACATGAAAACCAGCAGTTTTGTTCGCTGGTGCTGCATGAAGTGACGAACCAGGATGGAGGCCATGACCCGACGCGACTGCCTCCTCGCCGCGCTGGTCGCGGGCATCTGGGGCTTCAACTTCGTGGTGATCGACTGGGGCATGGGCGAGGTCCCGCCGCTGGTCTTCGTCGCGGTCCGGTTCACCGCGGTGCTGGTGCCGGCGGTCTTCCTGATTCCGAAGCCGGACCTGCCGTGGCGCACGATCGTCGGGGTCGGGGCGTTCATGTCACTGGGCCAGTTCGCGTTCCTCTACGTGGCGATGGACCGCGGCATGCCGCCCGGCTTGGCCGGACTGGTCCTGCAGGCCCAGGTGGTGCTCACCATCCTGCTCGCGGCCGGGATCCTGAAGGAGCGCCCCACCGCCGCCCAGACGGCCGGCGTCGCCCTCGGCGTGGCCGGCCTCGTCGTCGTCGGCCTCGGCCGCGGCGGCCACATCCCGCTCCTGGCGCTGGTCCTGTGCCTGCTCGCCGCCCTGATGTGGGCGATCGGCAATGTCGTCTCGCGCGCCTCCGGAGCCACCGGCGGGCTCGCGCTCACCGTCTGGTCGGCGCTGGTCGTGCCCGTCCCGGTCCTGCTGCTCGCGATCGCCCTGGACGGCCCGCACACCCTCACCGTCGCCGCCCACGCGTTCGGCTGGAAGGCGCTGCTGTCGACCCTGTACACCGCCGGGCTGGCCTCGCTGACCGGCTACGCGATCTTCAACGGGCTCCTCGCCCGCAACCGGTCCTCCGCGGTCGTGCCGTGGGTGCTGCTCGTGCCGCCGGTCTCGATCGGCTCGGCCTGGCTGCTCCTCGGCGAGCAGCCGTCCGTCGCCGTGCTGGCCGGAGGAGCGCTGCTGATCGCGGGCGTGCTGGTGGCTATGCGCCGGAGCCCGGCTCCCGCCCCGACTCGGTGTAGCGAGGAGCCGTCGGGTCCAGCGCGGCCAGTGCCGAGCGGATCCGCCGCGCGGTGAAGTCGGCCGCCCGCTCGTCGATCTCGGCCAGCGAGAGGAACGCGGCCTGACGGATCTCTCGGGCCTGCGGCACGATCCGCTCCACGATCGAGGCCGGCTGGGTGCCGCCGTCGAACACCAGGCACAGCGCGTCGTCCCAGCCGCCCCACGGCGGCAACCAGTCGGTGATGAGGAGCCGGCCCGGCGCGATGGTGAGCGCGAGCTCCTCCTCGACCTCGCGGCCGACCCCGAGGTGAGGCGACTCGCCGACCTCGATCACGCCGCCCGGGAGGTCCCAGTCGGTCTTGTAGGTCAGGTTGCACAGCAGCACGTGCGGGTCGTCCACCGGCCTGTCCGCGGCGCGGATGAGCATCTGGCTGATCCCGCGCTTGCGCGGCAGGAACGAGTTGAGGATCGCCCGGAAGCCGCCCGGCTCGTGCACGGGTACGTCATCGGCGAGCCGGCCGTAGACGACCAGGTCGCCGGTGACGCGGCGCTCGACGCCCTCGCGGCGCAGGCCCGACCAGGTGGCGATCCGGTTCGCCTCGTCGTCGCCGGCGGGCACCTTCACCTCCACCCGGTGGTGGTCGGTGAGCGCCTCGGCCACCTGGCGGCGTACGACGTCCACGGCGGCCTGCCAGCCGCGCTCGGCGAGCTCGGGCGACCAGCTGATCCGCGCGACGCCGTCGTCGACGGTGCGGTGGTCCGCGGAGTGCTCGGTCACGGCCCCACCCTATGCGGCGGGGTCAGGCGGGTCGCAGCCAGAGCGTCGTGAGCGGTGGCAGCACCACGTCGGCGTACGCCGGGAGCCCGCCGGGCGCCCGGGACGCGAGCTCGGACGCGGCGACGGCCGTGACCCGGCCGAGGTTGCCCCGCCCGCCGCCGTCGTACGCCGAGGCGTCGGTGTTGAGCACCTCGACCCAGGTGCCGGTGGACGGCAGCGCGAGCCGGTAGGAGCTGTGCTCGCTGCCGGAGAAGCTCGTCACGCAGACGAGCTCGCTGCCCTCGCGGTCGAGCCGGCGGAACGCGAACACGTTGGCACCGGCGGCGCTGGCGTCGATCCACCCGAACCCGTCCGGCTCGTTGTCGCGCTGCCAGAGCGGGGGTTGGGCGGCGTACACGCTGTTCAGGTCGCGCACGAGCGCCTGCACGCCGGCGTGCCCGGCCCGCTCGAGGATCCACCAGTCCAGCTCGCGCGCCTCGGCCCACTCCCGCTCCTGGGCGAGCTCGGTGCCCATGAACACCAGCTGCTTGCCGGGGTGCGCCCACTGGTAGGCCAGGTAGGCCCGCAGCGTGGCCAGCTGCTCGGACCGCGAGCCGGGCATCTTCGCGACCAGCGAGCCCTTGCCGTGCACGACCTCGTCGTGGCTCAGCGGCAGCACGTAGTTCTCGGCGTGGGCGTAGGCGAGCGTGAACGCCATCTCGCCGTGGTGGTGCGCGCGGTGGATCGGGTCGTGCTCCAGGTAGCGCAGCGTGTCGTGCATCCAGCCCATGTTCCACTTGAAGCCGAAGCCGAGCCCGCCGGTCGAGGTCGGCTGCGTGACGCCCGGCCAGGCGGTGGACTCCTCGGCGATCGTGACGACGCCGGGCACCCGCTTGTAGACGGTCGCGTTGACCTCCTGCAGGAAGCTGACGGCCTCGAGGTGCTCGTGGCCGCCGTACTTGTTGGGCACCCACTCGCCGTCCTTGCGGGCGTAGTCGAGGTAGAGCATCGAGGCGACGCCGTCGACGCGCAGCCCATCGGCGTGGAACTCCTCGGCCCAGTAGATCGCGTTGGACACCAGGAAGTTGCGGACCTCGTGGCGGCCGAAGTTGAAGATGTAGGAGCCCCACTCCGGGTGCCAGCCGCGACGCGGGTCGTCGTGCTCGTAGAGGGCGGTGCCGTCGAAGCGCGCCAGCGCCCACTCGTCGGTGGCGAAGTGCCCGGGCACCCAGTCGAGGATGACGCCGATGCCGGCCCGGTGCAGCGCGTCGATCAGCCGGCGGAGGCCGTCGGGGTCGCCGAACCGGCTGTCGGCCGCGAAGTAGCCCGTGACGTGGTAGCCCCAGGACCCGCCGAACGGGTGCTGCATCACCGGCATCAGCTCGACGTGGGTGAACCCCAGCCCGGAGAGGTACGCCGGCAGGTCGGCCGCCAGCTCGTCGTAGGTCCAGAACGAGCCGTCCGGGTGGCGCTTCCAGGAGCCCAGGTGCATCTCGTAGACCGACATCGGCTCGTGGACGGGGCTGCGGCTCGCGCGTCGTTGCAGCCACTCGTCGTCGGCCCAGACGTGGCTGCTCTCGAAGACCTTGGAGCTGTGGGCGGGCGGCACCTCGGCGTACGTCGCGAACGGGTCGGCCTTGTGCCGCCACACGCCGTCGGCGCCCTCGACGACGTACCGGTACGTCGCCCCCGACCCGACGCCGGGCACGAACGTCTCCCACACGCCCGACCCGTCCAGGAGCCGCAGCGGACTGGCGTTGCCGTCCCAGCTGTTGAAGTCGCCGACGACCCGCACGGAGCGGGCGTTCGGCGCCCAGACGGCGAACGACGTCCCGACGACCGGGTCGCCGTCGGCGCCGGGCATCGACCGCACGTGCGAGCCCAGCACCTGCCAGAGCTGCTCGTGGCGGCCCTCGCCGACCAGGTGCAGGTCGATCTCGCCGAGGGTGGGGGCGAAGGTCTGCTCAGGCATCGCCCACCTCCACCAGCCGGGTCAGCGCTCCGAGCGGGAGGTCGAGCCACCCCGGTCGGTTGCGGGCCTCGTAGAGGCACTCGTACACGGCCTTGTCCGCGACGTAGGCGGTCACGATCGCGTCCTCCTCGGGGGTCAGCTCGCGGGCGGGGATCAGGGTGGCCGGGTCGCCGCCGGTGTAC
>DATFHM010000071.1:0-20172 GCA_035248385.1 Nocardioides sp. | reverse complement strand
CTCGGCGCGCGAGGACTCCATGAGGATCGCGAAGTCGGCCTCGAGCAGCTCGGGGTGCTCGGTGGCCAGCTTGCCGAGCCCGTTGTGGATCGCGGCGATCTCCTCGGCGTCGTACAGGACGTAGGTGAGGTCGCGGTTGGGGTCGGTCAGCTCGGCGGCCAGCTTGATGATGACCGCGTCCCCGCCCTTCATGTCGCTCGTGCCGAGCCCGTGCAGGTACTCGCCGTCGTTGCGGCTGGGCAGGTTGTCGTTGATGGGCACCGTGTCGAGGTGGCCGGCGAGGATCACGCGCTCGGGGCGGCCGAGGTCGGTGCGGGCGACGATGGTGTTGCCGAAGCGCTGCACGTCGAGGTGGTCGCGGCCGGTCAGCGCCTGCTCGACCAGGTCGGTGATCTCCAGCTCGTTCAGGCTCACCGACTCGATGTCGACGAGCTGCTCGGTCAGGGAGACGACGTCGGTCAGGTCGAGACGATCAGGCACGCCCCCATCCTGGCAGGTCACGGAATCGGACACCTGTCCAGGAGATCTAGAACCTGTTCTATTTCTGGGATACGGTGCTGCCATGCGCAACGGCATCGTGCTCTTCACCTCCGACCGCGGCATCGCGCCGGCCACGCTCGCGAAGGCCGCCGAGGACCGCGGCTTCGACACGATCTACGTGCCGGAGCACACCCACATCCCGGTACGACGCGACGCGCTGCACCCCACCGGCGGCGAGGACCTGCCCGACGACCGCTACCTGCGCACCCTCGACCCGTGGGTCTCGCTGGCCACGTGCGCCGCGGTCACCTCGCGGATCGGCCTCTCAACCGCCGTCGCGCTGCCGGTCGAGTCCGACCCGATCACCCTGGCCAAGACGATCGCGACCCTCGACCACCTCTCCGGCGGCCGGGTCTCGATCGGCGCCGGCTTCGGCTGGAACACCGACGAGCTCACCGACCACCACGTCCCGGCCGGCAAGCGCCGCACCGTGCTCAAGGAGTACCTGGAGGCGATGCGGGCCCTGTGGACCGAGGAGGAGGCGTCGTACGACGGCGAGTTCGTCTCGTTCGGCCCCAGCTGGGCCTACCCGAAGCCGCCGCAGGGCCGTATCCCGGTCGTCGTCGGCGCGGGCGCGGGACCGAAGACCTTCGAGTGGATCGCCGCCAACGCCGACGGCTGGATGACCACGCCGACCACCTCCGACGTCGCCGCGAACGCCGACCTCCTCCGCAAGGCGTGGGCCGACGCCGGCCGGGCCGGCGACCCCGACGTACGCATCCTGGTGGCGAAGAAGCCCACCCCCGAGGACTTCGCCGACTGGACCGCGGCCCAGGCCACCGAGCTGATCTGGGGCGTCCCCGACGCCGACGAGCCGACGGTCCTGGCCTACCTCGACAAGCTGTCCGCGCGACTCGGCCTCGCCTGACCTGGACCGACTGACCTCCTCAGGGGGCCAGGGGCTGGTTCACCACCTCGAGCAGTCCGGGCATGAGCGCGGCGCCCGCCAGAAGAACCGGCTCAGCGACCTCGTTGCCGAGCAGCGCACGGTGCGTCACGAGGGTGGCGATCGCCGAGAGCCACTCCTGCACCACCCAGCCGGGTGCTTCGGCTTCTGCGAGGGTCGCCACCAGCTGGCCAGCCATCCCGCCGCATGCCTGCATGAACGGCGGGAACGTCGACGCGCTCCGGCACGCCATCACCGCGAGCGAACCGCGGGCCTCGGCCGTGGCCTCGTCCTCCTGCCGCTGCCAGGCGAGAGCCGCATCGACCGTCGCACGCGCGCCGGCGGTCCGCACCAGCCCGGCCACCGCGTCGACGACGTGCGGGGCGGCGTGCCACCGGTCGTCGGGGGACACCCCCCGACTCTCGAAGCACACGGAGAGTGGCCCGATCCCCGC
Source organism: Nocardioides sp. (assembly GCA_035248385.1). Lineage (GTDB taxonomy): Bacteria > Actinomycetota > Actinomycetes > Propionibacteriales > Nocardioidaceae > Nocardioides. The sequence goes on along the minus strand of DATFHM010000071.1, from coordinate 18,292 downwards.
GATCACGTCATCCACCTCGAGCCGATCCGCAACCGCGACGGTCGCCAGGTGGCTGGTGATGACCAGGCCCAGCATCTCCTTCAGACGCTCGGGAGGGAACGGCTCGTCCTCGTCGTCGTCGACCCAGGCGAGGGCGGCCGACCACGCGTCCTCCGCCCACGCCGTGCCGAGACCCGCCACGAGGTCGCGCACGTCGTCCTCCAGCCTCTCAAGGGCGGATGATCGGCCGACGTCGCGCGCGGCACTACGCGCCACGACCAGTGGATAGGCGGAAAGGTGGCGGACCTCGAGCGCGAAGGTCAGGTTGACGAGGTCGATGAGCTCGTCCACCGAGCAGTGCACCAGCCGCGACGCGGATGCAGCGACGAGCGGTGTGCGCGGGCCCCAGCGTTGCGTGGGGTCCCATGAAGGGACAGCAGGAACGGCCCACATCGTCGGGACGCCGCGGATCGCCCCCGTCATCGGTGTCTGTGTTGTGAGGGCGCCGAGCTCCTCCCAGGCACGACCCTCCGCGTCAGGCGTGAGCGGCGTCAGCGGGCCCATCGGTTTGCGATGCAGCGACCAGCGCAGCGGGTGGACGGGCGCCGGGTGGGCCTGGAACGCCTCCAGCTCCTCGGCCTCGACCGCGGGGTCCAGACGGAAGCGGGCCTCGACGAGCCCGGCGTCGTACTGCTCCGTCCACGTGTCCCCCGGTGACAACCTGCCGTCGACCAGACGCCAGGCCACCTCGTTGAGGAGGCGTCCCATGTCGCGCATGCTGAACCTCCAGTCGTGCGCCGGGTCCTCGCCCTCGGACGGCCGGCAGAGCACGTGGAGCTCCGGGAGACCGCGTTCCGCGAGGCCAACGGTGTAGGCGAAGTCGCTCCCCTGGTCGACGTCGTGGCCGAACACCGCAATGACCTGCCACCACGGGTCCCGTTCGTCGTCAGCTGCTGTCATGCGAACCATCGTGTCGCACACGTCCGACGCTCCAGCCGCACCGCCAGGGGCGAGGCGTGGAAAGCGCCATTCGGCGCCGTGACCAGGCGCTTCCGACGCCTCGCGCCTCGGGCTCCAGCCGACTCAGACGCGCTGGACCGAGATGGTGGCCTGCTGGCCGTCGCCCAGGTCGACCGTGGTGCCATCGGCGAGCTCGCCCACGGCGTACGACGTCGCGAGGGTCTCGCCGGCGATGAGCCGCTCGTGCGCGAGGGCGGCGGCGAGGACGACCTCGGAGCCGCCGATCTGCAGCGAGATGCGGTCGGTGACCTCGAGCCCGGTGTCGCGGCGCTCCTGCTGGACCGCCCGGATCAGGTCGCGGGCCAGGCCCTCCTCGGCCAGCTCTGGCGTCACGACGGTGTCGAGCACGACGAAGCCGCCGCCCGGGAGCATCGCGGTCGCGACGCCCTCGGAGGCCTCGCCGACGACGGTCTCCAGGGTGTACTCGCCCTCGACCAGCGCCAGCCCGCCGGCGACGACCTCGCCGGAGGCCGCGACCGACCAGTCGCCGGACTTGGAGCCCTTGATGGCCAGCTGCACGTCCTTGCCCAGGCGCGGGCCGGCCGCACGGGCGTTGACGGTGAGCTTCTGCTCGACGCCGTAGCCGGCCGCCTCGTCGGAGTCGGCCGCGACGAGGCGCACCGACTTGAGGTTCATCTCGTCGGCGATGATCGCCGTGAACGGCTCCAGCCCGGCCACGTCGTCGACGACCACGGTGAGGCCGGCCAGCGGCAGCCGGTTGCGGAGCTTGGCGGCCTTGCGCAGCGCCGAGGTCGTGGAGCAGACCTCGCGGACCTCGTCCATGGCCGCGACCAGCGCGTCGTCGGCGGGGAGCGACGAGACGTCCGGCCAGTCGGCCAGGTGCACCGAGCGACCGCCGGTGAGACCGCGCCAGATCTCCTCCGACACCAGCGGGAGCAGCGGCGCCACGGTCCGGCAGACCACGTCCAGGACGGCGGCGAGGGTCTCGAAGGCCTCGGCCTTGCCCTCCCAGAACCGCTCGCGGGAGCGGCGGACGTACCAGTTGGTCAGCACGTCGATGAACGTGCGCGTCGTCTCGCAGGCGTCGGCGACGGCGTAGTCGTCGAGCTCGGTGGTGAGCTTCTCGACGTACTGCCGCGTCTTGGCGAGCAGGTAGCGGTCCAGCGGGTCTGTCGAGTCGGTGCGGCCGGTGGCGGTGTAGCCCTCGGCGTTGGCGTAGAGCGCGAAGAAGTACCAGGTGTTCCAGAGCGGGATCATCACCTGGCGCACGGCGTCACGGATGCCCTGCTCGGTGACGACCAGGTTGCCGCCGCGCAGGATCGGCGAGGCCATGAGGAACCAGCGCATCGCGTCGGCGCCGTCGCGGTCGAAGACCTCGGCGACGTCGGGGTAGTTGCGCAGCGACTTCGACATCTTGTTGCCGTCGGAGCCGAGCACGATGCCGTGGCTGATGCAGGACTGGAACGCCGGCTTGTCGAAGAGCGCGGTCGCCAGGATGTGCAGCGTGTAGAACCAGCCGCGGGTCTGGCCGATGTACTCGACGATGAAGTCGGCCGGGAAGTGGTGCTCGAACCAGCCCTTGGCCTCGAACGGGTAGTGCACCTGGGCGAAGGACATCGAGCCCGAGTCGAACCACACGTCCAGCACGTCGGTGACGCGCCGCATCGTCGACTTCCCGGTGGGGTCGTCGGGGTTGGGGCGGGTCAGGTCGTCGACCCAGGGCCGGTGCAGGTCCGGCTCACCCTGCTTGTTCAGCGGCAGCCGGCCGAAGTCGCGCTCGATCTCCTCGAACGAGCCGTAGACGTCGATGCGCGGGTAGGCCTCGTCGTCGGACTTCCACACCGGCACGGGCGAACCCCAGAACCGGTTGCGGGTGATCGACCAGTCGCGGGCGTTGGCCACCCACTTGCCGAACTGGCCGTCCTTGATGTGCTCGGGGACCCAGCGGATCTCCTGGTTGAGCTCACCCATGCGGTCCTTGAACTTGGTGACCTCGACGAACCACGACGAGACGCCCTTGTAGATGAGCGGCTGCCGGCAGCGCCAGCAGTGCGGGTAGGAGTGGTCGTAGGTCTCGCGGCGCAACAGCACGGTGCCGGGCGTGACCGAGCCGCCGTGGCTCTTGAGGTCGTCGATGATGTGCAGGTTCGCGTCGAAGACCTGCATGCCGGCGTACTCGCTGACGGGGGCGGTGAACCGGCCGTCCTTGCCGACGGGCATGACCGGCGCGATGCCCTCGCGGTCGGTGACCTCCTTGTCGACCTCACCGAAGGCGCCCGCCGAGTGGACGAGCCCGGTGCCGTCGGTGGTGGTGACGGCGTCGTCGGCCGGCACCACGCGGAAGGCGTTCTCGTGACCCTCGTAGTAGGAGAACGGCGGGGTGTACGTGAGCCCGAGCAGGTCGGCGCCCTTGCCGCGCCACACGACATGCGGCTCCTCGCCCAGCTCGCGGGAGTACGCCGCCAGGCGCGCCTCGGCCAGCAGATAGCGCACGCCGTAGTCCTCGACCGCGACGTAGTCGATCTCGGAGCCGACCATCACCGCGAGGTTGCTCGGCAGCGTCCACGGGGTGGTGGTCCAGATCAGCAGCTTGGCGCCCTGGAGCTCGCCGGGCGTGGTGATCTCGAAGCCGACCGTGACGGCGGGGTCCTGACGCATCTTGTAGACGTCGTCGTCCATCCGCAGCTCGTGGTTGGACAGCGGCGTCTCGTCCTGCCAGCAGTAGGGCAGGACCCGGAAGCCCTCGTAGACCAGGCCCTTGTCGTAGAGGCTCTTGAAGGCCCACAGCACCGACTCCATGAACGTCGGGTTCATGGTCTTGTAGTCGTTGTCGAAGTCGACCCAGCGGGCCTGGCGGGTGACGTAGGCGCGCCACTCGTCGGCGTACTTGAGGACCGACGCGCGGCACGCGTCGTTGAACCGGTCGATGCCCATCTCGACGATCTCGTCGGTGGTCTTGATGCCGTTGAGGCGCATCGCCTCGAGCTCGGCGGGCAGGCCGTGCGTGTCCCAGCCGAAGCGGCGCTCGACACGCTTGCCGCGCATCGTCTGGTAGCGCGGCACGATGTCCTTGACGTAGCCGGTCAGCAGGTGGCCGTAGTGCGGCAGGCCGTTGGCGAAGGGCGGGCCGTCGTAGAAGACGAACTCGTTCTCCCCGTCGGCGCCGGGGTCGCGCTGCTCGACCGACGCGCGGAAGGTGTCGTCCTCGGCCCAGTAGGCGAGCACCCGCTCCTCGATCTCGGGGAACTTGGGGCTGCTCGGCACGCCCTGGGTCGTGGTGGCGTCGGTGCTGACCTTCGGGTAGGTCATCGGGGGCTCCTGCGGTCGGTCTCGTCCTGGCTGCCAGGGAGACTCTCGCCTCGGTACCACCTGGCTTGCCGACCTGCGTCGACCACTCGATCTTGGCTGTGACGGGCCTACCCGTCCGGTTCTACTTGCCCGAGGGCTTTCTTCCGGAAGCTCGCCGCTGATGACGGCTCGAACGCCTGTGAGGCAGAGTTTAGGACATGGCTGACATGTGGACCGACTCGGAGAACGATCCCCGCACCTCGGACAACCCGAAGGGCGAGCTCGCGACCTACCGGGAGTACCTGACGAACTACCGGCTCACGCTGGCGATGAAGTGCGACGAGCTGAGCCCCGAGCAGCTCGCGACACGGTCCGTGCCGCCGAGCACGATGAGCCTGCTGGGCCTCGTGCGACACATGGCCAAGGTCGAGCACGGCTGGTTCCAGCGTGCGTTGCAGGGCAACCTCGACGAGGCCCGGCCCTTCTTCGACGCCGAGCGTCGTGACGTCGACTGGGACGACGCGGTCGGCACCCAGGAGTGCGTCGAGGAGGCCATCGAGGCCTGGGAGTACGAGATCGCCCGCGCCGACGGCTACCTGGACCTGCTCACCGACGACCAGCTCGGCGACGAGGTCGTCTACAACGGCGACGGCGACACCGCCAGCATCCGCGACATCGTGGTGCACATGATCGAGGAGTACGCCAGGCACTGTGGCCACGCCGACCTGCTCCGCGAGTGCATCGACGGCCGGGTCGGGCAGTAGCGGAGGCACCCGCGAGGATGGCCGGGTGACCTTCCTCCTCGACAGCGCCGTCGCGGCAGAGCACCTCGGCGACGGCCGGTACGCCGTTCGGCTCAGCACCGACTGGAACACGGCCAACCAGACCCCCAACGGCGGCTACATCCTGGCCGTGCTCCAGCACGCCACGATGCTCGAGGCGACCCACCCCGACCCGCTCACGATCGCCGTCACCTACTTCCGCCCGGCCCAGGCCGGACCCGCCGAGGTGCAGGTCCGGCAGGTCCGGGCGGGTCGCCGGGTCTCGACGTACGACGCCCTGCTGACCCAGGACGGCCGGGAGATCGCGCACGCGGTCGTCAGCGCCCACGACTGGGACGCGGCCGGCAAGGTCGAGCACCTGCCGCACCCGGCGCCCGCGATGCCGAGCCCCGAGGCGTGCGCGGACCTCAGCACGGTGATCCCGCTCGGCACGGCCCCCATCCTGGAGCGCTACACCTACCGCGCCGCGGCGATCCCGGGCTGGATGGAGGGACACCCCAGCGGCACCACCGAGTCGTTGTGCTGGATCGGCACGACCGACGGCCGGCCGGTGGACGCGCTGCTCGCCGGGGCCATGACCGACGCCTTCCCGCCGGTCACCGCGGAGATCGGGCACCTCGCGTCGGCGACGATCCAGCTCACCGTGCACTACCGGCGGCGCCCGGAGACCACGTGGGCACTCGGGCACGTCACGACTCGGCACGTGATCGCGGGCTACCACGACGAGGACTGCGAGCTGTGGGACGAGCAGGGCCGGCTCATCGCCCAGAGCCGGCAGTTGGCGATCCTCGCCGAGTGACGGACCACTAGACTCCCCTCACGTGACCCGCTCCGCCTGGGCCTTCGGCCTGACGACGTACGACGCCAACGGAACCGTCCTCGACACCTGGTTCCCCTCCCCCGCGCTCGGCGCGACGCCGGCCGACGCGACCGCGCCCGCCGACCTGGTCGCGCTCGAGGGGGCCGACGCGGCCCGCGGTGTGACGACCAAGGTCAACCTGGTCGAGATCGCCGACCTGGAGGCCGCCCCGACCTCGACCGAGGACGTGTGGCTGCGGCTCCACCTGCTGTCGAGCCGCCTGGTCCAGCCGCACGGCCTGAGCCTGGACGGCCAGTTCGGCTTCCTCGCCAACGTCGTGTGGACCTCCGCCGGCCCGTGCGCCGTCGACGGCTTCGAAGCCACCCGCGCCCGGCTGCGGGCCGCCGGCCAGCACGTCACGGTCTACGGCGTCGACAAGTTCCCGCGGATGGTCGACTACGTGCTCCCGACCGGTGTCCGGATCGCCGACGCCGACCGGGTCCGCCTCGGCGCGCACCTGGCCGAGGGCACCACCGTCATGCACGAGGGCTTCGTGAACTTCAACGCCGGCACGCTCGGCACCTCCATGGTCGAGGGCCGGATCTCGGCCGGCGTCGTGGTCGCGGACGGCTCCGACGTCGGCGGTGGCGCCTCGATCATGGGCACCCTGTCCGGCGGCGGCAAGCAGGTCATCTCGGTGGGCCGCCGCTGCCTGCTCGGCGCCAACTCGGGCCTCGGCATCTCGCTCGGCGACGACTGCGTCGTCGAGGCGGGCTGCTACGTCACGGCCGGCACCAAGGTGACGGTGCTGGAGCCGGGCAAGGAGCCGCGCACCGCCAAGGCGCTGGAGCTGTCCGGCGCCAGCAACGTGCTGTTCCGGCGCAACTCGCTGACCGGCGCGGTCGAGGCCGTTCCGTGGCAGGGCGAGGGCATCGCCCTCAACGCCGCGCTGCACGCGAACTGACCTTCACCACCCGCACCCCAGACTGGATCCGTGTCGAAGCGCCTGTTCTCCATCGTCTTCGGCCTCGCGGTGCTCGCCGTGATCGCCGGGGTGGGGATCGGGGTGTTCCGCGCGACCAACAACCTCGGCTTCGGGCCGACAGGTGACTGCACGGCGACCGTCAACGGCCACACCGTCGAGATCGACCGGGACCAGGCGGAGAACGCCACGCTGATCGCGTCGGTGGCGATCCGGCGCGGGCTGCCCGCGCGCGCGACCTCGATCGCGCTCGCCACGGCGATGCAGGAGTCGAAGCTGCGCAACCTCACCGCGGGCGACCGGGACTCGGTCGGCCTGTTCCAGCAGCGGCCGTCGCAGGGCTGGGGCACCCGCGCCCAGCTGATGGACCGCGTCTACGCCACCAACGCGTTCTTCGACGCCCTGGTCAAGGTGAACGGCTACGAGTCGATGGAGATCACCGTCGCGGCCCAGAAGGTGCAGCGCTCGGCGTACCCCAGTGCCTACGCGGCGCACGAGGAGGACGCCCGCGCGCTGGCCTCGGCGCTGACCGGCTACTCCCCCGCCGCCTTCAGCTGCGACCTGTCCGGCGGCGCGCCGTCCACCGACAGCGTGCAGACCTCCAGCGGCCTGAGCGGGCGCGCCTCGGCGGTCCGCGACGACGTGCGCACCCGCTTCGGCTCGCTGCCCGTGCACCTCGCCGGCAGGGCCGGTACGACGCTGCGGGTCGACGTCTCCGCGCAGGCCGACCCGCAGACCTACGGCTGGGCGCTGGCGCAGTACCTCGCCGGCAACGCCGGACGGCTGCAGATCCGCACCATCGACTTCGCCGGGGAGGAGTGGCGTGCCGGCCGCAGCGGCTGGCAGCCGGCCCCCGCCGCGTCGGGCTCGGTGCGGGTCGAGGTCTTCGGCTAGGCCTGGAGGCTAGGCCTTGAGCCGGGCGACCGCCGCGTCCATGCGCTCGTCGGTCGCGGTGATGGCGATCCGCACGTGCTGGCGGCCCGCGACGCCGTAGAAGTCGCCGGGGGCGGCCAGGATGCCGAGGTCGGCCAGGTCCGAGACGGTCTTCCAGCAGTCCTCGCCGCGCGTGGACCACAGGTAGAGCGCGGCCTCGGAGTGGTCGACGGTGAAGCCCGCCGACTCCAGCGCGGCCTTGAGGCGGGTACGCCGGGCGGCGTACCGCGCGTGCTGCTCGGCCGCGTGCGCGTCGTCGGCGTACACCGCCGTCATGACCTGCTGGACGGGGCCGGGCACGATCAGCCCGAGGTTCTTGCGCACCGCGAGCAGCTCGCCGATCAGCGCCGCGTCGCCGGCCACGAAGCCGGCGCGGTAGCCCGCCAGGTTGGACCGCTTCGAGAGCGAGTGGACGACGAGGATGCCGTCGGTGCTCCCGCCGGAGATCGAGGGGTGCAGCACGGAGAGGGCCTCGCCCTCCCACACGCAGTCCAGGTAGCACTCGTCCGAGACGAGGAGGACGCCGCGCTCGCGGCACCAGTCGACGACCTTCTTCAGGTGCTCGGGCGGCAGCACCCGGCCGGTCGGGTTGGAGGGGCTGTTGAGCCAGAAGATCCTCGGCGTCTGCGGGCCGAAGGTGGTCAGCGCGTCGGTCGCGACCGGGGTCGCGCCGGCCAGCACCGCGCCGACCTCGTACGTCGGGTACGCCACCTCGGGGAACCCGACCAGGTCACCCGGGCCGACGCCCAGGTGCAGCGCCAGCTGGGCGATGAGCTCCTTGGTGCCGATCACCGGCAGCACCTGGTCCAGGCCCAGGCCGGTCACCCCGTGGACGCGCGCGAACCAGTCGCTGATCGCCTGGCGCGTCTCGGGCAGGCCGATGGTGGTCGGGTAGCCCGGCCAGTCGGCGGCCGCGACGAGCGCGTCACGCGCGACCTGCGGCGTCGGGTCGACGGGCGTGCCGATCGAGAGGTCGACGATGCCGTCGGCATGGGCACGGGCCCGCTCGGCGTGCGGAGCGAGCTTGTCCCAGGGGAAGTCGGGCAACCGGCCCGAGACCGGGCCGGCAGCCGACACGATCAGTGGTCCTGGTTCTGCGGGCTGAGGGCCGCGACGAACTCCGCGTCCTTGTCGATCTCGCCCATCTTGGCGGCACCGCCCGGCGAGCCGAGGTCGTCGAAGAACTTCACGTTCGCGTCGTAGTAGTCCTTCCACTCCTCCGGCACGTCGTCCTCGTAGAAGATCGCCTCGACCGGGCAGACCGGCTCGCAGGCGCCGCAGTCGACGCACTCGTCAGGGTGGATGTAGAGCATCCGCTTGCCCTCGTAGATGCAGTCGACGGGGCACTCGTCGACGCAGGCACGGTCCTTGACGTCAACGCACGGCTGGGAGATGACGTAGGTCATCGACTTCCTCCTGGGACTGCAACGACTGAGGGTTCACGAAACTGTTTCGTGCGGGGGCCACTCTAGTATCCGAGCGTGCCCCGGATGCTAGGACCCCACGTCGTCGGACAGCGGGTCGTCGTACGACGCCTCGTGCCCGGCGAGACCGGACCCACCGGTGGCCCCGCGTTCACGGACCTGCTGGGCACCTGCCTGTCCTGGGACGACGAGGTCTGCGTGGTGCAGCCCGAGGACGGGCCGGCCGTCCCGATCCCGGTGGAGCTGATCGTGTCGGGCAAGCCGGTGCCGCCGCGGCCGTCGGTGCGCGGCCGGGTGTCCGCGCGCGACCTCGAGCTGCGGACCGCGGGGTTGTGGGAGCGCGTGCTCACCGTGCCGCTCGGCGAGTGGGTGCTGCGCAACGACCCCGCACCGGTCGGCCGGCCGCGGCGGCGCGCCACCTCCTGCCTGGCGATGGGCGATCCCGGGATGCCGCTCACGGAGGCGCTGGCGCAGGTCACCGACTTCTACGACGGGATCGGCCGGCCGGCGTGCCTCCAGGTCGAGGCGGACGGCGACGTCGAGGCCGGCGTCCGCGAGCTCGGCTGGCAGGAGGACCCGACCGGCGAGGCGGAGCTCCGGATCGCCTCGGTCGCGCGGGTACGCCGCAGGCTCGCCGCCGCTCCTGCCCCCGTCGAGCTCACCGTCAGCGGCGACCGTGCCGTCGCGAGCATCGGCACGGGCTGCGACCCGATCGCCGAGGGCGAGGCGTACATCGACGGCGACTGGCTCGGCGTCCACAGCCTCACCGTCGACCCGGGCCACCGCCGGCGCGGCCACGCCACGGCACTGATGGCCGAGCTGCTCGAGTGGGGTGCGGAGCGCGGCGCGCTGACCGCCTGGCTGCACGTCGAGACGTCGAACACCGCGGCCCGCGCGCTGTACGACGGGCTCGGGTTCGACGTCCACCACGTCTGCCGCTACTTCACGCCGGCGGGCTGAGCACCGGCGTACCCTCGAGCGCATGGCAGCTCCTCGCGACCTGCACGTGCGCCGCATCCGGTTCAGCTACCCGACCGGGTCGCTGCGCAAGCACTACGTCGACGGCGACCTGGTGATGAGCCACGTGGTCGCGGTGCTGTCGGCGACCTTCCCGCCCGGTGAGGACTTCTTCGTGCGGTCGGTACGTCGCTACGCCGACCGGGTCACCGATCCGGTGCTTGCCGAGCAGGTGCGCGGCTTCATCGGCCAGGAGGTGACCCACGGCCGCGAGCACCGCGAGCTCAACCGGCGGCTGCAGGTGATGGGCTACCCGACCCACCGCGTCTCCCGGTTCGTGAAGTGGTCGCTCGCCGACGCGACCAAGCGAGCGCCCGCCATCCTGTGCCTGTCCTACACGGCCGCGCTCGAGCACTACACGGCCACCATCGCGTCCGCGCTGCTCAGCAAGCACGAGGCCCAGCGCCTCCTCGGCGAGACCGAGGTGCGCAACATCCTGCTCTGGCACGCGCTCGAGGAGACCGAGCACAAGGCCGTGGCGTTCGACGTGTTCCGCGCGGCCGGCGGCTCCGAGCGGGTACGCCGGCTCGGGTTCGCCATCCAGAGCGTCGGGCTGATCGGGCTCGTGGTGGTGGCGACGCTGCTGTCGCTGCTGCGCGACCCGGCGACGTACCACCCCGTGCGGCTGGTGCGCAGCCTGGCGGCGCTGCGCCACTCGCCGTTCCTGGAGCGGGACGTCATCGCCCGGCTCCGGGACTACCGGCGCACCGGATTCCACCCCGACGACCACGACGACACCGCGCTGCTCGAGGAGTGGCGGGCTCGGCTGTTCGGCGAGCAGGGAACGCTCACCGACCACCTTCACTGACGGGCCAGCGCCGCCAGCTCCTCGCCCGCCAGCCGGTACGTCGACCAGGCGTCCTGGTGCCGCGCGCCGAGCGCCTCGTAGAAGTCGATCGAGGGCTGGTTCCAGGTGAGCACCGCCCACTCCACGCGCGGGTAGCCGCGCTCGGTCGCGATGCGGGCGAGGGCGCCCAGCAGCGCGAGCCCGAGGCCGCTCCCCCTGTGCTCGGGCTCCACGAACAGGTCCTCGAGGTAGATGCCCGGCTGGCCGGTCCAGGTGGAGAAGCTGCGGAACCACAGGGCAATCCCGACGACCCGTCCCTCGAGCTCCGCCACCAGCACGGACGCGACGGCGTCGTCGCCGAAGACCCAGCGGTGCAGGTCGTCCTCGGTCGTGACGACGGCGTCCGCCTCGCGCTCGTACGTCGCGAGCGCGCGGATCAGCCGCAGCACGTCGGGGACGTCAGCGGGCGTGGCCTCGCGGATCATCCCTTGGCCAGGAACGCCAGCAGGTCCTGCCGGGTGAGCACGCCGACGGGCTTGCCGTCCTCGTGGACCAGCACCGCATCGGCGTTCTCGAGCATCGCCACCGCGGCGGTCGCGGCCTCGGTCGAGCCGATCGTGGGCAGCGCCTCGGACATGTGCTGCTCGACGGAGTCGGCGAGGCGGGCCTTGCCGGCGTACAGGGCGTCGAGGAGGGCGCGCTCGGAGACGGAGCCGGCCACCTCGGCCGCCACGATCGGCGGCTCGGCGCGGACGACGGGCATCTGGGAGACGCCGTACTCCTGCAGGATCGCGATGGCCTCGGCGATGGTCTCGGTGGGGTGGGTGTGCACGAGCGCGGGCAGGCCCTTGGACTTGGTGCGCAGCACCTCGCCGACGGTCTGCGCGGACTGCTCGCCGCCGGTCGCGAAGCCGTACTGCGCGAGCCAGTCGTCGTTGAAGACCTTGCTCAGGTAGCCGCGGCCGCTGTCGGGCAGCAGCACTACGATGATCGCGTCGGTGCGGCCCTCGTCGGCCAGCTCGGCGGCCAGCTGCTTCGCGGCGTACGCCGCCATGCCGGCCGATCCGCCGACCAGCAGGGCCTCCTCGCGGGCGAGCCGGCGGGTGAAGGCGAAGGAGTCGGCGTCGGAGACCTCGATGACCCGATCGGCGACGGACCGGTCGTAGGTCTCGGGCCAGAAGTCCTCGCCGACGCCCTCGACCAGGTACGGGCGGCCGGTGCCGCCGGAGTAGACGCTGCCCGCGGGGTCGGCGCCGACGACCTGGATGTCGGGGTTCTGCTCCTTGAGGTAGCGGCCGACGCCGCTGATGGTGCCGCCGGTGCCCATGCCGGTGACGAAGTGGGTGATCCTGCCCTCGGTCTGGCGCCAGATCTCCGGACCGGTCTCCTCGTAGTGGGAGCGCGGGTTGTTCGGGTTGGAGTACTGGTCGGGCTTCCAGGCGCCCGGCTGGCTCGCGAGCCGGTCGGACACGTTGTAGTAGCTGTCGGGGTGCTCGGGAGCCACGGCGGTCGGGCAGACGACCACCTCGGCGCCGTACGCCTTGAGGACGTTGCGCTTGTCCTCACTGACCTTGTCCGGGCACACGAAGATGCACTTGTAGCCGCGCTTCTGCGCGACCATCGCCAGCCCCACGCCGGTGTTGCCGGACGTCGGCTCGACGATCGTGCCGCCCGGCTGCAGCTCGCCGGACGCCTCCGCTGCGTCGATCATCCGCGTCGCGATCCGGTCCTTCACCGATCCGCCCGGGTTCAGGTACTCCACCTTGGCCAGCACCAGCGGCCCGTCCCTGCCGTCCGCGTCCAGGCTGCGGTTGAGCCGCACCAGCGGGGTGTTGCCGATCAGGTCCAGAAGCGACTCGACGTACTCCATGGAGTCAACCTAGTGGGCGGCCCAACATGGCGGGAGTCGGCGACTCACGCGGGGCTGAGGTCAGCGCCTGATGCTGTTGATGCCGGCGTCGCCGCGGAGCACGTCACGGCCGTCTCCGCCGACGATGACGTCGTTCCCGGCTCCGCCGCTGACCCAGTCAGCTCCGGCACCGCCCCAGATCCGGTCGGAGCCCGCACCGCCGCAGATGACGTCGTTGCCGCTCAGTCCGCGGATCCTGTCGTTGCCGCCCCTCGCGACGATCACGTCACGCCGGGCCGTGCCGGTGATCGTGTCCGACCGTGGTGAGCCGACGATGGTCGCGCGGAGGCCGTGGCAGAGAGGTGGTACCGGTGGCGCGACGACGGTGTAGGTGATCGACGTGCTCGAGGTCCTGCCTCGATCGACCGCCGTGACCGTGTAGGTGTGTGTGCCGAGGGTGGTCGTGTCGAGGTAGCTGTATCCCCACGCGGTTCCGTCCGGGTCCCCGTACCCGACGAACTCGCGATATTGATCGGTGCAGTCGAAGAACCAGATCCAGGCGCCGGTGTAGTCCTGGCACGAGAAGCGTGTTTCGACCATCTCGCCCAACGTGTACTGCCCGCCGTCGGCCGGACTCTCGATCGTCGCCGTCGGCGGATCGGCAACGACCGTGTAGTGGAACGTGGCCGTCGACGTCTGTCCGTCGCTGTCCGTCGCCTCCACCGTCAGGTATCGGTCGCCCCAGGCGTCGGTCTCGAGGCTCACCTCGCCCGGCGCCGTCTCCGTCCCCATGGCCTTGCACGACACCAGCGCGGCGCCCGGAGCCGGAACGCAGTGGTAGGGCACGGATGCGGGCACGCGATATCGGTACGTCGTCCCGTCGGGCGGGCCGTCGATGACCGCGGTCGGTGGCGTGGTGGTCACGGTGTACCCGATCCACTCGGTCCGCTTCTGCCCGTCTGCGTCGACAGCGGTTACCGAGTAGCCGTGCGAGCCGAGCGTTCCTGTGTCGAGCACGCCCTGGCCACCCGATGCGGTGGTGACCCCGTTCGAGTCGTCACAGGAGACGAGCTCGCTCCCCGCGCCGGGAGCACAGCTGAACGTCGTCGTTACGGAGCTGCCGTAGGGGACGCTGTTCGTCGCGACCCCGACGGCGTGGACGCTCACGGACGGCGGCACTGCCTTGACCCGGTACCGCACGGTCCGGACGACCGTCCGCCCCTCGGCGTCGACGGCGGTCACGTCGAAGGAGTAGTCGCCGAGAGCTCCGGTCACGAGAGCGCCACCCGCGTCCGAGGCGCCGACGATGGATCCCGTGGCCGTGCACGAGGTGATCGGCGACGCGTTCGCCACACACTGGAACGCGGCCGTCGCCGGCTCACCCAGGTCGAACACTGCGTCATCACGCGGGCTTCTGACGACGACGAAGGGCGTGTCGACCCGGGGCCCCCAGGACGAGTCCCCAGAATGCCCGAGGTAGCTGAGGTTCGAACCGTCGCGATCCATCACGGCAGCGCCGCTCAAGGCCCTGAACAGGATGTGCTGGCCGTCCGCCGACCACGCCGGGGAGCCGGACGGGTCCGACCCGTCGGCCAGTCTTCGCTGGTTGCTGCCATCCACGTCGATCACCATGATCGAAGAGGGAGTGTCAGCTGCGACCACCGCCTGGTAGGCGATCTCGGTTCCGTCAGGCGACCAGGCCGGCCGGAACGCGTTGACGCCCGGAGGCGACACCCGAATGCTCCCGCTGCCGTCGAGGCCGGCGATCGAGATCCACTCGCTGCTACCGTCGGAGGCCGTGTAGGCGAGCTTCGTCCCGTCCGGCGACCAGGACGGCATGAACATGTAGTAGGGCAGGTGGGTCAAGTTCGTCCCATCCGCGTCCACGATGCAGCTGCAGACGGGGCCGCTGCCAGCACCGGAGAAGGCGATGCGCTGGCTGTCCGGTGACCAGCTGGGGAGGCTGTACAGGTCGACGCCGGCCATGACGACATGAGCATGGCCGCCGTCAGCGTCCATGACGTACAGGCCGCGAGGCGCGGTGGCGGTGGCGCTCTGCGCGAAGGCGATCTTCGACCCGTCCGGGGACCAGACAGGCATCGACTGGTCCGCCGAGGGGTCATGTGTGATGTCGACGGCATCGGACCCGTCCGCCTTGGCGGTCCAGATGTCCCCGTCATAGTGGACGTAGTCGACGTACGCGATCCGGCCGTTGACGACCGGGCCGGTCGCACGAGCGGCGTCCAGACGGGTGCCGGCCAGCTGCGGAGCGGCAACGGCCGCGGCAAGGAGCGCGGCGGTCACTGCGACGCGGGAGAGCCGACCACCGAGAAGACGCATGGCCGGAATCTAACCGCGAGCAGGGGGCTCCGGGTTCGGAACAGCCGAACGGTCCGTAAAGTTGCCGCGTGAGCAAGGCTGGGGCGGCACGCAAGCTGGCGTCCGCCGCCCTGTACGGGGGCGGTGGACTCTCCGTGGTCGGTGCGGGTCTGTACGGCGTCCTCGTCGGCGAGGCCAAGCTGGCACGCAAGGTGATCGGGCCGATCCTCGAGGACCCGCCGCCGGACTCCACCGGGTGGTACGGCCGCGGCCGGCCCGGGCCGGCGATCCGGATCGCGCTGCTCGGCGACTCGATCGCCTGCGGCTACGGCGTCGAGCGGGTCGAGGAGACCACCGGTGCCCTGCTCGCGAGCGCCGTGGCCGAGCACGCGGACCGTCGGGTCTACCTGCGCGAGTTCTGCGTGGTCGGGGCGCGCTCCTCGGACCTCGGTGCGCAGGTCGACCGCGCGCTGCCCATCGAGCCCGAGCTCGTCGTCATCATCATCGGCGGCAACGACGTGACCCACACCGTCGCCCCGTCGCAGTCGGTGCGCCACCTCTCCGAGGCCGTACGTCGCTTCCGCGCGGCCGGTGCCCACGTCGTCGTCGCCACCTGCCCCGACCTGGGCACGGTCCAGCCGATCGCCCCGCCGCTGCGGCAGATCGCCCGTTCTTGGTCGCGCCGGCTCGCGGCCGCGCAGACCATCGCCGTCGTCGAGGGCGGTGGGCGGACGGTGTCGATCGGCTCCCTGCTCGGACCCGAGTTCGCGGCCGCGCCCGCGCTGTTCTTCGGGCCCGACCACTTCCACCCGTCGGCCGAGGGCTACCGCGCCCTCGCGCACGTCCTGATCCCCAGCCTGCTGGCCTCGCTGGGCGAGCAGCCCGAGGCCGAGTCCGTGCTGGCGGCGTACCGGGGCGAGGGGGTCCTGCCGATCACCCGCGCCGCCGTGCAGGCCGTGCGGCAGCCCGGTACCGAGCTGGACGGCACCGAGATCGCCGGCCGTCGTGCCGGCGTCCGCGGGCTCTGGGTGGAATTGCGACACCGCCAGCGCCGCGCCCAGGTCGTGGGCGAGGCGCCGGCGGCGTCAGAGGGTCCGGCCTAGCGTCAGTTGCGCTGCAGCGACGCCAGGATGCGGAGCAGGTTGGTGTAGATCCAGACCAGGCTCACCAGCAGGGCGAACGAGGCACGCCACGACTCGCGACGCGGCAGCCCGTTGCGCACGCCCTGCTCGACGAAGTCGAAGTCCAGGATCAGCATGAACACACCGAGGACCAGGCCCGCGACGGCGAAGACCAAGCCGATCGCGCCGCTGTCGAACAGGCCGAGGCCCGCACCGAACATGCTGAGCACGACCTCCATGATGCTCAGGCCGACCATGCCCCACATCGCGGCCATGACGCCGTGGCGGAACCTGTCGCCGACCTGGATGTTCATGAACTTGTAGACCGCCAGCGTGCCGCCGAACGCGGCGAAGGTGCCGAGGACGGCCTGGATGACGACGCCGGGCGCGTAGGTGTTGAAGTACTCGCTGACCGCGCCGAGCGCGACACCCTCGGCGGCAGCGAAGGCCAGCACCAGGGCCGGGCTGATGACCCGCTTGAACGAGTTCACCATCGACAGCACGAACGCCAGGCCGGAGCCGATGACCGACGCGGCGATGAGCGCGCTCGGCACCGCACCGGTGATGGAGTCGACCGGCGGCGTCACCACCCAGGTGATCGCGGCGGCGACGATGGTCACCAGCAGCGTCAGCGCGGTGCTCTGGACGACCGAGTCGATGGTCATCCGGCCCGTGTCGGCCTGGGCTCCGCCGTACGGCGTGTGGGTGGGCGTGCCGTACTGGCTGTACGTCGGCTGCTCGCCGAAGCCCTGGTAGGGCGCGCCGTTGCCGGCGTACGTCGGGTTGCCGTAGGCGTTGCCGGCCTTGAACTCGTCCGAACGCCGGAACACCGGGTTGTTGCTCTGCATGGTCTCCTCCAGGGACGGCCAGGGTTGTGCGAGCCAGTCTAGGGCTCACCTGTGTCAACGTACGGCGATCGCTCCGCGTTCCCGCAGGTCACGACCGCCGCAGGCGTACGAAGGTGTCGCGCACCTCCAGCGGCCCGTCCGGACCGTCCTGGGTGCGGGCCGGGGTGTCGGCGACCTCCACCTCCCAGCCGCCGCCGTCGACGTCGAGCGCCGTCAGGACCCGTTCCGGCTCGAACAGCAGCCCGTCACCGTGCGGACGCCGCGCGCCGGACTCGACGTCGTGCGGGTGATGCGCGGTGACCAGCAGGCGTCCGCCGGGAGCGACGGCAGCGGCGATCCGCCGGTAGATGCCGGCGAAGTCCTCCACCGGCACGTGCAGGAAGCTGACCGTCACGAGGTCGAAGGCTTCGGCGGCCCCCGGGACGTCGTCACCCAGCGCGTCCCAGGCGGCCGTCGTCACCGCGACGCCCCGCGTGAGCGCGTGCTCGCGCACCTTGCCGAGCGCGACCGGCGACACGTCGACGGCCGTCACGGTCCAGCCCTGCTCGGCGAGCCAGATCGCGTCCGCGCCCTCGCCGCAGGCCACGTCGAGGGCACGTCCCGGCGTCAATCCGGCGGCCTGCTCGACCAGCCGGAGGTTGGGGTTGCCGGACCAGACGCGGTCGCTCCCGGCGTACCTCTCGTCCCAGACGCGGGCGCTGAGGTTCGCGCGCTTCTCCTCCAGGGAGAGGTCGTCGTGGTGCTGGGCGTCGTGGTGGCGGTGCGGTTCGGCCATGTGCCCCCGCTGGGACTCGAACCCAGACTGGGCTGCTTTTAAGGCAGCTGCCTCTGACCGATTGGGCTACGGGGGCGTGCGCTCACTGTGCCATTCCGGTCATAAGTAGGTCTGGCGCGCGAAGATCGCGTGCGCACCGGCGACCCGGTCGAGGAACAGGAACCCGTCGGTGTGGTCGATCTCGTGCTGCAGTGCCCGCGCCTCGAAGGCATCGGTGGCCACCTCGATCCACTCCCCCGTGCCGGGCAGCTGGCCGCGCACGGTGATCCGCGAGCCGCGCTTCACGTCGCCGGTCAGGTCGGGCACGCTCATGCAGCCCTCGCGCGCCTTCTCGTTGCGGGACGCGGCGACCACCTCGGCGTTGCAGAGGACGAACATGCCGTGGTGGGTGCGGGCCTTGGGGTGCTC
>DATFHM010000070.1:0-10653 GCA_035248385.1 Nocardioides sp. | reverse complement strand
GCTGGCCCGGTTGATCTCGTCGAGGAGCACGAAGTTCGCGTGCACCGGGCCGAGCTGGGTCTCGAACTCGTGGCGCCGCGGGTCGTAGACCTGGGTGCCGATGATGTCGCTGGGCAGCAGGTCCGGGGTGCACTGGATCCGCGAGAAGTGCGCGCTCACCGACCGGGCGAGGGTCGAGGCCGCGAGCGTCTTCGCCAGGCCCGGCACGCTCTCCAGCAGGATGTGGCCCTCGGCCAGCAGGGTGACCAGCAGCGCCGTCCGCACCCGGTCCTGGCCCACCACGCGGCTGCCGAAGGTCGTGGAGACCCGTCCGATCATCTCGGTGGCACGCCCGAGGTCGTCGGGGGTGAGCGGACCGCCGGCCGGGCGCGCACCGTCCGGGTTCGTGGGGTCGGGGCGCAGCTGCGTCATGTCGGCCGGTCTCCTCTTCGCGTCTCGATCGCGGTCTGGTCGGCGACGCGGTCGTCGTCGCCGCGCGCGAGTGCCACCTAACCTACTGACGGGGGCCCAGCAGGCGAGCCCGGTTGGCCTGGTCGCGGGACAGCCGGCGCAGGTCCCGCTCGCGGCGCTCGGCGATCACGGCCGCCAGCACCAGGTCCGGCGGCGCGTCGGCGGGCGGCGGGGGAGCGACGTACGGCGCGACGCGGGCGAGCAGCTCGCCGGCCACCCGGTGCCGCGCGGCCGGGTCGATCGACTCGCTGCGGGTGAGGAACTGACGGGCCGCGAGCGCGACACCCGTCGGCAGCGGCCGGATGTCGGCGCCGCGCGCCCACGCGGCCAGGTGGCGGTGGGGCTGCACGGGCGGGGGCAGCACCAGCGACTGCCGTTCCCGTACGACGACCGTGCCGGCCGCGTAGTCGCCCAGCCGCTTGCCGCGGGAGCTGATGAGCACGCTGAAGAACGCGGGGACGCCGTAGAAGGAGTAGATCTCCACGAAGCCGATCAGCGCGCGCACCAGCGCGTGCTGGAAGCTGATCGCGCCGCCGTCGTCGCGCACCGTGCGCAGGCCGAGCGCGAGATGACCGACCGAGCGGCCGCGGGTCAGCGTCTCGATCGTGACCGGCAGCCCCACGAACGCGCCGGCGGTGCCGACGACGAGAGCCGCCCCCATGAGGGCGTCGTTGGTCGACACGGTCGCGGCGAACAGCAGCAGCACCAGGCCGATCAGCACCGCGAACGTGATCACCACGTCGATCAGCCCCGACGCCATCCGCAGGCCGACCGAGGCGGGCGGCAGGTCGAGCGCGACACCTTCGCCGGTGACGAGGTCATCGGCGGTCAGGGAGGCGAAGTCCGACAGTGCCATCGGTGCGAACCTATCCCGAATAGTGTGGCTCCGTGCCGCGGATCGACCTGGATGCCTACGTCGTGGTGCACCGTCCTGCCTGGCTGCAGCTCGAGCAGCTGGTCAAGCAGCGCCCGCGGACCGGGCCGGACGCGGATCGCCTCGTCGACCTCTACCAGGAGGTGGCGACCGACCTGTCCGTCGTACGCACCTCGGCGCCGGACCCGTCGGTCATCGCCTACCTCTCCTCCCTGCTCGGCCGTGCGCGGATCGCGATGCTCGCCTCGCGGGTGCCGCGCTGGCGCGAGGTGGGCCGCTTCTTCACCGAGCGCTTCCCGGCCGCCCTCTACCGGCTGCGCTGGTGGTGGCTCGGCACGCTGGTCGCCAACGTCGTGGTGACTGCGGTGATGATGCTGTGGCTCCTCGACCACCCGCGGGTCGAGCAGAGCCTGCTGTCGCGGCAGCAGATGGACCAGCTCGTCAACCACGAGTTCGCCGGCTACTACAGCGCGGACGCCGCCAGCTCCTTCGCGACCCACGTCTGGCTCAACAACTCCTGGGTGTCCGCGCTCTGCATCGCGTTCGGGATCCTCGGGTTCCCCGTCGTGCTGCTGCTGTTCAACAACATCGCGAACCTCGCCGTGATCGGCTCGATCATGACGCGGCACGACCGGGCCGGCCTGTTCTGGGGGATGATCCTGCCGCACGGGATGCTCGAGCTGACCGCCGTCTTCGTGGCCGCGGGCACTGGCCTGCAGCTGTTCTGGTCCTGGATCGCGCCCGGCGACGTCTCGCGCAGCACGGCCATCGCCCGCGCCGGCCGCTCCGCTGTCACGGTGTCGATGGGCCTGGTCGCGGTCCTCGCGGTCAGCGGTGCCATCGAGGCCTTCGTGACCCCGTCCGGGCTCCCGACCTGGGCCCGCATCGCCATCGGGCTGCTCGCCGAGGCCGTCTTCTTCCTCTACGTCTTCGTGGTCGGCCGGGCCGCGGCCCGCCGGGGTGTCACCGGGGACCTGTCCGCCGACCAGCTGGAGGACCGGGTCGCCACCCAGGGCTGACCCCTCCGCGAGTTCAGGCTTCTGGCCCGCCGAAAGAAGACTTCCGGCCCACCGAATGATGAGTTGTGGCCCTCCGAGATCGCGATCTCGGAGGGCCACAACTCATCATTCGATGCGGAGGGTCAGAGGCGGCCGGCCGCCTTGAGGGCCAGGTAGTGGTCGGCGAGGACGGGCGGGAGGTGCTCGGCATCCGCCTCGACGACGTCCACCCCGAGCCCGCGCACGGCGGCGGCGATCCGCTCGCGGGCCTCGAGCTCCTGCGAGGCGGCTGCGGCGTCGTACACCTGCTCGGCGGTGACCGGGCCGCCGGTGGCCGACAGGGCGGTGAGCCGGGTGAGCTCGGGGTCGCGCACCGAGGCGATCACCACGTGGTGGTGGCGCAGCAGGGCCGGCAGCACCGGCAGCAGGCCATCGGCGATGGCCGACGGCTCCAGGGGCGTGAGCAGGCAGAGCAGGGCCCGGTGCCGGCCGAGGCCTTGGACCGCGCCGGCCAGCGTGTCCCAGTCGGCCTCCACGAGCGTGGGGTCGAGGGGCGCCATCGCGTCCTGCAGCCGCGCCACGATGTCGCGCGCGCCGGCCAACCGCTCGCGCGACCGCACCCGGCGGTCGCCCGCCACGAAGTCGACCCGGTCGCCGGCCCGCGCGGCGAGGGCGGCCAGCAGCAGGGCAGCGTCCATCGCGGCGTCCAGCCGGGGTACGGCGGCCGTGGCGGTCTCGGCGTCGATGCCGCTGCCGACCCGCCCGGCCGACGTACGCCCGGTGTCGAGGACGAGCACGACCCGACGGTCGCGCTCCGGCTGCCAGGTGCGTACGACGACGTGGGTGCTCCGTGCCGACGCCCGCCAGTCGATCGAGCGCACGTCGTCTCCGCGGACGTACTCACGCAGCGAGTCGAACTCGGTCCCGGCACCCCGCACCCGGACCGCCGCGCGACCGTCCAGCTCGCGCAGCCGGGCCAGCCGGGACGGCAGGTGCTTGCGCGCACCGAACGGCGGCAGCGCGCGGACCGACCCGGGAACGTCGTACGTGCGCTGCCGGGCCGCGAGACCCAGTGGGCCCCAGGACCGGACCGTCACACCGGCGGCGCGCAGGTCGCCGCGCCGGCGGGGGAGCAGGGGCGTGACGAGCACCCGCTCCTCCCCGGCCGCCAGCGCGACGCGGAGTCGGTTGTCGCGAGCGCCCGCGGTCGGCTGCCAGGCGTCGCGCACCTGCAGCCGCACCCGCCGGCCGGAGCCGTTGCCGACCACCAGCCGCGAGGACGCCGGGTCGCCGAGCCGTACCGATCCGACCTCGCCCCGACGCAGCGCGACCACTCGCGGACTCCGCGCCAGCCACAGGTCGACGAGCGCGAACACCACGACGACCAGCGTCCAGAGCGCGACCGTCCCGGCGCTGGGGCGCAGCACGACCGCCACCACTCCCAGCAGGAGCAGCAGCGGAACGCGCCCGGAGATGGCCATGTGATCAGCCGGGGATCAGCGGGGGACCGGCACGGACCCGAGCGCCGAGGCGAGCACCTGCGTGACCCCGACGCCCTCGAGCTCGGCCTCGGGCCGCAGCCCGATCCGGTGCGCGAGCGTCGCGTTCGCCAGCGCCTTCACGTCGTCGGGGGTGACGAAGTCGCGGCCGGACAGCCACGCCCACGCGCGCGCCGCGTGCAGCAGCGCCGTGGCGCCACGGGGGCTCACGCCGAACAGCACCGAGGGCAGCGCGCGAGTCGCCCGCGCGATGTCGACGATGTACGCCGCCACGTCGGCCGCCACCTGCACCTCCCCGACCGCGGCCCGGGCGGCGGCGAGGTCGTCGGCGGAGGTGACCGCGGTCACTCCGGCCGCCGCGACGTCGCGCGGGTCGAACCCCGCGGCGTGCCGTTCGAGGATCGCCACCTCGTCCTCGCGCGGCGGGATCGGCAGCACCAGCTTCAGCAGGAACCGGTCGAGCTGGGCCTCGGGCAGCGGGTAGGTGCCCTCCTGCTCGACCGGGTTCTGGGTGGCCGCGACGAGGAACGGCCGCGGCAGCGGACGGGTCACGCCGTCGGCCGACACCTGCC
This sequence comes from Nocardioides sp., assembly GCA_035248385.1. Lineage (GTDB taxonomy): Bacteria > Actinomycetota > Actinomycetes > Propionibacteriales > Nocardioidaceae > Nocardioides. The sequence continues at coordinate 6,260 of DATFHM010000070.1, read as the reverse complement.
CCTCCTCCATGGCCTCCAGAAGCGCGGACTGCGTCTTGGGCGGCGTCCGGTTGATCTCGTCGGCGAGGAGCAGGTTCGTGAACACCGGCCCTTCGCGGAAGGACAGCTCGCGGGTCCCGCCGTCGATGACCAGCGAGCCGGTGATGTCGCCCGGCATCAGGTCAGGCGTGAACTGCACGCGCCGCGTCTCGACCTGCAGGCTCGCGGCGAGGCTGCGTACCAGCAGCGTCTTGGCGGTGCCGGGCACGCCCTCGAGCAGCACGTGCCCGCCGCAGAGCAGCGCGACGAGCAGCCCGGACACGGCGGCGTCCTGCCCGACGACGGCCTTGGCCACCTCCGCCCGGACGGCCAGCAGTCGCTCACGGGGGTCGGTCATCGGCGTACCTCTCGTTCGATGCGCTCGAGCTCCTCGGCGAGGCCGATGAGCTCCTTGTCGGTGGTGGGCACCCGCCCGTGGGTGGTCAGGATGCCGGCGACGTACGCCGCCGGGAGGTCCAGCCGGGCCGCGACCTCGGCGGCGATCTCGTCCTCGCTCGCCGATCGGTCCAGGCGCAGCGAGCGCACCACCGAGCGTTGCGTGGCCCGGCGCAGGATGCCGGCCGCGTGCCCGCGGTCGCCGGTGCGGCGGTACAGCCGGCCTCTGCTGTACGCCGTCTCCGCGGCCCGGACCACCGCTGGCAGCGGCTCGACGCTCAGCGGGCCGAGCCGCCGGGCGCGCCACAGCAGGAGCCCGATCACGGCGACGGCGACGAGGGCCAGCGACGGCCCGATCCACAGCGGCAGCAGCGACGCGCTGGCCAGCTCGTGCGGAGCGGCGTCGGCCGCGGTCGGGACGTACCAGATGAGTCGTGACCGCTGGCCGAGCAGCCGCAGCGCGATGGCCGCGTCGTCGGAGCGCAGCACCTGGTCGTTGGTCAGCGCCTCGCCCGCGCCGAACAGCAGCACGCCCCCGTCGCGCACGAGCACCGACCGGTGGGGGCTGCCGAAGCACCCCGCGCCGCGGTAGGAGACGGCCCCGTCGACGGTCAGCTGCAACCCGTCGAGAGGTACGCCGACCCCGGCCGTGCACGTCGCGGGGATCCCTGCGCCGGCGACCCGGACGGCCTGCTGCCGCCGGTCGAACCACCGGACCGTGCGCTGGTCGGGGTCCACCACGACCACGGTCGCGCCGGCGGCCGCGTGCAGCAGCCGCCCGACGGTGCTCGGCACCAGCTCGTCGGTGCTGGTCACCACGACGGTCGCGTCCGGCCCGGGCCGGAGGTGCTCGAGGTCGTCCGCCGAGCGCGCGATCCGCACGTCGACGCCCTCCTTGGCCAGGACCCGCGCCACGGCCTGGGCGCCGTTGCTGCCGGGGTTCTGCGGGTCGAGGTCGCCGGGGTGGGCGACGTGGCCGCGCTGCAGCCACACCGTCAGCCCGACCGACACCAGGGCGGCGGCCGCGATGATGAACGTCCAGCGGTTCGGCCGCCACCCGGTGCGTCCGGTCCGGCCCGTCCGGCCTTGTCCGCTCGCCGGCGGCGCTGAGACCGCCGTCGTCATCGCGCCACCGCGCGGCCCGCGAGCCGCTCGTCGAGGAGCAGCACGCCGGCGGCCTGGTCGCGGGTGGCAGGGTGGTCGCCGTAGAGGACCGCGTCGAAGAGGTCCGCCGCGGCGTCGACCGAGCCGTCGCCGCGCCCCGCCGCCGCGATGGCGCGCGCGATCTCGTGCGCCGTGGCCTGCGGGACGTCATCGATCGTGCCGCGCTCGACCTGGCGCCGCGCGAGGGCGCGGTAGGCGTCGACCAGGGCCTTGTCGTACCGGCCGGCCGCGAGGTGCGCCTCGGCCCGGGCCCGCAGCTCCGCGGCGGTGGTGGTCCGGTCGGTGAGCACCGCCCGGTCGGCCGCGGCCGAGCGCGCGCTGCGGCGGGCCCGCGACGCGACCAGGAGGACGGCGACCAGCAGCGCCACGACCACCACGATCGCGGCGAGCGTGGTGAGCAGCGGGACGTGGCTGACCGCGCCGGTCGTGTGCCGGATCAGCCGGTCCAGCCAGCGCAGGATCCGGTCGGGCAGGTCCGAGCGCAGGTACTCCGGCTTGGCGAGCTCGTCGCGCAGCAGCGAGCGAGCCTGGTCCCCGGACGGGTCCAGCGGCGGACCGCTCATCGGTCGAGCAGCCCTGCCTCGCGCATCAGCTCCACGTCGTACCCCTCCTTGCGGATGCGCTGGTCGAGGTACTGCAGGGCCGCGACCGCGGACTTGAAGGGTGCGGTGAACGCGTTCGAGGCGACGGTCGAGAGCGCGTACATGATCGCGATGATCAGCACGGAGTGGGACGGCGACACGGCGATCATCACCTCGCCGACGATGGTGATCGGTGTGCCGAGGATGCCGCCGGCGAAGCCCGCGACGACCGCCGTGAGCAGCCCGATGCCGAACACCCGCCAGAACTGGGAGCGGGTCAGGGTCACCGCGCGGCGCATCGCACCGAAGACACCGACGGGCTCGAGGACGAGCGCGGTGCTGGACAGGCAGATGACGCGGGTCCAGAACACCACGAGCGCGACCACGAGGCTGATCCCCAGCGCGATGCCCACGAGAAAGGTGACGAGGGTGCTGCCGGTGACGACGCCGACCACGGCGACCACGCCGATGGCCAGGGCGGCCACCACGACCGTGCCCAGGCCGAGCAGCAGGGCCAGCCCGATCAGCCGCCAACGCTTGCCGTGGGTCGCCGCCCAGGCCTCGCCGAGGGTGAGGCGGCGCCCGACGGCCGCGGCGTGGGTGACGTGGGCGATCATCCCGGTCACGAAGATCAACCCGATCTGGCTGCCGTACAGGCCGATGAACAGCGACAGCAGGCTGACCACGTCGCCGGCGGTGAACGACGGGTTCGTGTCGGCGGGGTCGAAGGCCGTGCCGAGCGAGGCCGCCACGGCGCTGCTCACGAGCACCGGGATGAGCATGAAGAACGCGCAGACCAGCACCGTCGCGCCGATCGTGGCCTTCGGGTTGTAGCGGATGATCCGGAACGCCCCGTCGTACATCGCCCCCAGGTTCAGCGGACGCAGGGGTACGGCGCCGGGCCGGTGCACGGCGCCGGCGAACCCGGGCATCCCCCCGCCCGGTGGCAGCTGCGCCCACGTCGTCGCCGGACCGGTCGGGGCGGGAGGTGCGTACGGGGCTGGTGGGGCCAGTGGTTGACCCGGGGGAGGGGGAAAACCTCCCGGCGGCGGGAAGTCCCGACCCTCCGTCATCCGATCCCTCCCACGATTTGGCGCACCCCTCGGCGTTCTGCCAAGATATCCAGGTTGCTCCGGCGTGGGTCGCCGGGGTGCGTCAACCTTGACTACTGAATCGTGTCTCCGCTCGCGGCGAGTTCTCGCTGCGACGAGCGTGCTCAGTGTCTCTGCGCGGCGCTCCGGGTGACCCGATCGGTTCCCGAACCCTACGGGGTGCGGGACGGCCCGCAACAGCAGTTCCCGACGATCCTCGGATCGTCGCGTGTCCCACCCAGTGCGACACGCCCGACCTCGGGGGTCGGAGGAGAGCCCACAGATTCCGGTTGGTACGACGAGTAAGGACGAGAGAGACCTATGGCGGGACAGAAGATCCGCATCAGGCTCAAGGCCTATGACCACGAGGTGATCGACACCTCGGCGCGCAAGATCGTTGACACGGTCACCCGTACGGGCGCGAAGGTCGCCGGTCCGGTGCCGCTGCCCACGGAGAAGAACGTCTTCTGCGTCATCCGCTCGCCGCACAAGTACAAGGACTCGCGCGAGCACTTCGAGATGCGTACGCACAAGCGCCTCATCGACATCATCGACCCCACGCCGAAGACGGTCGACAGCCTCATGCGGCTCGACCTGCCGGCTGGCGTCGACATCGAGATCAAGCTCTGAGCCTGAGGTAGATGGACATGACTTTCGAACGCAACGTCAAGGGCCTGGTCGGCACCAAGCTCGGCATGACGCAGGTCTGGGACGAGAACAACCGTGTCGTCCCGGTGACCGTCGTCGCCGCACCGACCAACGTCATCACGCAGGTCCGCCAGCCTGAGCCGGACGGCTACAACGCCATCCAGATCGGCTACGGCGAGATCGAGGGCCGCAAGGTCAACAAGCCGCAGGCGGGTCACTTCGCCAAGGCCGGCACCACGCCGCGCCGTCACCTGGTCGAGATCCGTACCGCCGACGCGTCGACGTACGAGATCGGCCAGGAGCTGCCCGTCGACACCTTCGAGGTGGGCGAGGCCATCGACGTGACCGGCACCAGCAAGGGCAAGGGCTTCGCCGGCACGATGAAGCGTCACGGCTTCGCCGGCGTCAGCGCCTCCCACGGTGCGCACCGCAACCACCGCAAGCCCGGTTCCATCGGCGCCTGCGCGACCCCCGGTCGCGTGTTCAAGGGCCTCCGCATGGCCGGTCGCATGGGTTCGGACACCGTGACCACCCAGAACGTCACCGTGCACGCGGTCGACGTGGAGAAGGGCCTGATCCTGCTCAAGGGCGCCGTTCCCGGCCCCAAGGGTGGCGTCATCGTCCTCCGCACGGCTGCGAAGAAGGGCTGATCACCATGGCTGCCAAGACTGTCGCCGTCGAGTTCCCCGCCGAGATCTTCGACGTCGAGCTCAACGTCCCCCTGATCCACCAGGTCGTCGTGGCCCAGCAGGCTGCTGCGCGCCAGGGCACGCACGCCACCAAGACCCGCGGCGAGGTCCGCGGTGGTGGCAAGAAGCCCTACAAGCAGAAGGGCACCGGTCGCGCCCGCCAGGGCTCGACCCGCGCCCCGCAGTTCGCCGGTGGTGGCGTCGTCCACGGCCCGCAGCCGCGTGACTACAGCCAGCGCACGCCCAAGAAGATGAAGGCTGCCGCCCTCAAGGGCGCGCTGTCCGACCGGGCCCGCAACGAGCGCATCCACGTCGTCGAGTCCCTGATCGGTGGCGACAAGCCGTCGACCAAGGCCGCGCTGGCCGCTCTCCTCGAGCTGACCACCCGCCGCAAGTTCCTCGTCGTGCTCGAGCGCAACGACGTCGTCACCTGGCTCTCGCTGCGCAACGCGCCCGAGGTCCACCTGGTGGCCGTCGACCAGCTCAACACCTACGACGTGCTCGCCAGCGACGACGTGGTCTTCTCCAAGGCCGCCTACGACGCCTTCGTCGCCGGCACCGAGTCCACCAAGGAGGGCGACAAGTGAGCACCCTGCACAAGGACCACCGCGACATCCTGCTCGCGCCGGTCGTGTCCGAGAAGAGCTACAGCCTCCTCGACGCGAACAAGTACACCTTCCTGGTGCACCCGGACGCGAACAAGACCGAGATCAAGATCGCGGTCGAGAAGGTCTTCAACGTCAAGGTCACCTCGGTGAACACCCTCAACCGCCCGGGCAAGACCCGCCGGACCCGTACCGGCGAGGGCAAGCGCAAGGACACCAAGCGCGCCATCGTCAGCCTGGCCGAGGGTCACCGCATCGACATCTTCGGAGGTCCGGTCGCCTGACCGGGTCTTGAGTAAGGACTGATCGAACAATGGCTATTCGCAAGTACAAGCCGACCACCCCGGGCCGTCGTGGCTCCTCGGTGGCCGACTTCGTCGAGATCACCCGGACCACGCCGGAGAAGTCGCTGACCCGCCCGCTGCCCAAGACCGGCGGTCGCAACAACCAGGGCCGGATCACCACCCGGCACATCGGTGGCGGTCACAAGCGTGCCTACCGCGTCATCGACTTCCGTCGCTACGACAAGGACGGCGTGCCGGCCAAGGTCGCTCACATCGAGTATGACCCCAACCGCACCGCGCGCATCGCGCTGCTGCACTACGCCGACGGTGAGAAGCGTTACATCATCGCGCCGAAGGGCATCGAGCAGGGCACGGTCGTGGAGTCGGGCGTCACCGCCGACATCAAGCCGGGCAACAACCTGCCGCTGCGCAACATCCCCGTCGGTTCGACGATCCACTGCGTCGAGCTGCGCCCGGGCGGCGGCGCCAAGCTGGCCCGCTCGGCCGGCAACAGCGCCCAGCTCGTCGCCCGTGAGGGCAGCCGCGCCACGCTGCGTCTGCCGTCGGGCGAGATGCGGTACGTCGACGTCCGCTGCCGCGCCACGATCGGCGAGGTCGGCAACGCCGAGCAGTCGAACATCAACTGGGGCAAGGCCGGCCGCATGCGGTGGAAGGGCGTCCGCCCGACCGTCCGCGGTGTCATCATGAACCCGGTCGACCACCCGCACGGTGGTGGTGAGGGCAAGACCTCCGGTGGTCGCCACCCGGTCAGCCCGTGGGGCAA
>DATFHM010000069.1:0-3195 GCA_035248385.1 Nocardioides sp. | reverse complement strand
GTCGGCGCGCGCGAACCAGCGCTGGCCGAACAGCATGCCGCCGACGAGCATCGCGCCGCCGTACACCGCGCACCACAGCCGCAGGCTGTTGAGGTCGGTGGGGTTGCTGGCGACCAGCTCCTGCCACACGAACGCGAACAGCCCGAGCGCCGCGGGCCAGTGCCCGAGCCACTCGGGGTAGGCGAGCATGCCCTCCCGCGGATCGCCGCCGGAGAGGCGGGTAAGCCCGGCGGTGATGGTGCGCATCGGGCTCAGCGCCCTCCAGACCGGCCCGAACAGCAGCGACGCGGCCGGTACGCCGACCCAGAGCCACACGAAGAAGATCCCCATGAACGGGTTGGTCGTGTAGGGCTGGCCCCACAGGGCGGTGGCCGCGCAGTAGAGCAGGCCGACGATGCCGAGCGTGCGGAGCACGACCAGGCTGGCCGGGGAGCCTGCGATGCGGTCGAGGAACGCGGGCGCCGGGCGTCCGCCGGGCGTGACGTAGCGAGGGGTACGCCACGCCAGGATCAGGACCGCGAACGACAGCACCAGCGCGGCGACCGCGCCGGAGATCGCGAGGCCGAGGGGGATCGGCAGGTCGGCCTGACCGCCGAACCCATGGGCCTCGATCACTGGACCTCGAGCTGGAAGAGGGTCTCCTTGAGCTCCTCGACCTCGACGTCGACCGTGCCTGGGCGCGTGATGGTGAAGCTGTAGTCGTGGGTGCCCTTCTCGACCTCGATGGGCTGACCCGCACCGCCGCTGTGGACGTGGATCTCGTGCGCGCCGTCCGAGGTGACGTGCAGGACGATCTTCTGGTTGACCGCGGCGTCGATCCGGGTCCCGTTGGGGGTGATCGAGGTGCCGTTGATGGTCACGTCGATGGTGAGCGGCTTGGTCGTGTCGGTGGACCCCGACTTCGTGCCGCAGGCCGTCGCGAGGAGGAGCACGGCGGCGAGGGCGATCGCGGCGCGGAACGTGGTGCGCAAGAGGGAGCCTTTCGGGACGGATAACACAGCGAGACAGGGCCAGGGCGATGTCCGGCGTCTGTCACAATCTCATGCGGGTCTGAATGGCTCCTGAGATTGCGGAGAGGTGGTCGCCCGTGGTGGACCGGGTACGCCGGCGTGACCTCGCCTTCCTCACCGAGGAGACGGCCGAGACGCCTCTGCACAACGCGACGATCGAGATCTTCGAGCCCGGCGAGGGCGAGGAGTTCGACTACCGCCGGCTGCTCACCCTGATCGGCGACCGGCTCGCGTTCGTGCCGCGCTACCGGCAGCGGCTCGCCACGGTGCCCGCGCACCTGGCGAACCCGGTGTGGGTCGACGACGAGTCGTTCGACCTGACCTTCCACGTACGCCGCTCGGCCCTGCCGCGCCCCGGCAACCACGAGCAGCTGATGGACCTCGCCTCGCGGATCGTGTCGCGGCCGCTGGACCGCACCCGTCCGCTGTGGGAGATGTACTTCATCGAGGGGCTCGAGGGCGGCCGTGTCGCGCTGCTGTCGAAGACGCACCAGGCGCTCGTCGACGGCGTCCACACCGTCGACCTGGGCCAGCTCCTGCTCGACCCGTCGCCCGAGCCGCGGATCCTCGAGTGCGACGACTGGGAGCCGCACCGCACGCCGAGCCCGACCCAGCTGCTGCTCGGGGCCGTCGAGGACACCCTCACGTCGCCCGAGGTCATCCTCGACACGCTGCGCACCCGTGGTCGCGCGGTCGCGCGGCTGACCGACCAGGGCGCCCGGCGTACCAAGGCGTTCGCGGCAGCGCTGGCCAACCGGGCCGGCAAGAAGGGCACCCCGATCAGTGGCGGGTTGTCGCAGCAGCGGCGCGTGGTCGCGCTGCAGACTTGCCTCAAGGACTACCGCAAGGTGCGCGCCTCGCACGGCGGCACGGTCAACGACGTCATCCTGTCGGCCATCGCCGGCGGCCTACGGGCGTGGCTGATGACGCGTGCCGAGTCGCTCGGCGGCCTGCGCCAGGTACGGGTGCTCGTGCCGGTCTCGGTCATCGACGAGGAGCTCGAGGCGACCTCGCTCGGCAGCCAGATCGCCGCCCACTTCGTCGACCTGCCGATCGGCGAGCCCAGCCCCGTGGTGCGGCTGCACCAGGTCTCGTACTCCTTCCAGGCCCACAAGGAGACCGGCCGCAGCGTCGCCGCCAACCGGCTCGCAGGCGTCGCGGGCTTCGCGCCGACGACCTTCCACGCGATCGGCTCCCGGGTCGCCGCGCACGAGCTGCGCCGCGGCTACCAGCTGTCGGTCACGAACGTCCCCGGGCCGCAGTCGCCGCTGTACGCCGCCGGCGCGAGGATGGTCGCCAGCTACCCCGTCCCGCCGCTGCTGCCCGGCCATCCGCTGTCGATCGGCGTGACGTCGTACGACGGCGGGGTGTTCTACGGCATCACGGCGGACCGCGACTGGGTCCCGGACGCGGAGCTGCTCGCCACCTGCCTGCGCGAGGCGCTGGAGGAGCTGGTCGACGTCTCGTCCGACACCCGCCCGCGGGCGCCCCGTGGCCGGAGCAGCACGGACGCATGATCCCTCTCCACCTGGGTGCGCTGCACCCCTACGAGCGCGTCCTCGTGCTGGTCTTCGCGATCGGCCCGTTCGTCATCCTCGGCATCGCGATCTGGATCCGGGCGCGCCAGGACCGCGCCGCCGCGCTCGCGGAGGAGCAGCGCGCCGACGGGCCGGACGACGCCGACGTCAGCGGCGACTGAGCCAGTCGACACCGGTCCGCTGCTCGGCGATCAGCGCCTTCTTCAGCAGCCCGGCGATGAGCTCCTCGAGCTTGCCGGCCACCAGCGGGATCTTGACCGTCACCTGCAGGTCGACGGTCTCGGTGGTGACGCCGTCCTTCTCGACCAGGATCGCGGTGCCGACCATGTCGCCCGGCTTGCCGGGGATCGTCACGTTGATGTCGCCGTGGGTCGGGCTGGTCCAGGACTCGTCCTGCGCGATCGCGACGGTCTCGCCGATGAACTTCTTCGCGAACGACGGCACCTTCTCGGTCGGCTGCTCCATGCGGATGCTGACCTTCTTGGCGTTCACGTCGCCCTCGATGCTGACGCTGTGGGTGACGGCCTTCTGCGCGAGGCACACCTCCTCGCGGAACGCCGGGTCGGACAGCATCGCCGCGACCTCCTCGGCCGGAGCGTCGTAGACCATCTCGTGCAGCAGTCGGGTCGCCATGGCGCCATCATCGC
>DATFHM010000068.1:0-3224 GCA_035248385.1 Nocardioides sp. | reverse complement strand
CGCGAAGCTGATCAAGAACATCGAGATCGCCGCGAAGATGGGTGGCCCCGACCCCTCCGGCAACCCGACGCTGTTCGACGCCATCCAGAAGGCCAAGAAGCAGTCGGTCCCGAACAAGAACATCGACTCCGCGGTCAAGCGTGGCGGTGGCCTCGAGGGCGGCGGTGTCAACTACGAGACGATCATGTACGAGGTCTACGGGCCGCAGGGCGTGGCGCTGCTCGTCGAGTGCCTCACCGACAACCGCAACCGTGCCGCGATGGAGGTCCGCACCGCGGTCACCCGCAACGGCGGCACGATGGCCGACCCCGGCTCGGTCTCGCGGCTCTTCGACCGCAAGGGCGTCGTCCTGGTCGCCAAGGCGCAGGAGGGCAAGCAGGTCGACGAGGACGCCGTCCTCGAGGCCACCCTCGACGCCGGTGCCGAGGAGGTCAAGGACCTCGGTGAGGCGTTCGAGGTGCAGTCCGAGCCCGGCGACGTGGTCGCGGTGCGTACGGCGCTGCAGGACGCCGGCATCGACTACGACTCCGCCGAGGTCCAGTTCGTGGCGAGCCTCGACATCCCGGTCGCGGAGGTCGACGCGGCGGCGAAGGTCTTCCGGCTCGTCGACGCCGTCGACGACCTCGACGACGTGCAGAACGTCTTCACCAACGCCGACATCCCGGACGACGTCCTCGACTCGATCGACGCATGACGCGACGCGGCTAATTCACGGGTTAACCCGTGAATTAGCCACTCCTACCGGGAAACTTCCCGGTAGGAGTGGCTATTTCTCCGCGTCGGTCCCCGCCCCACCCTCGCAACGCTCCGCGTGTCGTCGGCCGTCGAGCCCCGCTCCCGGCTAACGTCTCCTACGAACATCTGTTCGGACGGAAGGCGGCTGCGATGCGCGTGCTCGGGATCGACCCCGGCCTGACCCGCTGTGGTCTGGGCGTGGTCGACGGCACCGTCGGACGCCCGCTGACCCTGGTCGACGTGGGCGTCGTGCGTACGCCGTCCGACTGGCCGGTCCCCGAGCGGCTCGTCTACATCGAGAAGGGCATCGAGGCCCGGCTGGACGAGCACCGCCCCGACGCCGTGGCGATCGAGCGCATCTTCGCTCGGTCCGACGTCTCCACGATCATGGGCACCGCCCAGGCCGCCGGCATCGCCATGGTGTGCGCCGCGCGGCGCGGGCTGCCGGTCGCCCTGCACACACCCAGCGAGGTCAAGGCCGCCGTCTCCGGCAGCGGCCGCGCCGACAAGGCCCAGGTCGGCGCGATGGTGACCCGCATCCTCCGCCTCGACGCGATGCCCAAGCCGGCCGACGCGGCGGATGCGCTCGCGCTGGCCATCACCCACATCTGGCGCGGTGGCGCCCAGGCCCGCATCGACGCGGCGATGGCCGCAGCGAGGAGCAACCGATGATCGCGTTCGTCCGTGGCAAGGTCGCCGACCTGACCCTGTCCAGCGCCGTCCTCGAGGTGGGCGGCATCGGCCTGGAGCTGATGTGCACCCCGGCGACGCTCGCCGGGCTGCGCACCGGCCAGGAGGCCACCCTCCCGACGAGCATGATCGTGCGCGAGGACTCCATGACGCTGTTCGGCTTCGCCGACGAGGACGAGAAAGCCATCTTCGAGCTGGCCCAGACCGCCTCCGGCGTGGGGCCGAAGCTGGCGCAGGCGATCGTCGCGGTCCTCTCGCCCGACGGCGTCCGCACCGCGATCGCGACCGAGGACGTCAAGACGCTCACCAAGGTGCCCGGCATCGGCCAGAAGGGCGCCCAGCGCATCATCCTCGAGCTCAAGGACCGGATCGGCGCACCCGTCGGCGCCGGCGGACACCTCGCCGCGCCGGTGGGTGAGCCATGGCGCGACCAGGTGCTGCAGGGCTTGATCGGGCTCGGCTACAACACCAAGGAGGCCGAGAAGGCGGTCGAGGCCGTGAGTGACGAGGCCGCCTCCGGCGTACCGAACGTGAGCGCGCTGCTGCGCTCCGCCCTGCGGGCACTGGCGCGCTGATGGGCTTCCACGAGGACGAGCTCACCGACGCGGAGGAGAGCCACCTCCGCTCGCTGACCGCCGCAGAGGCCGACGGCGACGAGCGGGCCGTGGAGGCCGCGCTCCGGCCCCGGACGCTCGACGAGGTCGTCGGTCAGACGCGGGTCCGCGACCAGCTCGGGCTGGTGCTCGAGGCGGCCAAGCGGCGCGGCCGGGCGCCCGACCACGTGCTGCTCTCCGGGCCGCCGGGGCTCGGCAAGACGACGCTGTCCATGATCATCGCGGCCGAGATGGGCGCGGCGCTGCGCGTCACCAGCGGCCCTGCGATCACCCACGCGGGCGACCTCGCCTCGATCCTGTCCGGGCTCAACGAGGGCGACGTGCTGTTCGTGGACGAGATCCACCGGATGTCCCGCCCCGCCGAGGAGATGCTCTACCTCGCGATGGAGGACTTCCGCGTCGACGTGGTGATCGGCAAGGGGCCCGGGGCCACCGCGATCCCGCTCGACATCCCGCCGTTCACCCTCGTCGGCGCGACCACACGCGCCGGCCTGCTCCCGGGGCCGCTGCGTGACCGGTTCGGCTTCACCGCCCACCTGGAGTTCTACGAGCCGGCCGAGCTCGACCTGATCGTCCACCGCTCCGCGGGCCTGCTCGGCGTGGAGCTGACCGACGAGGGCTCGGCCGAGATCGCCTCGCGCTCGCGCGGCACGCCCCGCATCGCCAATCGCCTGCTGCGCCGGGTGCGCGACTTCGCCCAGGTCCGTGCCGACGGCATCGTGACGCGCGCCGTGGCGGAGGCCGCGCTGGACCTCTACGAGGTCGACGAGCTCGGTCTCGACCGCCTCGACCGCGCCGTCATCGACGCGCTCTGTCGCCGGTTCGGAGGTGGCCCTGTGGGCGTCTCCACCCTCGCCGTCGCGGTCGGGGAGGAGCGCGAGACCGTCGAGGAGGTGGCCGAGCCCTTCCTGGTCCGCAACGGCTTCCTGGCGCGTACGCCGAGGGGGCGGATCGCCACGCCGGCGGCCTGGCAGCACCTGGGGCTGACCCCGCCCGTCGTACCCCTCGATGGTGGGGACGCGACGCTGTTCTCGGACTGATCCCGCGCCGGACAGGTCCGATTGCGGAACGGGCGCGCTCTGCTGGCTATGCTTGCCCGTCGGTTCAGCGCTCCACCCGGGAGAAGGTCCTTCAACATGCAGCAACTGCTCGGCTGGCTGCCGATCCTGCTGATCGCGGTCGTCT
>DATFHM010000067.1:0-15267 GCA_035248385.1 Nocardioides sp. | reverse complement strand
CCTGGTACGCCGCCTGGCCCGCGACCTCGAGGTCGACCTGGCCAAGGTCGCCGGCACCGGCGGCAAGGGCCGCGTCACCAAGCAGGACCTGCTCACCCACTACGAGAAGGGTGTCGCCCCCGCGGGTGCCGCCTCCGGCGCCGGCATCCCGCCCGTGCCCGAGGTCGACTTCTCGAAGTTCGGCCCGACCCGCACCGTGCCGCTGTCGCGGATCAAGAAGGTCTCCGGCCCGCACCTGCACCGCTCGTGGCTGAACGTGCCGCACGTGACCCACGCCGACGAGGGCGACATCACCGACCTCGACGTCTACCGACGCGAGCTGGACGAGGCCGCGAAGGCCGACGGCTACCGGGTGACCCTGCTCAGCTTCCTGCTCAAGGCCGCGGCCGCGAGCCTGCGGAAGTTCCCCGAGGTGAACAGCTCGCTGTCCGGTGACAACCTGGTGCTCAAGGACTACGTCCACATCGGCGTCGCCGTGGACACACCCGACGGCCTCGTCGTTCCGGTCGTGCGCGACGTCGACCGCAAGGGCATCGCGGAGATCAGCCGCGAGCTCGGCGAGCTCTCGGCGAAGGCCCGGGACGGCAAGCTCACCGCCGCCGACATGCAGGGCGCCACCTTCACGATCAGCAGCCTGGGCGGCATCGGCGGCACCCACTTCACCCCGATCGTCAACGCCCCCGAGGTCGCGATCCTCGGCGTCGTCCGCTCGAAGATGACGCCGGTCTGGAACGGCGAGGAGTTCGTGCCGCGGCTGATGCTGCCGCTGTGCCTGTCCTACGACCACCGCGTCATCGACGGCGCCCTGGCAGCCCGCTTCACCGCGCACCTGAGCAGCCTGCTCGAGGACATGCGGAGGATCCTGCTCTGACGCTGCGCGGCAGTCGGGGGTTGCTCTGCGGCCGTCAGGAGATCCGGCTCTGCTGCGGGGTCGGTGAAAGCCTGGCGGGGTTGGTGGTCGGCGTGGTGGTGTCACCGGACGCTCCCGAGGCTCTGCCTGCCGGGGCGAGAGTGGGGTCCCCGCCCGGCAAGGCATTTGTTCTGAGTCGCTGACTCCTGCACGTCTGCCGGGCACCCCAATCGCCCCGGCAGGCAGACCTCGTCCGCGCCCGGCGCCACCCCCACCCCGCTCGGGTCGGTGTGGGTCAGTGCCAGTAGAGCTCGCCCATGATCCGACCGTCGTCGGTGGTGATGGGCTCGACCTCGCGGGTGCCGCGTGGGGTGACGACACGGCAGAGGCCGTTGGGTGTGGTCCAGCGGTAGGCACCGAGCCCGATCTGCTCGACCTGCCAGCCGGGGTCGTGGGACTTGATGCGGTGGTGGAGGCGGGTCAACGGGGCGTGGTTCTTGTCCGTGGTCTGACCTGGTGGCCCGCCGGGGTCGTAGGGGACCACGTGGTCGTGATCCAACCTGCGAGTGCTGCTGACCGAGTGCGGGAAGACATCGCCGCCGCTGCGGAGGATCCCTCGGCTCCGCATCCGGGTCGGGTGTTCGTAGGCGTGGGCGGCCTGGATGGCGTTGAGGTCCAGCACGGGCTGCAGTCGGACGTTCCTGTGTCCGAGCAGATCGGTGACCTGCTGCAGGAGCACGGGTCCGAGGTCCTCACACCGCGCCACACCCGCGTCGGCCAGCGTCGCCCGCGTGAGGTGCATGTAGAGGACCGCGTCACGACGGGGCTTCTCGGGCAGGGCCGGTGCGTCGGGGCCGTGGAGCAATCGCAGCACGGCGGCGGGGTCCGCCATCAGCGCCAACGCTTGGGCACGGAGCTGGTCGCGGGTGGGCTGCTCCTGGATGGGACCGAGGTTGGCGGCGAGCTTGTCGGCGAGGTCGTCGAGGAAGCAGTCGATCTCGACCAGGTCGGCGATCGGGAGCTGGGCGGCGAGTCGGCCGGTGGCGGGTTCGCAGGCTCCTGCTTCGCCGCCGAGTCGGTCGCCGGTACGAGGACGAGACCGCCAGACCCCGGTGCGCTGCTCGTCCGCCTGGATCCGGGCCCGGTGGGCGTCGAGGTCGGCCTCGATCACCTTGGCTTCGGCGACCTGGAGGAGCTTGCCGGCGGGCAGCTGCCACGCGGCGGCGACCGCAGTGTCGACCAGGGCAACGGCGTCGCGCGCCAACGGTCGGGTCATGGCGGCGATCTTGCGGGCCACCCAGACCGGGGTCTTCAACGCCTGCACGTCCTCGAACAACAACGGGAGCCGGTGACGCAGGTCGAGCGCATCGGCGGCGAGGTTGCGGGTGGCCATCACGCCGGCGCGACGAGCTACCGCGAGCTCGGCCCAGCACAGCTCGCTGACCAGTGGAGTCCCGTCGGCGCCGAGCTGGATGAGGCGGTCCCCGCCGGGCAGGTCGACGGGTTCGTCGGTGTGGAGGTCGGCCCAAGCGAGGACGGCGATCAGCTCAGCGACATCAGCTTGCAGGCGGGCGTCCACGGCACCGCTGACGGCGGTGAGGATGTGGTGGTGATCGCCCGAGATCATGGTCCCATTTTACTCGTACAGGTGTGCGAGACAAGTGGATAACTCTGTGAGTTAGGTGGATAACCCGTCACAGTTCGAGAGGGTGTTCACAGGGTCGTGAGGGGCGGCCGCGAAGCGGCGGCGCGGGCGAAGCCCGTGCCGACTCCGCGCCGTCATGCCCGTCGTCAGGGACCCGCTGTCAAGGCCGCCGCAGGCGTCGCGCAGCGATGCCGGAGGCAGCCTTGACAGCGGGGGACGACGGGCTAAGATGCGGCCGCCCAGATCAGCCCCGAGAGCATGTCACCGGGTCTCGGCACGGTTGCTGAACAACCTCCTCGACCACCGCCTGAGCCGCCGAAACTTGTGCAGACCTTGGACGCCCGACTCTTTACCCAGCGGATGCTGACACCCGCCCGTGGCGGGCGGATCATCGCGAGAGAGACAGTGCCGTCTCGTGAGCCTGGAGGCTTCCCCATGCGAGTCCAGCCAGTACGTCGCCCGCTCCGTGTCCTTCTCGCCGGGCTGACCGCAGCCGCGGTCGTCGCCCTCACGCCCTCGGCCTCCTCGGCGCTGCCGACGGCCGACTTCACGATCAGCGCGCCCACCGCGGCGCCGGGCGCTCCGGTGACCTTCAGGTTCACCGGCACCTGCGACCTGCCGCCCTGCTCGGTCGTGTGGACCTGGTTCCAGGACGGTGGCAGCCATCTCGGCACCCGCATGGGCGTCGGTGAACAGATCAGCTACGCGTTCCCGAGGTCCGGGCTCTACGCGGTGGTCGCGAGGATCACCAACTCCACCCCGACGCACGGCAGCGCCAAGGCGACCCACGACCTCCTGGTCGGCGACACCATGCAGGAGGACGCTCCGGCCGTGCGCCTCGGCGGATGGCAGAGGGTCGCCACCGCGGGCGCCAGCCAGGGCGGCCAGCACGTGGGCACCGGCTCGGCCAGCCTCCGGTTCACGGGCGGGCGGCTCGACTACGTCGCGCGCACCGGGCCGGCACGGGGCATCGCCCGACTGATCGTTGACGGACGGCGGGTGGGCACGGTCGACCTGTACTCGGCCACGGCCGGGGTCCGTAGCCGGTCGTTCACCGGGCTCGGCGCGGGCTCCCACCTCGTGCGGCTCGTCTCGACCGGCGCCCACAACCCCTCGTCGACGGGCGACGCCATCTCGCTCGACGAGCTCGTGGTCGGCGGCACGCTGCACGTCGACGACAACAGCCTCAGCATCAGGTACGCCGGATGGTCGGGTCTGGCCTCGACGGGAGCCGACGGCGGCGGTGAGCGGGTCAGTGCATCCCCCGGAGCCCGGACCCAGATGTCCTTCTCCGGGAGCACCGTGACCTGGGAGACCGCGATGGGGCCGGACGAGGGCATCGCCACCGTAATCGTCGACGGCGTGACGATCGCGACCGTCGACAACTACTCGGCGGTGACGACGCCGAAGTTCCTGCGCATCTTCACCAGCCTCGGCACGGGCTCCCACGTGCTCCAGGTCGTGGTGACCGGGCAGCACCGTGCCGCGAGCACGGGCAGCCGGGTCGTCGTCGACGCCTTCCTCTCCTGAGGTCTCAGGCGTTGTTGAACCAGGTCGTCTTCAGGCCGGTGTAGCTCAGCAGCGCGTGCAGGGACAGGTCCCGCCCGAACCCGGACTGGCGGAAGCCACCGAAGGGCGTGCCGACGTCGAGGGCGTCCACGGTGTTCACCGAGACCGTGCCCGCCCGCAGCGCGGCGGCGGCGCGGTGGGCCTGACGCAGGTCGTCGGTCCAGACCGATGCGGCGAGCCCGTAGATCGAGTCGTTCGCGATCGCAATGGTCTCGTCCTCGGAGCCGGCCTCGATGACCGCGAGCACCGGGCCGAAGACCTCCTCCCGGGCCAGCGTGCTCGTCGGGGCGATGCCGTCGACGACCGTGGGCAGCACGAAGGCGTCAGTCGGGGCGCCCTCGACGACCCCACCTCCGGCGACGACCCGCCCCTCCTGAGCGCCGATCTCGATGTAGCGGCGCACCCGCGCGGCGTGGCCGTCGCTGACCAGCGGGCCCATCGTGGTCGCGGGGTCCAGCGGGTCCCCGGGCACGAGTCCCGCGACGCGTGCGACGACCTTCTCCAGCAGGGCGTCCTTGACCGACCGCTCCACGACGAGACGCGAGTTGGCGGAGCAGACCTGGCCCTGGTTGGTGAAGATGCCCGCGATGACGCCGTCGGCGACCGCGTCGAGGTCCCGGGCCCCGGCGAGCACGACGTTGGCGCTCTTGCCGCCGCACTCGAGCCAGACCGGCTTGAGGTTGGACTGACCGCTGTACTGCAGGAACTGCTTGCCGACCTCGGTCGACCCGGTGAAGGCGACGGCGTCGACGTCCGGGTGCAGGCCGAGGGCGCGGCCGGCGACGTGCCCCAGACCGGGTACGACATTGAGCACGCCGTCGGGCAGACCCGCCTCGGCAGCGAGCTCGGCCAGCCGGAGCACCGACAGCGGCGACTCCTCCGACGGCTTGAGCACCACCGAGTTGCCCGCCGCCAGCGCCGGCGCGAGCTTCCACATCGCGGTCTCGAGCGGGTAGTTCCACGGCACCACCGCGGCGATGACACCGAGCGGCTCGCGGGTGACCAGGGCCAGCTGCCCCGGAGCGGTCGGGGCGATCTCGCCGTACAGCTTGTCGATGGCCTCGGCGTACCACTGCAGGATCCAGGCGGTGCCGGGCGCGTCGATGGTCGACGTGGTGGCGATCAGCTTGCCGCCGTCGAGGGAGTCGAGCAGCGCGAGCTCGTCGGTGTTCTCGCGGATCAGCTCGGCGAGCCGGAGCAGGACGGCCTTGCGCCCCGCCGGCGGCATCAGCCGCCAGCTGCCGGCCTCGAAGGCGCGGCGGGCCGCGGCCACGGCGCGGTCGACGTCCTCGACCCCACCCTCGGCGACCTCCGCCAGGACCGCGCCCGTGGCCGGGTTGACCGTGGCGGTGCGGGCGCCGGAGGCGGCGGGGACGAACGCCCCGTCGATCCAGAGCTCGTCGCGCGGCTTGACGCCGGCCGCGAGCGAGCGCCAGTCCTCGAGAGTCCTGGTCATCGGGTCACCTCGATCAGGGGCAGGGGTGCGAGGGCGGTGACCTCGCGACGGAAGGGGACCTCGTCGTTCGGCGGGAGCACCGCGTCGAACTCCTCGGCGGCGCGACGACCGGACCAGACCGCGGCCGCGATCGTGCCGGGCGCCCACGAGTCGCCGATCCCACGCACCGAGGCGAGGTCACCGGCGAGACGACGGGACTCGAGCTCGAGGTAGAGCTCCTCGCGCGGCAGGCGTGCGGTCACCATGACCACGGCGTCGCACTCCAGCTCGCGCGGGGTGCGGGTGTAGACGTCGGCGACGGTGACGCCACCGCGACCGACCGCGGCCACGAAGTGGTCCGGGATCCGGTGGATGCCCTTCTCCATGAGCCGCCGCTGGATCTTGATGACCTCGAAGGTGTTGACGGTCCACTGCGAGACCTGCGCGGCCGGCGTCACGATCGACACCTCGTAGCCCTTCTCGCGCAGCAGCTCGGCGACGGCACCACCCATGTAGTAGTGGTCGTCGTCGTAGACGACGACGTGCTTGCCCTCCGGCAGCCGGCCCTCGAACAGGTCGCTCGGGCTGAGCACCTGGGCACCCTCGGCGATCGGCAGGGCGTGCGTGTGCCAGCGGCCGACGCCGTCGCGACGCCAATCGGCGCCGGTGGCGACGAGGACGTGCTCGAACTCGAACTCGACGACGTCGTCGGCGGTCATCGGGCTCTCGCGGAAGATCTCGACGTTCGGCAGCTCCTTGAGCGCCGCCTCGCGGTAGTCCCGCACGCGACCCCAGGCGCCGAGCGCGGGCAGCTGCGACTCCGCGGCGACGCGACCGCCGAGCTCGCGGGTGGCCTCCACGAGCGCCACGTCGTACCCCCGTACGCCGAGCGCGCGGGCCGCCTCGAGGCCGGCCGGTCCGGCACCCACGACGAGGACCCGCTTGTCGGACTCCTTGGCCCGGATGGTCTCGGGGTGCCAGCCGCGGCGCCACTCCTCGCCCATGCTCGGGTTCTGGGTGCAGCGGATCGGCGACATGGTCTGGTCGCCGGTGACGCAGATGTTGCAGCCGATGCACTCGCGGATGACCTCGAGCCGGCCCTCACGGATCTTGTTCGGCAGGAACGGGTCGGCGATGGACGGCCGCGCGGCGCCGATCAGGTCGAGGATGCCCGCCTTCACCTGGCGCACCATCGCGTCCGGCGAGGTGAACCGCCCGACGCCGACGACCGGCTTCGAGGTCAGCTTCTTGAGCCCGACGACGAACTCCTCCTGGCGACCCTCGGGGGCGAAGCGCGACGTCATCGAGTCGCCCTCCCAGCTGCCCATCGCGAAGTCCCAGAGGTCCGGCAGCTCACCGAGCTCGCGCAGGACGCCCTCGATGTCCTCGCGGGTGATGCCGCCCTCGGCCTCCTCCTCGACGGTGATCCGGCAGGCCACCGCGGCGCGGCCGGCCACCTCCTCGATGGTGTCCTCGAGCAGCTCCTTGAGCAGGCGCATGCGGTTCTCCAGCGAGCCGCCGTACTCGTCGGTGCGGGTGTTGTAGCGGCGCGAGAGGAAGTGGTGCGGAGCGCCGTACCCGTGCGCGCCGTAGACGTAGATGACGTCGTAGCCGATCTCCAGCGAGCGGCGTACGGCGTTGCGGTGCCAGCGCCGCAGGTCCTCGATGTCCTGCTTGCTCATGGCCCGGGCCTGGACGGGCGCGATCGTGTCGGGTGCAACCGGCAGGTGCGACGGACCGAGCGGCACCTCGCGGCTGAGCTGGTTCGGGGCGTTCATGCCGTTGTGGGCGAGCTCGATGCCCGCGAGGCCGCCGCCCTCGTGGATGGCGTCGCAGATCCGCTGCAGCGCGGGGAGATCCTGGTCGTCCCAGATCCGCAGCTCGATGAACGGCGCGATGTCGGAGGTCGCGTGGATCTCGACCTGCTCGGTGCACACGACGCCCCAGCCGCCCTCGGCCTTGATCTTGCGCATCTGCGCCTGGGCGCTCGGGTCGCGGTAGCCCATGCCGTTGCAGTGGGGCACCTGGTAGAAGCGGTTCTTCGTCGTCACAGGGCCGATCCGCACCGGCTCGAACAGGATGTCGTACGGGCTCGCGCCCTGCTGCTCGGTCATGCGGAAACAGTAAGGACGGCCCCAGTTACCTGTACAGACGAACTAATGGGCGCCAAACATCGACTCAATCGATCCACGCTTCGCGAGGCCGATGACCAGCTCCTCGACCGCCGACATCCGGCGGGTCGGACGGATGCCGGCCGCCTTGATGAGCACGATCTCCAGGGGCGCCACGTCGTGCGCGATCTCGACGGCGACGGTCGCCTTGAGGTCCGCTCGCCCGTCGTCGCGGGGACGCGTGTTGAGGACGGTGTAGGCCAGGCCGCGCGCCACGATGGCGCGACAGGTCTCCGCGCTCGTCGAGCGGAAGCGCACGGTGGGCGTGAGCCCGGCGGAGGCGAAGATGCCCGCGAAGTAGTCGCGGCTGTAGGGCAGGTCGAGCAGCGCCAGGGGCTCGTCGGCGAGCTCCTCCAGCCGGACGCGCTTGCGCCGCGCGAGCCGGTGCTCGCGCGGCAGCAGGATGTAGGGGCGCAGGCTGTAGAGCGTGGTGGTCTCCAGCCGCGGGTCGGCGGTGAGGTCGTAGCCGATGCCGAGCTCGAACCGGCCGCTCACCACGCCCTCGACGAGCGCCTCCAGGTCGACCTCGCTGGTGCTGACCTCCAGCTCGGGCAGCTTGGAGGCCGCCTGGGCGAGCAGCTCCGGTATGACGAACGGCCCCAGCACCCCGAAGCAGGCGAGGTGCAGGGTCCCGGTCACCTCGGTGCCGAGACCCCGCGCCTCGTCCGCGAGCTCGGTCGCGTGGTTGAGCAGCTGCCGGCTGGCGGCGTACATCTGCTCGCCGGCCGGCGTCAGGGTGACACCGCGGGCGTGGTGGCGCAGGAACAGCTGCACATCCAGGGCCCGCTCCAGCTCCACCAATGCCGTGGACAGGGCCGACTGCGACAGGTGGATCTGCTGCGCCGCCGCCGTGACGCTGCCGGCCTCCGCGACCGCGATGAAGTACTCCAGCTGGCGGAGGGTGAACTGGGCCACGATCGCGAGTGTAGAGAGGCTAGGCGCGGACCGCCGTGACGCGCCGCCACCCGTAGCCGAGCACCGCGATGCCGATCACCACGCCCAGGGTGGCGAGGGTGAACACCTCGAAGGTGGTGCGGGAGACGCCCCAGGAGTCGTAGAAGTCGTACTCGACGCCGAGCACCTTCTCCAGCACGCCGGGGAACACCGCGACGAACGAGCCGAAGGCGATCCAGCACATCACCAGCGCCAGGCTGAGGTTGAGCCCCAGCCGGCCACCGGGCACCCGGAACGGGCGCACGACGTCGGGCTGCCTGCGCCGCAGCGCCCAGACCGACGGCAGGATGATCAGGTAGCTGAGCAGCAGCGTGGTGATCGCGATGGTGAGCACGACGCCGAAGATCGCGGCGACGCTGCCCGACACGAGCGTCGTGGCCAGGATGCAGAAGGTCGTGGCGACCACGCCGGACAGGATGTTCACGCGTACCGGCGTCTCGAGCCTCGGGTGGAAGACGCCGAAGAACTTCGGGAACGACCCGTCGACGCCGGCGATCGCCTGCACCCGGTCCGAGCCGATCATCCAGGCGGCGCCCTGGTGCAGCAGGGTGAAGATGAAGAGGAACGCGACGATCTTGAGCATGGTGTCGTGCGCTCCGCCGTACACGCTGAAGACGGTGGAGATGGCGTCCATGAAGCCGCCCACACCGGTGATCTGCTTGACCGGCACGACCATGATCAGCGCCAGGATCGGGATCAGGTAGGACAGCGTCGCGATGGTGCCGGAGACGGCGACCGACACGGGCACGTCCTTCTGGGGGTCGCGCATCTCCTCGGCCGCGCCGTTCTCGGCCTCGTAGCCGGACACCGCGAACAGCAGCACCGGCGTGACGGCGAGGAAGCCGGTGAGCGTCGGCGAGAAGTCGCCGACGCCGTAGCCGTGCAGGCCGTGCTGGACGCCGTAGATGACGACGCTCAGCAGGAAGAAGGCGACGAGGCCGAGCTTGACGACCGTGCCGAAGTTGAGGAAGTGCTTGCCGAGCCGGATGCTCACGACCGCGGCGAGGATGCCGAGCCAGATGAACGTCAGCTTGAAGGCGTAGTCACCGAACGAGCCGGACTCCAGGTGGCCAATGTAGGAGTCCCAGGTCGCGGTCGCGAGGAAGACCAGCGAGCCGCCCAGCCAGACCGGGTTGGTGATCCACCACAGCATCGTGGAGACGGCCGCGGCCAGCCGCCCGAAGGCCAGCTTCACCCAGACGTACGGGCCGCCCTCCTGCGGGAACGAGCTGCCCAGCTCCGCGGTGATGAACGCGTACGGCACCAGGAAGGTCACCGCCACGATGGCGCCCCAGGTGAAGGACTCCCCGCCGCCCGCCGCCGCGATCTGGGCGATGCTGTCGAGCGCGAAGGTCGCACCGACGGTGAAGAAGATGATGTCGAGGCGGCCCAGGCTGCGGGTGAGCTTGACGTCGCCCTCACCCGTCGGCGTGGACGTGCTGCGTTCGCGCGGTTCGGTGGTGGTCATGGTCGGGCCTCTCGGATGAGTGGTTGCAGGTTCGCCAGTGCCTCGGGGCTGAGCAGGAGGTCGAGCAGGGCGTCGTCGAGGTCACCGGTCGCCCGGGCGAGGGTGCGCACGTCGCCGGCACCGCCGAGCACCGCCTTGGCGATCTCCGCCGAGCGGGCGTAGCCCAGGTGCGGGGTCAGCGCGGTCACCAGGCCGACGTTGCGCGCGACGCTCTCGGCGAGCCGCTCCTCGTCGACGCGGATGCCGGTCACGCAGTGCTCGCGCAGCGATCCGAAAGCGGCGACCAGCCAGCTGCAGCCCTGGAGCAGGCCGTGGCAGACGATCGGCTCGAACGCGTTGAGCTGGAGCTGGCCGCCCTCGGCGGCCATCGTGACGGTGACGTCGGTGCCGACGATCCAGAAGGCGACCTGGTTGACCATCTCGGGGATGACCGGGTTGACCTTGCCGGGCATGATGCTCGACCCCGCCTGCCGCGGCGGGAGCAGCAGCTCGCCCAACCCCGCCTGCGGCCCGGACGACAGCAGCCGCAGGTCGTTGCAGATCTTGGAGACCTTCACCGCGATCCGCTTGAGCACGCTGGAGACCTGCACGAAGACGCCGGTGTCGCTGGTCGCCTCGACGAGGTCCCCCGCGCTCGTCACCGGTACGCCGGTGATCTCGGCCAGGTGCGCGAGCGCCCGTGCCCGGTAGCCGGGGTGGGCCGTGATGCCGGTGCCGATGGCGGTGGCGCCGAGGTTGACCTCGCGCAGCAGGCCGCGGGCGTCCTCGAGCCGGGCGAGCTCCTCGCGCAGGGTGACCGCGAAGGCGCCGAGCTCCTGGCCGACCGTCATCGGAACGGCGTCCTGCAGCTGGGTGCGGCCGATCTTGGGGACGGTCCGGAACTCGCTGGCCTTGACGGCGAAGGCCTCGGCCAGCTCCTCGACCGCACCGGCGACCCGGTGCAGGGCCGCGATCAGGGCGAGCCGCACCGCCGTCGGGTAGACGTCGTTCGTCGACTGGCAGCGGTTGACGTGGTCGAGCGGGTCGACCTCGTCGTAGGCGCCCTTCGGGTGGCCGAGCAGCTCCAGCGCGCGGTTGGCGATGACCTCGTTGGCGTTCATGTTCGTCGAGGTGCCGGCGCCTCCCTGCACGACGTCGACGACGAGCTGGTCGTCCAGCAGGCCGGCGCGGAGGTCCTCGGCGGCTGCGGCGATCGCCGCGAACCGGCGGTCGTCGAGGATGCCCAGGTCGTGGTTGGCGCGTGCTGCCGCGAGCTTCACCGACCCGAGCGCGGCGACCAGGTCGCGGTGGGCGCCGACGAGGGTGCCGGAGATCGGGAAGTTCGCGAGGGCGCGTGCGGTGTGCACGCCCCAGTACGCCTCGGCCGGCACGTCGTGCTCGCCGAGCGAGTCGCGCTCCGTGCGGGTGGCCGTGGTCATCGCGCCTCCCCCGCGACGTCGAGCGCGGTCCAGGCCAGCGCGGTGGCCGCGTCGAGGATGGCCTTCTCGGCATCCCCTCCGACGCAGTGCGCCGCGAACTCCGGCTGGTGGTTGAGCGCGGTGCCCGAGCCGATGCCGATGTAGGGGTGGATCGCGTCCACGACCTGGGAGACGTTGCCCATGTCGGTCGAGGCCCGGTTCATCCGGCGGGCCGGGGTGCCGCGGTCGAAGACCCGGCCGAGCTCCTCGGCGTTGCGCCGGTACGACGCCAGCGCGGGCGCGCAGGTGCGGAACTCGGCGTACGGCTTGCTCTCGGGCTCGACGGTGAGGCTCGCGCCGGTGGCGAGGGCGCCGGCCTCGAAGCAGCGCCAGACCTTCTCCTCGGTCTCCGCGAGCTGGGCCAGGCTCTCGGCGCGGACGTACCAGCGGCCCTCGGTGCGGGCCGGGATCGCGTTGGGCGCCTCGCCGCCGTTCGTCATCACGCCGTGGACGCGGACGCTCGGCGGGAGCTGCTGGCGGAGCAGGCCGATCGCGACCTGGGCGATGGTGAACGCGTCGGCGGCGTTCACCCCCTGCTCCGGGTACGCCGCCGCGTGGGCCGCCTTCCCGCGGAACTCGACGTGGGAGTGGGACACCGCGAACGGCTCGGCCTCGGCCACGTCGACGGGCGCGGGGTGGGCCATCATCGCGAGGTTGAGACCGGCGAAGGCACCGCGCTCGAGCAGCTCGATCTTGCCGCCGCCACCCTCCTCGGCCGGGGTGCCGTAGACCTCGATCGTCAGGCCGGCAGCGTCGGCCAGCGGGGCGAGCGCGCGGGCCGCGCCGACGGTGATCGCGGAGATCAGGTTGTGTCCGCAGGCGTGGCCCAGGCCCGGCAGGGCGTCGTACTCCGCGCACAGGCCGAGGCGGAACGGGCCGGTGCCGATGGTGGCGTGGAAGGCCGTCTCCAGCCCGAGGTACGCCGGCGTCACGGTGAACCCCGCCTCGTCCAGCGACTCGGCCACCCACCGGGCGGAGTCGTGCTCCTCCCAGGCGGTCTCGGGGTGGGCGTGCAGCTGCTCGGAGAGCCGGATCAGCCGCTCGCCGTCGGACCGCACCGTGGCGGCTGCCTGCTGCCTCACCTCACTCGTCCCCGGGAACGCCGTACGACGGGGCCAGCCGCGGGTCGAGCCCACGGGTCACGTAGTCGTCGCGCTGCGGGATCCACAGCTCCACCAGCTCGCGCAGGTCGGCGAGGGGCGTCTCGCTCCAGTCGACCCGCAGGTCGGTCTCGCGCCAGGCGACCTCGCGCACCACGGACAGGCCGGCCGAGTGGACCGGACCGGCCTCGCCGCCGGCGGCCAGGCCGGCCTCGAGGGCGGCGAGCAGCCGCAGCTCGAGGTCACCTTCGGCGGCCTCGAAGGCCTTCGCGACGGCGTCGACGACGGAGGTGTCGGCGAGCATGTTGCCGGCCGCGACCACCCCCGAGCCGACATGCTGGTGGTGCACGCCGAGGGTGTGCTCGCCGGAGAAGGCCGCGCCGTGGCCGGCCGCGTCCAGCACCGTGAGCTGGCGGTACTCGACCAGCTCGCGGCCCTCGGTCACCCGGGCCAGCGCCGTGGCCGCGTCGTCGCCGGACTCGAGCGCGTCGAGCAGCGCCGTACCGAGGCGGGGGTCGGTGATGTTCTGCGACGAGGCGCCACCGACACCGGCGCGGAGGTGGACGCAGCGCGCGGCGACGGCCGGGCTGGAGGACGTGACCGCCATCCCGAACGCGCCGGCGCCGTCGGTGGCGAGGATCGAGAAGGTCACCGCTCGCCCTCCGGGATCACGGCGATCGCGTCGACCTCGACCAGCCACTCCGGCCGCGCGAGCGCCGACACGACGAGGCCGGTGGAGATCGGGTGCACGCCCTTGGTCCAGCGGCCGATGGTCCGGTAGACGGCCTCGCGGTAGCGCGGGTCGACGATGTAGATCGTCAGCTTGACCAGGTGCTCCATCCGCGCGCCGGACTCCTCCAGCAGCATCGCGATGTTCGCCATTGCCTGCTCGGTCTGGGCCTCGACGTCGCCGATGCCGACCGACTCGCTGGTGTCGAGGTCCTGGCCGATCTGGCCGCGGACGTAGACGGTGTTGCCCGCGACGACCGCCTGGCAGAGGTCGTTGTCGAGGTTCTGCTCGGGGTAGGTGACGCTGGTGTTGAACGGGCGGATCCGGGTGTGGCCGCCGGCGATGATGCTGTTCGTCATGGTGGGTCCTCAGATCTGCGTGGCGGCGCGGGCGGCCTCGTCGTACGCGAGGTAGCTGCGCTGGGTGGCGATGTGGCCGGCGAGGTGCTTGGCGTCGTGCCAGACCCCCCAGATGAACGAGGAGCCGCGGCGCGACAGCCAGGGCAGGCCGAGGAAGTAGATGCCGGGCTCGTTGGAGACGCCGCGACGGTGGATCGGCCGGCCGCGCTCGTCGAAGGTGTCGACCTCGAGCCAGGAGTAGTCGGCGCGGTAGCCCGTGGCCCACAGGATCGTGGTGATGCCGGCCTCCGCGAGGTCGACCTCGAGGGTCGGGTCGGTGAGGCAGGCCGGGTCGGGGCCGATGACGCGGGCCTCGGGCTCCTCGGGCAGGTCGAGGCCGTTGCGCGCGACGTAGTCGTCCGCGGCGTCGAGCAGCGCCAGGTAGCTGGCGTCGCCGTTGGCGACGTTCTCCACGAGGTCGGGCGAGAAGCGCACCACCCCGTCGGCGTACGACGCGGTCAGGCCGACCAGGTTGATGCCGGTCTCCGCGAGCCGGCGGAAGTCGACCGTGTGCCCACCACGCGCACCGCTCACCGCGATGGTGACGTGCTCGGCGCCGGCCGGCGGCGTCTCCAGGTCCCACAGGCCGAGGACGCCGAGCCACCAGCAGAAGTCGCGCCCACGGTAGCTGCGCGGCGGCCGGTCGTGCGGACCGACCGAGAGGTAGACCTCCCGTCCGGACCGACGCAGTTCGTCGGCGATCTGGACGCCGGACGATCCCGCTCCGACCACGAGCACAGCGCCCGCGGGCAGCTGCTCAGGGTTGCGGTAGACGTTGGAGTGCAGCTGCACCGGTCCCGCGTCGGCCGGGACGATGGGCGGGAAGACCGGCCGCTGGAACGGCCCGGTCGCGGCGACGACGAACCGGGTGTCGATGGTCCCGTCCGAGGTCTCGACGCGGAAGCCGGGACGGCCCTGGTTGCGGGTCACCGAGGTGACCTCGACGCCGGTGCGGATCGGGGCGGCGATCTTCTCGGCGTACGCCTCGAAGTAGGCGGCGACCTGGTCCTTGGTGGCGAAGCCGTCGGGGTCGACGTCGTGGAACTCCAGGCCGGGGAAGCGGTCGTGCCAGGCCGGGCCGTTGGCGACCAGCGAGTCCCAGCGCATGGTGCGCCAGCGCTCGGCGATCCGCTCGCGCTCGAGGACGAGGTGGGGGATGCCGTTGTCGCTGAGGTGCTCGCTCATCGCGACGCCGGCCTGACCGGCGCCGACGACGAGGACCTCGACCTGCTGGGGTTCCTGGTGGGACATGGGACGATCGTCTGCCGCGGCCATTGCTCCTGTCCAACAGATCTTATTGGTCCACTGCATTGGTTTCCCCGATGCCCGGCTCGGCTCGGCGGCGTGCATCTGTTCCATTGATGCCCGAAGTCGGAAAGATCTGTTGGACACATGGCCGCCGGTCCAGTGGACTGGTGCGCATGAGCAGCATCGTCGTCGGCGGTCACACCCGCATCCGTCCGTTCAACACCAGTGTCACCTACCCGGAG
>DATFHM010000066.1:0-6943 GCA_035248385.1 Nocardioides sp. | reverse complement strand
GACAGGGACACCCGGTCGTTGCCGTGGCCCTTGCCGAAGCCGGCGTGCTCGATCAGCCAGGCCGCGCTGGTCTTCACCGTCCCGTCGCCCTGGGGGTACGCCGGTGCGCCCTCCGGGACGCGCTCCGGCTCGACCACGGGGTTGGTGAAGAAGGAGCCGGCGCTCCAGGTGTCGTGGTCGGCCGGGTCGAGGACCATCCCCTTGCCGGCGCGCAGCCGGAGCACGGCCTCGCGGACGTCGGCCAGGCCGGCCCGCTGCCCGACCTCGACGCCCAGGGCACGGGCCAGCTCGGCGTACGCGACGGGGGCGGAGGTGTCGCCGACGGGCAGCTGGAAGGTGACGTCGAGGACGACGTGGCGACCGCCCGAGGCGTCGGCGGGGTCGTAGCGGTCGGCCTTGAACCGCGAGGTGCGGTAGGCGAAGCCGCAGTCGGCCGCGGCGAAGGTGCGGACGCCGTGCAGCTTGCGGTCCCAGACGCGCACCCGGGCGATGGTCTGCGCGACCTCCTGGCCGTAGGCGCCGACGTTCTGGATCGGGGTGGCGCCGACCGTGCCGGGGATGCCGGACAGGGCCTCGACGCCCACCCAGCCGCTCTCCACGGCCCGGGCGACGAACGCGTCCCAGGACTCACCGGCGGCGACGGTCACGAGCACTCCCCCGCAGACCGAGGTGCGGGTGCGGTCGGTCGTGTCGGCGTCGGAGATCACGCCGGTCGTCGCGATCTCGACCACCGTGCCGGCGAAGCCCTCGTCGGCCACGACGAGGTTGCTCCCGCCGCCGAGCACGAGCACGGGCTCGCCGGCGCGGTCGGCCTCGTCGACGGCCTCGATCAGCTCCTGCTCGGTCGTCGCGCGCACCCAGCGGCGGGCGGGGCCGCCCAGGCGGAGCGTGGTGTGGTCGGCGAGCCTGTCGGTCATGTGCAGAGCCTAGGGAACGCGAAAGGCCCGACCCCGGACGGGATCAGGCCTTCGGCGTACGCGCTGAGGTCAGCGGGTCTCGCGGTGCGCGGTGTGCTTGCGGCATCGCGGGCAGAACTTCGCCAGCTCCAACCGGTCGGGGTCGTTGCGGCGGTTCTTCTTGGTGATGTAGTTCCGCTCCTTGCAGTCCACGCACGCGAGCGTGATCTTGGGGCGAACGTCGCTGCTCTTGCTGGCCACTGGAAGTCCTCGGTTCTTGGTTTTGCTTTGATCGCGGTAGCGGGATGGGGGATCGAACCCCAGACCTCACGATTATGAGTCGTGCGCTCTAACCGTCTGAGCTACCCCGCCACATGAGGAGGGCGCCTACCGCGCCTCGCGACACGGGTGGGCGCCCTATCTCCGAGCCCCCTGTCCGGATTGAACGGACGACCCCTTCCTTACCATGGAAGTGCTCTACCACTGAGCTAAGGGGGCAACGCCGGGAAACATTACAGGGGCCGAACCGCGGCGCAAAATCCGCGGTCCCACCTGGGGAATCAGGCCGTGCTCAGGCCGTGATCCGGGCGAACGGACGGGCCTCCTCGAGCTCGTAGGCGAGCTCCACGAGGGTGGCCTCGTGCCCCGCTCCGGCGCCGAACATCATGCCCTGAGGCAGGCCCGTCGAGGTGGTCGCGAGGGGCAGCGAGATCGCCGGGGCGCCGGTGCCGTTCTGCAGCGGCGTGAAGGCCACCCACTGCAGCAGCCGCTCCATGATCACCTCGTAGTCCTGCGTCGGGTCGAGCCAGCCGACCAGCGGCGTGGGCATCGCGAGCGTGGGGGTCAGCGACACGTCGTACTTCTGGTGGAAGAGGTCGGACTGGGCGGCGGTCCGCTTCAGCCGCGCGATGGCGCCGGGCAGCCGGTGCAGGTGGCGGCGGGCGTGCCGGTCCAGGCCGCGGGTGAGGTTGTCGAGGCGCGTGGGGTCGAAGCTGCGCCCGTGCATCAGCCGGCCGCCCTTGACCATCGCCGTGGCGAGGAAGCCCCAGTAGAGGAGGAAGTCGTCGGCGTACGACGCGGCGACGGGCGGATCGACCTCCTCCACGACGTGGCCGAGGCTCTCCAGCAGCCGGCCGACCTCCTGGGTGAGGGCGGTGACCTCAGGGTCGGCGGGGTGACCGAGGCCGGTGGTGTTCATCGCGATCCGGAGGCGCTTGCGACCCGGGCGGGTGAGGTCGCCGATCGGCGCCAGCGCGACGTTGCGGTAGACCCGCTCGGCCTCGCGGAGGAACGCGGCGGTGTCGCGCACGCTGCGGGTCACCACGCCGTCCTGGACGATCCGGACCGGCATGTCGCGCATCGTCTTGTCCTGGGCGAAGCGGTTGCGGGTGGGCTTGAGCCCGACCAGCCCGTTGACCGACGCGGGGATCCGGATCGAGCCGCCGCCGTCGTTGGCGTGGGCGATCGGGACCGCTCCCGCGGCGACGAGCGCGGCCGACCCGGAGCTCGAGGCGCCGGCGGTGTGGTCGGTGTGCCACGGCGTCCGGACCGGGCCGAGGCGGGGGTGCTCGGCGGAGGCGGAGAACCCGAACTCCGAGAGCCGGCTCTTCGCCACCGGGACCAGGCCGGTGGCCAGGTACATCTTCGCCCAGTCGCCGTCGACCTTGGCCGGCCTCGGGGTCCACGCGTCGGTGCCCTGCATCGTGGGCACACCGGCGAGGTCCACGTTGTCCTTCACCAGGGTAGGGACGCCGGCGAAGTACCCCGGCCGCGGGTCGCGGGCCTCGGCGCGGGCCCGGTCGTAGAGCGAGGTCGCGACCGGGTTCAGCGCGCCGGCGACCTTCTCGACCCGACTGATCGCCGCCTCGACGACCTCCTCGACCCCGACCTCGTGCCGGTGGAGGGCCTCGACCAGCCCTACCGCGTCGTGGTCCCCCAGGGCGTCGTCTCCGAAAGCGTGCACTCGCATGATGGGAGCGTAGTCACCAGAGCCACAGCGCGAGGAGGGGGACGAGCGCACTGATCAGCAGCGCGGTCAGCCCCATCGCGAGCCCGGCGAAGGCACCCTCGGTCTCGCTCTCGCGCAACATCCGGGAGGCGCCCACGCCGTGCGAGACGGCGCCCACGGCCAGGCCGCGGGCGCGGTGGTCACGGACCCGGAGCAGGGTCAGCACCGCGGGCGCGGCGACCGCGCCGACGACGCCGATGACGATCGCGAAGACCGCGGCGAGCGGCGGGATGCCGCCCAGCCGGTCGGTGACGGCGATCGTGACCGGGGTGGTGGCCGACTTGGTGGCCAGGGTCTTCTGCAGGACCTCGTCGGCGCCGGTCCAGCGGGCCAGCAGGACGGCGCTCGTGATCGACACGACGGCGCCCAGCGTGAGCGCCGTCAGCATCGGCAGGACGAAGCCGGTCAACCGGTGCGC
The DNA here is from genome assembly GCA_035248385.1 of Nocardioides sp. Lineage (GTDB taxonomy): Bacteria > Actinomycetota > Actinomycetes > Propionibacteriales > Nocardioidaceae > Nocardioides. The sequence goes on along the minus strand of DATFHM010000066.1, from coordinate 3,621 downwards.
CTGGCGGTGCAGCGGGATCGCCAGCGCGACCGTGGCCGGGCCGAGCCAGACCGAGACGAGCGTGGCGGAGACCTTGTAGTCGGCGTACGAGACGTCGAGGAGGTGCAGCGCCACCCCCACGAGGACGATGGCGACCAGGACCGGCTGGGCGAGGGCGTGCCCGCCGCTGCGGCGCTGGACCCAGCGGCCCAGCTGGTAGCCAGCGAGGGTGATGCCGACCAGCCCCAGCGGCGAGACCAGGACGTCGTGCAGCGCCGTGCCCGGGTTCGTCATCGCGGCCGCCCGAACTGGCTGTCCAGCCAGGTCGCCGACCAGCCGACCACGACGAGGCCGAGGAACCACGACCCGCCGAGCGCCAGCGCGATCGGCACGGCGTGGTCGCGCAGCAGCGTCAGGTAGGCGACCACGCCCACCCCGGCGGGGATGAAGAAGAGCTGCAGGTGGCCGAGCAGCGTGGTCGCGGCGCGGACGAGGGGCGCGTCGTCCGGCGTACGACGCCAGCGGAGCCAGCCGAAGCACAACAGCATGCCGATGACGGTGCCCGGCACGGGCAGGTCGAGGACCTCCGAGATCAGCTCGCCGGCCAGCTGGAACCCGACGAGCCACGCGAGCCCGGTGATCATCGCGTCCCGCGGCGGTGGCAGCCGACCAGGTGCGGGTCGAAGATCCCGATCGCCTGCATCAGGGCGTACATCGTGGTCGGGCCGACGAAGACGAAGCCCTGCTTCTTCAGGGCCTTCGCGAGGGCGACCGACTCCGGTGAGGAGGCGAGCCACTCGGCCGCCGTGGTCGGTGCCGGGTCGCGCTCGGGCGCGAAGCCGAGGACGAGCTCCTCCAGGCCGCCGCGCTCGCGCAGGTCGACCGTGGCGCGGGCGTTCGTGATCGTGGCTTCGATCTTGCGCCGGTTGCGCACGATGCCCGGGTCCTGCAGCAGGCGCTCCACGTCGAGGTCGTCGTACGCCGCGATCGCCTCGGCGTCGAAGCCCTGAAACGCCGCGCGGAAGCCGGGCCGCTTGGCCAGGATGATCGCCCAGGACAGGCCGGACTGGAAGGCCTCCAGGGTCATCCGCTCCAGGTACGCCGCCTCGCCGCTGACCCGCCGGCCCCACTCGGTGTCGTGGTAGTCGCGCATCGGCCCCGGGCCACCGGCCCACGGGCAGCGCGCGACGCCGTCCTCCCCGATCTGCAGCATGGGTCAGGAACGGCTGCGCAGCCGGGCGTTGGGCAGGACCGGGGCGGGGATCGGCGGCAGGTGGTCACCGACCACCACGCCGAACCGGCCCGGCCGCACCTCCTGGCTGTCGGCCACCACGGCGCCGTACGGCGCGACCTGGGCCTGCCACTCCTCGCGGAAGGCCACGACCTCCTCGTGGGTGCGGCCGACGAAGTTCCACCACATCACGATCTGCTCGCCGAACGGCGGCCCGCCGAGCACCAGCACGCGGGCACCCGCGGCTCCGGCGTACAGCTCGATCGAGTCGGCGCCGGGCGCGACGTACGCCAGCTCGGCGTACTCCGTGGGCTGCTCGGCCACCTGCAGCGAGCCCTGGTCGACCAGCACCCCGTGCTCGTACGCCGGGTCCACGGCCAGGTCGAGCCGCGCGCCCGGGTCGAGCACCAGCTCGGCGCCGAGCAGCGGGGTGAAGGTGCGCACCGGCGAGGTGTCGCCCAGCAGCGACCCGAGGAACACCCGGGCACGCCAGCCGTCACCCGCGACCTCGGGCGGGGCGTAGTGCTCGAAGCCGGGGTCGGTGAACCGGTCGGCGTCCGGCAGCGCGACCCACAGCTGGACTCCGTGGAGGGTGGTCGTGTCGGCGGTCGAGACCTCGGAGTGGCTGATGCCGCGGCCCGCCGTCATCAGGTTGACCTCGCCGGGCAGCACCGCGCCGACGGTGCCGGCGCTGTCGCGGTGGGTGATCTCGCCCTCGAACAGCCAGCTGACCGTCTGCAGGCCGGTGTGCGGGTGCGGGGCCACGCTCATGCCGCCGCTCTCGCTGACCAGGTCCGGGCCGTAGTGGTCGACGAAGCACCAGGCACCGATCAGCGAGCGCTGCCGCTGCGGGAGGGTGCGACGTACGGGCATCGCCCGGGGGCCGCCCAGCGGGACCTCGCGTGGGGTCAGGATCTCGGGGCCGTGGTCGCCCGCGGAACCACAGACGACCTCGGTCGGACGCGCCTCAGGGTTGCTCACCCGGCCATTGTCCCGTCCTGCTCCGACGTGGGGTCAACCACACCGTCCCGAGGGCGGTGGTCGCCCGACCTCAACCTGGCGGTTCCGATCCGTTCACCGGGGCCGTGGAATCTTGCGACATGCGTATCGCCCAGCTCGCCAACTTCGTCGGCGCATCCTCCGGTGGGATGAAGACCGCGCTGGCCGAGCTGGGCAAGGGGTACGTCGACGCGGGAGTCGACCGGCTGCTCGTCGTCCCCGGCCCGGTCGACCGGATCAGCGAGACCGAGCACGGCCTGCTGGCCCAGGTCCGCGCCCCGAAGGTCGGTGGCGGCTACCGCCTCATCGTCGAGCCGTGGCGCCTGGTCGACGTCCTCGACCGGTTCGCGCCCACCTCGATCGAGTGGAACGACAAGCTCACGCTCCTGCCGGTCGCCTGGTGGGCCCGCCGGGCCGGCGTACGGACCGTGTGCCTGTCGCACGAGCAGCTGACCGACATGTTCACGATGCGCAGCGGCAAGCCGACGACCTCGAAGGTCTCCATCGCCGTGGTCAACCGCCTGGTGGTGCGGTCCTTCGACACGCTCGTCGTCACGTCGCGCTATGCGCAGCAGGAGTTCCAGAAGCTCGCGGACGCCGTCGACTGCCCGATCGAACGCGTCCCGCTGGGCGTCGACTTCGACACCTTCCGCCCCGACCCGGCCGACCGCCTCCTGCGCGACGCCGACGAGCCCGGCGTCCTCAAGCTGACGTACGTCGGCCGCCTCTCGCGCGAGAAGTCGCCGCACCTCGCGGTCGCGACCGCGGTCGAGCTGCACCGCCGCGGCGTACCGGTCCGGCTGGACGTGTACGGCGAGGGCCCGCACCTGTGGGAGCTCAAGGAGATCGCGGCCGACGCACCGGTCCGCTTCCACGGGTACGTCGACGGACGGGACCAGCTGCGGCACCGGATCGCCGGCGCCGACGTGTCGCTGTCGGTGTGCCCGGGCGAGACGTTCGACCTGGCCGTGCTCGAGGCGCTCGCGTGCGGGACGCCCGTCGTCACCGCCGACCGCGGTGGCGCTCGCGAGCTGATCGACGACCGGTGCGGGGCGTGGGGGGCTCCGAACGCGCAGTCGCTGGCGGACGCCGTACAGCGTCTTGCGGCTCGTCCCGAGGCCGCGCGCCGGGCCGCCGCGCGAGAGCGCGCGGAGGAGTTCCCCTGGTCGCGGACCGTCGAGTCGATGCTCGCGATCCACGCGGGCGATCGGGCGCGGCTGCCGCTCCCGGCCTGAGGATCGAGTCAGCTCATCGCGAGGCTGCGGGCCTCGGCGATGTGGTCGATGCGCGCCCGCGCGCGCCGAGTGAGCAGCAGCAGCGGCACGAGGACCGCGACGAGGACGCTGCCGAGCACGATCGCCTCGTAGGCGCCGTGCAGCGAGGAGTCGAGCGGGGCCACCAGGCCGAAGACG
>DATFHM010000065.1:0-16148 GCA_035248385.1 Nocardioides sp. | reverse complement strand
GCAGCGCAACATGTGGAAGCCGACCCAGCAGGAGGCGCTGTGGTTCCACGGCGGCAACCTGCACCAGTCACGCCACTACTCGCTCTACCTGGCGCTGCAGCTGAAGGCCCGCTACGAGGGCATCCCGACCCCGGTCTACGCGCTGCAGGAGGTGCATCACCTCAGCTGACGACCGCGCTTCATCCCGGGGGCAACGGGCCGGTCGTCTCGTCGGCGACCAGCCCGTTGAGGCGCTCCAGGAGGGACCGCAGGCGGTCGTAGTCCCGCGCTCCCAGCTCGTCGCGCCACCCGGCCTCGAGACCGGCGACGGACCGACGGATCACCGCGATGGCGTCATGTCCCCGCCTGGTGAGCACCACGACCCGCTCCCGCCGGTTGTCGGGGTTGACCTCGCGGGTCAGGTAGCCGGATCGCTCGAGCTGCGCGAGCAGGTTGTTCATCGCCTGCTTGGTCGCGTGGGCGCCGCGCGCGAGGTCGCCGGGCGAACGGCCGTCCGGTCCGGGGTGCTGGAAGACCGCGAGGTGCGCGGGCTGCAGGTCCTCGAAGCCGGCGGCACGCAGCTCCTCGACGACGTGCCCGCGGGTGGCCACGAAGGGCCGTCGCAACAGAGCGCCCACGAGGGGCTTGTCGGCGTGGTCAACTCCGTGTACCGTCTTGGCCATAGTAAACACACTGTACTACGGAGGTGGGTCATGGCCCAGGAAGTCATCAACGCGTTGTTCGCCGGCGACTCCGAGGAGCTGCTCCCCCGGTACGCCGAGGGCCTCCGCCGCTTCGTCGACGGCGGCGGCACCCCGCCCGAGCAGCTCGTGGTCGCGCACAGCCCGCAGGGTCTGCACGTCACCCTCGTGTGGGGCGAGGGCATCAGCCACGAGCTGCTCGGCACGCACATGCGCGGCCTGATCGCAGAGCTCGGGCTGCCGCTGCCGAGCGTCGTGCACGGCACGCTGGCGGCGGCGTCCTGCGCCGAGCTGACGGCATCGGCCGCCTAGCGCCCCATCGCCTCCGCCATGCCCTTGGTGGCCAGCTGGTCGGCGAGCTCGTTGTCGGCGACGCCCGCGTGGCCCTTCACCCAGAACCACTCGACCTCGTGCCGCGCGCAGGCGGCGTCCAGACGCCGCCAGAGGTCCTCGTTCTTGACCGGCTGCTTGGCCGAGGTCTTCCAGCCGTTGCGCTTCCACCCGGCCACCCACTGGGTGATCCCGTTGCGCACGTACGTCGAGTCGGTGTGGATCTGCACCAGGCAGGGCCGGGTCAGCAGCTCGAGCGCCTCGATGGGTGCGGTGAGCTCCATCCGGTTGTTCGTGGTCGACTCGCTCGATCCGCCGTACAGCTCCTTGACGTGGTCGCCGAAGCGCAGCACCGCGCCCCAGCCGCCCGGGCCGGGGTTCGGCGTGCAGCCGCCGTCGGTGTGGATGACCACCGCGGTCATGACTTCTCCGAGATGAAGGCGACCGCGGTGCTGATGCCGAGGTCGCGCCCGCGCAGCGTGGTGATCCGGCGGCCCGGCTGGACGGCGTCCTTGACCCGCCCGACCCCGTCGCCGAGGAGGGCGGCCGTGGCGTCGATGTCCGCGACGGTGAAGGTGATCCCCCAGATCGACGCCGGCCCCTCGCCGTGCGCCTCCGGGTCGCCCACGACCTCGAGGACGACCTCGCCGAGCCGGTAGAAGACCTGCCGTACGGCGCTGCCGCCCAGCTCGCCGTCGCGGTGCCGGCGCGGCTCCAGGCCGATGCCGGCCAATGCGCCGAGGGTCCGGTCCAGGTCGGGGGTCATCAGCACGAGGTGGTCGATGGCCACAGTGCCGTTGGTTGAGTACCGCAGAGGCCCGGATGCGAGGTCGGTCTCGGTTGGCAAGGTATCGAAACCATCGGCGACGACCGGCACCCCGTCGATCTCGCTGATGTCGACACCGCTCAGTCCCCACCCCACGACGCCCCGCCCGGCCCCGCGACCCACGAACCGAAGGGTCACCGAACCGACCTGGCAGACGTCACCGTCGACCGCGAATCCCGCATCCCGCCAGGCCTCCGGCGCATCGGCGATCCGCAGCTCGACGACCCGCACGTCCGGACCGGTCATGCGGTGGCGATGGCGACGAGGCGCCGCATCGAGGCCTCGAGGTCGCTCTTGATCGTGCGCGCGGCGACCGCGCCCATCGGCCCCTTGAGGAGCGGGTGCTTGAAGTCGGCGACCATGGCGACCGCCGTGCCGTCCGCGACGTCGGTGAGGTCGAAGGCGAGCGTGACGGCGGTGCCGCCGACGCCCTCCCCCACCAGCGCGACGTGGCGCGGCGGGGAGAAGTCCTCGATCACCCACGCGATCCGGTTGCGGATGCCCTTGGCCTTGATGATGCTCTCGATCCGCTGGCCGGCGGCGAGCTCGTCGGGCACCTCGCCCCGCCAGCCGTCGTGCAGGCTCAGCCAGTCGTCGAAGCGGCTGAGGTCGGACACGGCCGCCCAGGCCTCGTCCGCCGATGCGGGTACGACTCCGGTCACGCGCAGCTGGGCCATGGGCCGCACACTAGGCCACCGCCGTGATAGAACACGTTCTACATTCCTCCGATGTGCAGGTGGACGCGATGCCGATCACGAACGGACCGATCACCCAGGTCAGCTGGGTCACCGACGACCTCGACGCGATGGAGCGGACGCTGTCCGGCCAGTTCGGCGTCGGCGCGTGGACACGGATCCCGGGCGTCCGGTTCGGGCCGGACAGCTGCACCTACCGCGGCCGGCCGTGCGACGCGGTCGCCGACATCTCGATGGCCTACAGCGGCGACCTGCAGCTCGAGCTGATCCGCCCGGTTTCCGGCGGGAGCGTGTGGTCGGAGTTCCTGGAGCGGCACGGCTCCGGCCTCCACCACGTCTGCTTCCGCGTCCCCGACCTCCCCGAGGCGGTCGCCGCCGCGACGGCCGAGGGCGTCGAGGTGCTGATGTCGGGCAACATGGCCGGGCCGATGGAGTTCGCCTACCTCGACGGGTCCGCGTTCGGAGCGCCGTACGTCGAGCTCGCCCGCATCTCGCCGGAGATGGACGCCTTCTTCGCCGCGATCAAGGCCGGCGGATGACGCGCGTCCTCGTCACCGGCGCGGGCGAGCGGTCGATCGGAGCGGCGACGGCCCGGCTGCTGGCCGAGCAGGGCGCCGAGGTCACCGTCACCACGCGCTCCGATGCCGCCGGTGCCGCGGCCCGCATCGGGCACGGTGTCGTCGGGCACGACCTCGACCTGGCGTCGCGTTCCTCGGTCGAGGCCTTCGCGCAGTGGTACGCCGAGGAGCGCGCCGGCCTCGACGTGCTGGTCAACAACGCCGGGATCCACCTCGACCTGCGGTCGCGCTGGAAGGAGCCGCAGCTGGTCGACGGCGAGGAGATCCACTGGCGGGTCAACTACCTCGGCGCCTGGCACCTGACCTCGCTCCTGCTGCCGCTGCTCGACGCCGCCCCCGCGCCGCGGGTCGTGAACGTCGTCTCGAAGCTGCACCGGCGTGGGAGCAACGCCGCGCTGTTCACGGGCGTGCAGCCGTACGACTCGTGGGCGGCGTACGGCACCTCCAAGCTGGCGCTGATCCACCACGCCACTGAGCTGGCGCGACGGCACCCCGCCATCGCGACGTACGCCGTGCACCCCGGCGAGGTCTACACGCGCATCGCCGATCGCGGACTGGAGACGAGCCCGCTGCTCGGCGCCGTGCGCAAGCTGGCCGCTCCGCTGGAGCGCCGTGCCCTGATGACCCCCGAGCAGGGCGCGCGGACGACGGTCCTCTGCGCGACCGCTCCCGACCTGCCCGGCGGCTACTACCGCAGCGGTGCGCCGGCGGAGCCGTCCGGCGATGCGCAGGACGTCACAGCCGCGGCCCGGTTGTGGGACGCCACCGCCGCTTGGCTCGAGAGCGGTCGCCATACTCAGGGGCCATGAGCCTGCTCCGCGAGCGCCGTGACAACGGCGTCGAGATCCTCCGCATCGACCGCCCCGACAAGCGGAACGCGCTGGACACCGCGACCATCCGGCTGCTCAACACCGCCCTCGCCGAGCTGACCTCTGACGAGTCGGTCAGGGCGGTCGTGCTGTCGACGACCTCCACCACCGCGTTCTGCGCGGGCGCCGACGTCGGCGAGGAGCTCACACCCGAGGGCGGCGTCGAGCGGATGGAGGCGTTCGCGGAGCTCTACCTGCGCGTCGAACAGGTGCCGGTCCCGACGATCGCCGTGTGCGTGGGCAACTGCGTGGGCGCGGGCGCCGAGATCGTGGCCGGCTGCGACCTCCGGGTCGCGGGCGACAACCTCAAGCTGGCCTGGGCGGGCGCGCGGCTGGGCGTGCCGGTCGGCCCGGCCCGGCTGACCACGCTCATCGGCCTCTCCCGCGCCAAGGAGCTGATCTACACCGGTCGTCCCGTCGGCGCCGACGAGGCCCTCGCGATGGGTCTCGTCCACCGCAGCGTCGCCGCCGACCTCGCCGAGGAGACCGCGCTGGAGCTGGCCGACGCGATCACGCGGCAGTCGCCCGCCGGCGTACGCACGCTGAAGGGGATGTTCCGCGACCTCGAGCAGCTGCCCCAGCGCATCGAGCACGAGAACGCCCTGCTCGTCGACTTCCAGCGGCACGGCGCCGGCCTCCCGCAGGGCTGAACCCGTGGCCGCCTCTCCCCTCGACCGGCTCGACGACGACGGCCTGGCCTTCCTGACCGAGCGCGTCATCGGCACCCTCGCCAGCACCCGCGCCGACGGCACGCCCCACCTGGCGCCGGTCGGCTTCACCGTCGACCTGACCACCGGCACCGCGTGGATCATCACGGACGGCGGCTCGGCCAAGGCCGCCAACCTGCGCCGCTCCCCCGTCGCCGCGGTCTCGCAGGTGCAGGGTGCGCGCTGGATCAGCCTCGACGGCGTGGCGACGGTCCACGACGATCCCGCGACGGTCGCCGAGGCCGTCGAGCGGTACGCCGTGCGCTACAAGCCGCCGCGCCCGAACCCCACCCGCGTGGCCATCACGCTGGAGATCCGTCGGGTCATGGCGAGCCGCTCCCTGCTGCGCTGACACGGATCTTGCGCGGGATGTCGAGAACGGTGGGCCGGCTCCGTCCCAGGTGCACGAGGGGCCGGACGGGCCCCGAGCACCGGAGGAGACGAACATGGCACCGCACGAGATCACCGAGGTCCTGAACCGCCCGCTCAGCCAGGAGCTGCTCGCCCGCGACATCCTGCGCATGGCGTACGTCGGCACCGACGGCGCACCCCGCACCATCCCCATCGCGTTCGCCTGGAACGGCTCGACCATCGTCGTGTGCACGACCAGGAACGCCCCGAAGCTGCCGGCGCTGCGCCGGAACCCACGGGTCGCGCTGACCATCGACACCGAGGTGCACCCGCCGCAGATCCTGCTCGTCCGCGGGACGGTCGAGCTGGACGACGTCGACGGGATCCCCGAGGAGTTCCTGCAGATGAACGGCACCTACACCATGACGCCGGAGCAGCGCGTGGCGTGGGAGGCCGAGGTCCGCTCGCTGTACGACGGCATGGTCCGCATCGTCATCACCCCGACCTGGGCCAAGCTCATCGACTTCGAGAACACCCTTCCCAGCGCCGTCGAGGAGCTGGCGCGGCAGCGCGCCGAACGCATCAACGCCGCGGCATCGGGTAGGTGAGCGCCATGCCCACCCCCATCACCGACGACCAGATCCAGGCACTCGCCGCGACCGCGCGGCCCTACAGCCTCGTCCAGCTCCGCTGGGCGGCCGGCCGCCACCAGGACGGCGCCGATGCGATCGAGCTCGAGCACCAGCGCCGCATGGTCGGCCTGCGCGCGGAGGGGACGATCGCCGTCCTGTGTCCCGTCCTGTCCGACACCCTCGCCGGGGTGGCCGTCATGACGCTCGGGACGGACGAGGCCGAGCGGACCATGGCGGCCGACCCGTGCGTGCGAGCCGGGATGATGACCGTCGAGGTGCTCCCCTGCCTCGGCTTCCCCGGCGACGCCCTGCCGGGGTGACCCGGCCCGGGCGATCGGCGGGGGAACCCGTCAGGACCCGAACCAGGTCAGCGCCCGGTTCATCAGGTCGGCCCGCTGCGCCGCCGAGCCGTAGGCCTCGAACGGGAAGGCCAGGAACACGACCTTGTAGGACCCGTCCGCGACGCTGAGCGCGTCGGGCTGCGTGGCGTCGTCGGTGAACGCCGCCGCGGCCGGCGCGATCGGCGTGACCTCGTCCTCGAACGCGGCACTCAGCACGCTGTGGTCGAGCGGCACCGCACCGATCCCGTCGGTCACCGGGTTGCCCGCGACGCCGTTGACGGCGGCCGTGGCCTTGTCGTTCTGCGCCTCGGTGCCGTTCCAGTCGACGTGCAGGTAGTCGTGGACGAAGTCCGTCGTACCGGCCGCCTGGTCGAGCAGGTCCTGCCCGGACAGGAACAGCCTGCCGCCGCCGTCGAGGAACGACTTCAGCTCGCTCTCGTACGGCGTGATCGGGCCCGGGTAGCCGTTGCCGGTGAACCACACGACGGTCGAGTGCGCGTTGACGTACGACGACGGGATGGCCGGGTCGGTCTTGAGGTCCCAGAACCCGTAGGCCACGCCGTCGGCGTCGAGCGCCGCCTTGTAGTAGGTGTCGGAGGTGCCGGGATCCGGCGTGTCACCCGCAACGAGCAGGACGTCCTTCGCCACGGCGATGGAGGTCAGCGTGGCCGAGCCACCGACCGAGGGCGCTGCCACCGACTGGGCGGCGAACGTGGTGTCGGCCCGCGCGTCGTCGGCCGCACCGGCCGGCACGTCCACCTTCACGCAGACGTCGACCGTGTCACCGGCCGCCACGCTCGCGGTCGTCGTCAGCGGCGTGGTGCAGCTGGCGTCGTACACCGCGGCCGACCAGGGGCCGCCGGTGGCGGAGACCGCGTAGCTGTCGGTCAGGTAGCCGGTGTTCGTGAGGTGCTCCACGAAGGACGTGGAATGACCGACCTTCGCGCCCTCCAGACCGGACGACGGCGCGACCTTGACGTCGTGCGGCGCCGCGATCGTCGTCGTGTGCGGGCTACCCGTGGCGACCACGCCGACCGCGGTCTTCACCACGATGCCGTCGCTGGTGATGGCCGTGACCGTCGACGGCAGGCTCGAGGCGATGGTCACCCGGTAGTGCAGCGTGGTGCTGCCGCCGGCGGGCACCGTCTTGCCGTCCCAGTGCACCGTCGTGCCGCCGAGGTAGCCACCGTCACCGGCCGAGGTGAACCTGGTGCGGCTCGGGACCGGCGCGGTGACCGAGACGCCGGTCGCGTCGGCGTTGCCGATGTTGCGCAGCGTGATCGTGTAGTCGATCGCGCTGCCCGGCCCGACCGGCCGTCCCGAGTCGCTCTCGGACTCGACCAACGCGGACCGCGGGGTCGTGTTGGTCATCGTGTAGGCGCCCCGACCGTGCGTGCCCGCGACGAGGACCCCGTGCGACGCGTCGTAGTCCATCTGCCAGACCGAGACCTTCGGCAGCGCGCTGCCGAGCACGAACCACTTGGCGCCGCCGTTGGTCGAGATGAAGGCGCCCACGTCGGTGCCGACGTACAGCGTCTTGGAGTCGGACGGGTCCAGGACCACCGAGTTGATCGGCACGTCCGGGAGCCCGGTGCTGATGTTGGTCCAGTGCGCGCCGCCGTCGCTCGTCGCGAACAGGTGGCCGCTGTTGCCGGGCGTCGCCGCACCGAAGCCGCCGTACGCCGCGTAGGCGATCCGCCAGTTCGACTTGTCGACCGCGATCTGGTCGACCGGGCGGTTCGGCAGCGTGCCGACGCCCACTCGGTGCCAGCTCGGGTTGTCCGCGGTCGCCGCGTCCGGGCTCACCTGGATCCAGCCCTCGTCGGTGCCGGCGTACACGCCGTCACCGCCGTCGGCCATGCCCAGCGCGGACACCAGGCACCCGCGGGCACCGTTCGGCGCCGAGCCGGCGCAGCCGCTGGTGAGGTCGCCGCTGATGGGGTCCCAGTGGACGTCGCCAGCGCCCGCCGCCTCCGCGTTGTTCGTGCGGTAGACCCGGTAGGTGCCGAGGAACATCTGGTCCACGTCACCCCGGTTCTGGATCCACGGCAGGTAGAACTCGGCGCGGTCGTGGAGGTCGATACCACCGTCGATCGCCTCGTTGCCGAAGAAGGTGTTCGTCTCCGTGGGGTCGTAGCGGTAGATGGAGGTGCCCGTGTATGTGCCGAAGACGTACGCCGGGACGTTCGGGTTGATCGGGTTCGGCGTCGACTGGTCGACGATCACCTGCCCGCCGTCACCGCTCGCCTGGTCGAACCAGCGCTGGTTGGCCAGCGACTTGCGCAGGGTGCCGTTGTCCTGGGTGCCGCCCCAGTACTGCCCCGGCACCAGCGGCACGGTCGCGATCGAGGAGAACTGGCCGATCGCGAGCCCCGTCGAGTGGATCAGTGCGCCGGTGCTCGGGTTGACCGTGCCGTTGAGGTCCTGCCAGTCGGCCGCGGCCAGCCCGTCGGTCGGCGCGTTGCGCCCACCGCCGGTGTGCGACTCCCAGACGCCGCCGTCGTTGCCGATCGCGATGTGCTGGGTGTCGTTCGGCTGGAAGGCGAAGGCGTGGAAGTCGGGGTGCAGGTCGTACCCGAGGCTCTTCCAGGTCGCGCCTCCGTCCGTCGAGCGGAAGATTCCGTTCGACTGCGGGCTGAAGTTGTAGCCGTAGGAACCCTCGACGTAGACCACGTTGGCGTTGGTCGGGTCCGGCTTGACCTCGTTGTCGTAGAAGCACTGCGTCCCGCAGTAGTCGACGATCGAGTTCCGGCCGCTCCCGGTGGCCGTGGCCGCCCAGCTCGCGCCGCCATCGGTCGACTTGTACACCCGAGCCTTGTGGTAGGTGTCGCTGGCGTCGAAGTAGTCGAACCCGGTGTAGAGCGTGGCGTGGGCGTCGCCGGCCGGGTGTGAGATGCCCAGGGAGAACCGAGTTCCGCCCTCGAGGAAGTTGCCGGTCGGCAGGCCGTTCATCGCGGTGGCCCAGGTCTGGCCGCCATCGGTCGACTTGTAGATGGCGTCGCCCCAGAACGAGGCGTAGAGCGTCTGCGGGTTCTGCGGGTCCATCACCAGGTCGGTGGCGCCGTGCAGCTGATCGGTCGTGCCCTTCAGCAGCTTCCAGGTCGTGCCACCGTCCTTCGACTCGTAGACACCGAACGGCTGCGCTGTGGGACTCGTGGTGCGGTGGTTGCCGCCGCGTCCGCGCTCGGTCGCCGCGTAGACGTGGTTCGGGTTGGTGGGGTCGACGGCGATGTCGGAGACCGCTTGGCCGGTGAAGAGGGTCGAGACGTGGGTCCAGCTGGTGCCCCCGTTGGTCGACTTGTAGAACCCGTCGCCGTAGTAGCTGTCGCCCGAGAGTGCGCCCTCGCCGGAGCCCATGTAGACGATGCTGTCGTTGCTCGGCGCGATCGCGAGCGCGCCGACCGACTGGGTGTCGCTGTCGTTGGTGCGCGGGGTCCAGGTCTGGGAGGCCGCGTCGTAGGTCCAGACCCCGCCCTGCGCGGCGCCCAGGATGATGGTGCCGTCGTTGCGGATCGCGAGTGCGCCGACGCGGCCGGCCACCGCCTGGAAAGCGTTGCTGGTGCGGCCGTTCTGCACGATCGGGTTCGGCCCCTGTCCCGACCAGGCGCCGCCGCGGGCCGCACCGGCGGGTGCGGCGTGCGGCGTGGCCGCGGCCTTCTTCACCGCCGTGGTCCGCAGGCTCGCGGCCTGGTTCAGGGAGATCGGGTCGTCACCGGAGAGCAGGCGGCTCGAGTAGTAGGCGTCGCGCAGCTTGTCGAAGCCGGCCTCGTCGGCGCCGGTCTCGTGCTCGCCCTTGGGCGTCAGCAGGACGGGTGTGTCGTCACCTCCCGAGGGAGCGCCGTGGGCCGGCGCGACCGCGAGGAATCCGGCGGTCACCGCGACGACGGTGGCAGGGACGAGACGACGAAGACGTGACGCAACGAGCATGGGAGTACCTCTGCGCGACCGAGTGCCGGCCCGAGTGGCCGGACAACATCGCACTCTGGACCCCGAAACTTGGATTGGCAAGCCCCTGATTTGTGGGTCGTTGTCCGGCGTACGACGTCCAGACCGGACAACTTGCGCGAAGGACACGAGCGCCCGGACCCACCCCACCGGGGTCCGGACGCTCGCACGTGGTGCTCAGCCCGCCGTGGAGAAGGCGGCGGGGCAGCGCCACAGCACGGGCACGTGGCTGTCGTCCGCTCCGAAGGCGAGGCCGGCGACTTCGTGCAGCGACCCGTCGACACCGTGGGCCATCGTGCCGCCCGGGTAGCCCGGCAGGTCCGGCAGCGCCTGCAGCAGACCACCGCCGGTCCACACGTAGGCGCGGGTCGGCCCGTCGGCGTAGTAGAGGAAGCCGGTGACCCAGCTCCCATCGATGTTGAGGGCGCGGCCGCCCTGGGCGTCGGCCGGCTCACCGAGGTCGTGCTCGGCGCTCCCCACCCAGTACACGGGGCGCGTGTCGTAGGTGTCGACGTTGGTGACGTCGTCACCGACGACCGTGCCGGTGTTGTTCAGCGCGAAGGCGTAGGCCTGGTCACCGGTGGTGTGCAGGACGGTCGCCCGCCCCGACGCTGTCTTGGTCATCGGCACTGCCACCACCGTCGAGACGTCGATCGGCTGGTCGCTGCCCGGGTCGGTCGAGAACGGGCTGTGTCCGTGGAGGCGCATGACGTGGGGGTCCGCACTGGCGGCGAACACCGCGACCGTCCCCGCGTCGTTGATCCCGTCGGCCTCGCTGCCCGCGATCCAGCTGAACACGGTGCCGTCCGGGGCGGTCCAGGTCATCGCCTGCTGCTCGCCGGGCACGCCGACCGCGTGCGCCTTGTCGTACGGCGGAGCCCAGGTCGTCGCGAGCCACGTGCCGTTCTGGTCCGCCGCGGCCCCCGCGATCACACCGGAGCTGTTGATCCGGCGCGGGCGGTCGGACCGTCCGCCGGCCAGGTCCGGGAGGTAGCGGAACGCCCCGGTGGTGGTGTCGAGCACGAAGCCCTGCCCGTTGTCCTCGTCGAACCCGACCGCGACGCCGGCGTTGTTGACGTCGAGCAGCTCCCCGGCTGCCGGCAGGTTCGGCGAGTGCCGGACGAACCCGCTCGGCGCCGAGCTGCTCGGGGTCCAGTAGGTCGCGTGCAGGACGTTGTCGGGATCGAGCACCGAGCCGACCAGCACGCCGGCGTCGTCGATGTCGACGACCCCGCCCTGCCAGCCCGCCGGGACCGGAAGGGCGACGGCGCCGCAGGGTGCGGTGGCCGCCGTCGGCTGGAGCGGGGTGAAGCTCGGGTGAGTCGTGGCGTGCGTCGCCGGAGCGAGCAGGAGGGCCGCCGTCGCGAGCACGGAGCAGGCCGCGACGCGGGTGGACCTCGTGGCGAGGTGGTTCATGACATCCGTCCTTCGATCAGGGCGGCGCCGGTCAGCGCCGCCAGTGTGCTGTGCGGACCGCGGCGCGGCCGCGTCACGCCGTACATCCCCGGCTCCTGGGCGAGGAGTAGGAAGGCGTCCCAGAACGCCGCCGCCCGCGCCGGCGCGGGTGCGGGGTCGAGCAGCGGACCGTCGATCGCGACCGGTCCAGCGTCGGTGTGCAGGACCACGATCGGGACGGTCGTGGTGCGGTCCAGGGGAAGGCCGCGGTGCTCCGCGGCGGCTCGCATGGAGGCCTCGATCTGCTCGTCGCGCCAGGCCTCGTCGGCCCCGTCGGCCAGCTCGCGCGGCTTCCCGGCCCGCGCGAGCGCCTTGCCGAGGTCCGGCCCGTCCGCGCCCGCTTCCCCGGAGAACAGGAGCCGCGAGAACTCGCCGAGGAACGCTGCTGCCGGGCCGCTGTCGAGGGCCGTGGCGACGCGCATCGCGCGCAGCGACCACGCCCGGGCGAGCACGACCGGAGGCGGCGCGGGCTTGTCGAGCAGGGCGACGCTGAACAGGCGCAGGTGCACGGTGAGGTCGCGGTCCGCCGCGGCGGCGTACAGCCACTGCGAGGCGGTCCAGCACCAGGGGCAGCTCGGGTCGCTGTAGAGGTCGACGTCCATGCCCTCGAACCTAGGAACCGTCGCCGCTGCGAGCATCCGTCGAATCATTGATCTTTGCCCCGCCCCGGTCCACGATGTGCCACGGAGACGTCGCCGGTAGGCGGAGGTGCACGTGGCGGATCTGCTCGGCCGGACCGCGGAGCTCGACGAGGTCGCCGACGTGCTCGGCTCGGTGGACGACGGTGCCGTCGCGATCCAGGTGCGCGCGGATGCCGGCATGGGCAAGACGGCGCTGCTCGACGAGGTCGCGCGACTCGCCGGCGCTCGGGGCTTCCTGGTGCTGCGCGGTGCCGGGGTCGACCTCCCCGGCGTGCGCTCGTACGCCGCCCTGGCCGATCTGCTGGGACAGGCGCTCGACGAGGTCGGCCCGGAGCTGCCGGACCCGTTGCGCGACGCCCTCGAGGTGGCGGTCCTGCGTCGCCGCGCGCCGGAGACGGACACCGACCCGCACGCCGTCGCCCGCGCCTTCCTGACCGCGCTCGGGCTGCTGGCCCGGTCGCGTCCCGTGCTCGTGCTCGTCGACGACGTGCACTGGCTGGACACGGAGACGGCCCGGGCGCTCGCGTTCGTGCTGCCGCGGCTGGGCGAGACGCGCGTGGCGGTCGTCCTCGCCGCCCGCGACCAGCCCTCCCTCGCGCCGGTCGACCTCGCCGGGGCGCTCCGCTCGATGCCCGACGAGCGCGGGTCGACGACCGTGCGACTGTCCGCGCTGGGCCTGGACCAGGTCGCCCTGCTCACCGCGCGCGAGGGCAGTCGGCCGCTGTCCCGCGGTGAGCTGCAACGCGTCCACGAGGCCTCCGGCGGCAACCCGCTGTTCGTGCTCGAGCTGGCCCGCTCCCTGCGGCAGTCGGCCCCCGGCGTACCGATGAGCGTGCCGACCTCGCTGTCCGACCTGATCGGGCGGCGCGTGCGCGCGCTCCCGGCCGAGGCGACCGCCGTGCTGGCGACCATGGCCCTGACGACGCGGACGGACCGGGCGCTCCTCGGCGCGGTGACGGCACGGTCCGACGAGGAGGTCGATGCCGCGGTGGACCTCGGCATCGACGCCGGGCTGGTCACCGAGCGCGACGGCGCCCTCGCCTTCACCCACCCGCTGCTGCGCCTCGCGGTTACCGGCGCGGCCCCGGCCTCGCTCGTGCGTGCCGCCCACCGCCGGCTCGCCGACCTGGCGGACGATCCCGAGGAGCGCGCGGCCCACCTCGCCCAGGCGGTGAGCCGCCCCGACGCCGCCACGGCCGCGCTGGTCGAGGCGGGCGCTGCGGTCGCGCGAGGTCGGGCCGCGCCCGATGTCGCGGTGCAGCTCGGCGAGGCCGCGCTGCGACTGACTCCGCCGACGGACACGGCGGACCTGCGTCGCCGGCACGTGGACACGGCGTACCACCACGTCGCGGCCGGCTCTGTCCCCACCGCTCTCGAGCACATCGAGGCCGCACGCAGGCTCGCGTCGGAGCGCGAGGACGTCGCCGACCTCGAGTGGCGCCGCGCGATGTTCCACTTCCTGCTGGGGGATCTCGACGCGGCCATCGACGGCTTGCGCCGAGCGCGTGCGACGACCGCACAGGAGGAGCTCCGCGACGAGCTCACGCGCCGCCTCACCTCGATGCTCGGCTGGCAGGGCCGCATGCGGGACGCCCTCGACGAGTACGGCGACGACCTGCGACGCATCTCCGAGAACGGCGGGCCGGTGGCTGGGACGGCGCTGGGGATGCTCGTCACCTACTGCCACGTGCTCGGCCGGCCGGTGCCGGCGGACCCGGTCGAGCTGGTGCGGCACGAGCGAGAGCTGCACCCCGACGCGCCCTCCCACGACGACCCCGCGATCCGGCTGGCGTTCGCGATCCTGACCACCACCGACGCGCGCTCGGCGGCGGAGCTGTTCGAGAGCTCCCGCCTGCGGGCGGAGGAGCAGGGCGACGACCTGGGCATCGCCTGGATCGCCAGCCGGACGTCCGTGGCGGAGCTGCTCGCCGGCGCCTGGGCACGTGCGGAGGAGACCGCACGCGCCAGCCTGCTGGCCGGCGAGCGGCTGGCCAGCCCACCGGCACTGGTGTACGCCCTGACCGCCGTCGGCGTCCACGCCGCACTGGCCGGTGACGCGGGCCGCGCGCTCGACGCCGCCGCACGGATGGACCGCTACGGGCCCTTCATGTTCGCGGCACCCCAGGCGGCTCTGATCCGCGGCTACCTGGCCTGGGCGGACGGAGACCCGGTCACCGCCGTCGCGTTGTTCGACGACGCCGAGCGGCATCTGTGCGCGCTCGGCATCCCGGAGCCGACCGTGCCGCTGCTGCGCTGGCTCCGGGCCGACGTGCTCATCGATGCCGGCCGGACCGACGACGCTGCCGAGGAGGCCGAGCGACTGCTGCGGCTCGGCGACGCGACCGGCCACTCGCTCGCCTCCGCGCTCGGCCACCGCGCCCGCGGTCGCCTCGACGAGGACTCGACCCGCTTCGAGGCGGCCCTCGCCCTCCACGACGCCCACGGCTGGCCGTTCGAGCGAGCGCTGACCAGCTACCACCACGGCGTGGTCCTGCGGCGCATGCGGCGGGTCCGCGACGCCCGCGCGGCCCTGACCGAGGCCGCGGACACGTTCACCCGGCTCGGCGCCACCGGCTGGGCCCAGCGCGCCTCCGCCGAGATCGCCCGCCTCGGCGGCCGCACCGCTCAACCCCGCGCGCTGACCCCCTCCGAGTCGCAGGTCGCCCGACTGGCCGTCCGCGGCCTGACCAACCAGGAGATCGCCGACGAGCTGGTCATCAGCGTCCGGACGGTGGCCAGCCACCTGTCCTCGGCGTACGCCAAGCTCGGCACCCGGTCCCGCACCGAGCTCTCGACCCGCCTCGCCGCCGAGGACGGATGACCCGGCCTCAGGACCCAACGCTGTCGAGCGTCGAGACGAGCCAGGTGTTCCGCTGGTCCAGCAGCGTCGTCATGTACCGGGTGAGGAAGAGCCCGTTCACCAACCGCCCGAGCGGGCCCGCCGGGAGTCGAACTCCACGAGGTCCCGCATGAGGGTGCCGCCCGCGACCTCCTCGAAGCGGTGCTCGTGCCACCACCGGCGGAACGGCCCCGTCACCTGCTCGTCGACGAACCTCGCCGGCGCCTCGTGGGCGCTGATCGTCGAGGTCATCGTGAAGGCGACGCCGAAGTGCCGCGCCCGCCAGGTGACGGTGTCGCCGAGCCCCATCACGCCGGAGGTGACGCCGGCGATCGCCCGCTCGCCGGACGCGGCCATGGACGACGTGTGGGCATCGACGGACAGGCTCAGCTCGAAGCACCGTTCGGGGCTGGCGGGCAGGAGCGTCGTCAGCTCGATCCTCGGCACGCGCCGATCGTAGGCGTCGCGACTCCCGGCGATCGGGAGACCAGGGACTCAGACGTCGAAGCGGAACTCCACCGCATTACGTTGCGTAGAGGCATGACAGTGTCGGGCTTCGGCGACACACCTAGCGGCTGACTGCGCCACCCGTCACACTCGCGCCATGGAAGACAACTACCTGCTTGCCCTCGGCCTGGACACCCGCAGAGATGTCCTCGGAGCCGACTACGTCGACAGCGGCATCGCGGCATCGGACGACTTCATGATGGCGTTCCAGGAGGCCGTCAGCTCGCTCGCGTGGGGTTATTCCTGGAGTCGGCCCGGCCTGGACCGCCGGACGCGCCTATTCCTCACCCTGGGGATCCTGGCCGGCCTCGGCCGGCACGAGGAGCTGGGAATCTACGCCCAGGGAGCCGTGCGGAACGGCATCACTGTCACAGAGATCAAGGAGGCTTTGATCCACGTGACGTCCTACTGCGGCACCCCTGCTGGACGGCAGTCGTTCCTGGCCGTCCATCGGGCCCTCACCGAAGTTGGAGCACTCCCGACCTGATGGTGCCGACGACTCGTCGGACCGAGTCCTCCGACAGCCGAGACATCACACGTTGAAGCGGAACTCCACCACGTCGCCGTCGGCCATCACGTAGTCCTTGCCCTCCATGCGGACCTTGCCCGCATCCTTGGCCTTGGCCATGGAGCCGGCGGCGTCCAGGTCGGAGAAGGAGACGATCTCGGCCTTGATGAAGCCCTTCTCGAAGTCGGTGTGGATCACGCCGGCGGCCTGCGGGGCGGTGTCGCCCTTGCGGATCGTCCAGGCG
>DATFHM010000064.1:0-2286 GCA_035248385.1 Nocardioides sp. | reverse complement strand
AGTGGCCGTCGAGCTGGGTTCGCCGCTGCATCAGCAGATCGTTGAGCAGGCTGGACGCGCCGAACCGGAACAGGTCGGGGGTGAGCCATTCTGGCCCGGCGACCTCGTTGACCGCCACCAGGTAGCGGATCGCGTCCTTGGTGTTGCGGATGCCGCCCGCGGGTTTCACGCCGCGCAGCTCGCCGGTGGTGTCCCGCCAGTCGCGCACGGCCTGCAGCATCAGGTGCGTGACCGGCAGCGTCGCGGCGGGGGAGACCTTGCCGGTGGAGGTCTTGATGAAGTCGCCCCCGGCCAGCAGCGCCAGCCAGGAGGCCCGGCGCACGTTGTCGTAGGTGGCGAGCTCACCGGTTTCGAGGATGACCTTCAGGTGCGCGTCCCCGCAGGCGGCCTTGACGGCCTTGATCTCGTCGAAGACCTGCCCGTAGCGCCCGGCCAGGAACGCACCCCGGTCGATGACCATGTCGATCTCGTCGGCACCCGCGGCCACCGCGTCGACGGTGTCGGCCAGCTTGACCGCCATCGAGGCCCGGCCGCTCGGGAAGGCGGTCGCGACGGCGGCCACGTTGACCTTGTCGCCGACGACGTCCTTGGCGGTGGCGACGAGGTCGCCGTACACGCAGACCGCCGCGACCATCGGGCAGGTCGGGTCGGCCGGGTCGGGGTGCAGCGCCTTCGACGCGAGCGCCTTCACCTTGCCCGGGGTGTCCTGGCCCTCGAGGGTGGTGAGGTCGACCATCGAGATCGCGAGGTCGATGGCGTAGGCCTTCGCCGTGGTCTTGATGGAGCGGGTGCCGAGCCCGGCCGCGCGCACCTCGGCGCCGACCTGGTCGACCCCGGGAAGACCGTGCAGGAAGCGCTTGAGCGACGCCTCGCTCGACGTCACCTCGGCGAGGCTGGGGGCGCGGACAGACATGGACCCAGCATAGGGTCGGGCGCCCCGGTCACTAGCCTTCAGATGTGGCCCGTGACCGAGACGTGATCCCGCTGCGCGAGGCGACCCGGGCGTGGGCCTCGATCGCGGCACAGACCTTCGGCGGACCGGCGGGTCAGATCGCCGTCATGCAGCACAAGCTCGTCGACGAGAAGCGCTGGATCGGGCAGCAGCGGTTCCTGCACGCGCTCAACTACTGCATGCTGCTGCCCGGGCCCGAGGCCCAGCAGCTCGCGATCTACACGGGCTGGCTGCTCAACGGCACGCTCGGCGGCCTCATCGCCGGCACCCTGTTCGTGCTCCCGGGCGTCGTGGCCCTGCTCGCGCTCTCGGCGATCTACGTCGGCTTCGGCGACGTCGGCTTCGTGAGCGCGGTCTTCGCGGGCATCGGGCCGGCGGTGATCGCGATCGTCCTGCAGGCGGTCGTCCGGGTCGGGTCGCGAGCGCTGCGGCACCGGCTGCTGGTGGTCCTGGCGGTCCTCGCGTTCGTGTGCCTGGCGGTGCTCCGGGTGCCCTTCCCCGTCGTCGTGCTCGGGTCGGGCGTGATCGGCTGGCTGGCCGGGCTGCGGATCCGCGCCCTCGGGGAGCCGAAGGCCCACGGCGCCGGCGACGGCCCCGCGCCCCTGGTGAGCGACGAGCTGCTGCACCACGCCCGGCCGTCGCCGCGGCGTACCCTCGCGCTGCTCGTGGGCGGCTCCGTGGTCTGGCTGGCGCCGGTGGCCGTGCTCGCGCTCGTCCTCGGCCGGCACGCGACGATCGTCGACGAGGGCGTGTTCTTCTCCGGTACGGCGCTCGTCACCTTCGGCGGTGCCTACGCCGTGCTCTCGTACGTCGCCCAGAACGCTGTCCACGTCTACGGCTGGCTCGCCCCGAACGAGATGGTCCGCGGCCTCGGCCTCGCCGAGTCCACGCCCGGCCCGCTGATCATGGTGGTGCAGTTCGTG
Source organism: Nocardioides sp. (assembly GCA_035248385.1). Taxonomy (GTDB): domain Bacteria; phylum Actinomycetota; class Actinomycetes; order Propionibacteriales; family Nocardioidaceae; genus Nocardioides. The sequence goes on along the minus strand of DATFHM010000064.1, from coordinate 411 downwards.
GCATTCCTCGGCGCCTACCGCTCGCCGGGCTCGCTCGACCCGTGGGTCGCGGCGGTCATCGGCTCGCTCACGGTCACCTGGGTCACCTTCGTGCCGTGCTTCGTGCTGGTGCTCGGCGGGGCGCCGTACGTCGAGCGCCTCCGCGCCAACCGCCACCTCACGGCCGCGCTGACCGCGATCACCGCCGCCGTGGTGGGCGTGATCGCCAACCTCGCGGTCTTCTTCGCGCTGCACACCCTCTTCACCCGGACCCGGACGGTCACGGCCGGTCCCGTCCACCTGGAGCTGCCGATCCTGTCCGCGGCGAGCGGCGAGGCGTTCGCGATCACGGCAGCCTGCCTGGTCGCGATGTTCGGGCTGCGCTGGGGCCCGCTGCGGGTGCTCGGTCTGGGTGCCGGGCTCGGGGTGGCG
>DATFHM010000063.1:0-3179 GCA_035248385.1 Nocardioides sp. | reverse complement strand
GAAGGTCTCCGAGGAGCTCAAGCAGCACTTCCGCCCCGAGTTCCTCAACCGCGTCGACGAGATCATCGTGTTCCCGCCGCTGTCGCAGGAGCAGATCATCGCCATGGTCGACAACATGATCGCCGCGGTGGAGGTCCGGCTGAAGGACCGCGACATGCAGCTCGAGCTCACCCAGGCCGCGAAGAACCTGCTCGCCGAGCGGGGCTTCGACCCGGTCCTGGGCGCCCGCCCGCTGCGTCGTACCGTCCAGCGCGAGATCGAGGACATCCTCGCCGAGAAGATGCTGTACGGCGAGGTCGGCCCCGGCCAGATCGTCCTGGTCGACGTCGAGGGAGAGGGCCCGGCCGCGAAGTTCACGTTCAAGGGCCAGAAGGTCGCCGAGCTGCCCGACCTGCCGCCGTTCGAGACGGTGGCCGAGGGTGGCGAGGGATCCGGCGAGGCCGAGAACCTCAGCTGACCCGTTGAAAGCACCATCGCACCTGGCGATCTGGTCGAGGATCCTTCCGGATCCGAGCCAGAACGCCAGGTGCGATGTGTTTTTCGATCAGTGGGCGGTGCCGGTGAGGTTCAGCAGCACGACGCCGAGCACGATCAGGCTGAGCGCGGCCAGCTTCATCGGGTCCAGCCGCTCCCCCAGGAACAGCACGCCGACGAGGGCGATGCCGGCCGTGCCGAGACCGGCCCAGACGGCGTACGCGATGGAGATCGGGAGCTGCTTGACGACCACGGTGAGCAGCCAGATCGACAGCCCGTAGCCGCCGACGACCAGCACGGTCCAGAACGGGTCACGGAAGCCCTCGGTGCGGGACAGCGCTGCGCTGGCCGACACCTCGACCCCGATCGCCGCGAGCAGGAGCATCCAGGCGAACATTCACAACACCTCCTTCCGATGACTTTGTAGCAACTGCTACAGAAATGTAGCACCTGCTACAGTGAATGCCAAGCGGGAGGTGACGACAGTGGCGAAGGACACGGAGAAGCGGGCGAGGCTCGCCGAGGCGGCGACCGACTACGCCCTCGACAACGGCCTGATCGGCCTCAGCCTGCGACCGCTCGCGGCGGCGATCGGCACCAGCGACCGGATGCTGCTCTACCACTTCGCGGACAAGGACGACCTGGTCGCGACCGTCCTGCACACGGCCAACCAGCGCTCGATCGAGCTGGTGCGCGCGCTGCCGCGGGCGCGTTCGGTACGCCGTGCGGTGCTCGACCTCTGGGCCGCCTGGAGCTCCGGCCACCTCGAGCGGTGCCAGCGCCTCTACGTCGAGGCCGCCGCCCTCGGTCTGTTCGGGCAGGAGCCGTACGCCGGCGTCGTCCGTACCGCCAACGAGGTCTGGGTGCAGGCCCTGGCCGACTGGCTCGTGGCCGCCGGCTGCCCGCCGAAGGCCGCGCCGCGGGCCGTGCTGCTGATGGACGCCGCGATGATGGGCCTGCACCTCGACCTGCCCCTGGACCGTGGCAGCAGGGAGCTGGCCCGGGCCGTGGAGGACCTGGCCGACGCCGTCCACGCCATCGCGAATCGTTAGTTCTGGTCCCGCGAATCCGGCCTTGTGGTCGACCGAAACTGGCGTTTCGGTCGACCACAAGTCCGGATTCGCCGGCGGGTTCGCGGGTCAGACGGGCTGGAGGCCGGCGATCTTCCAGGTGTCGCCGGTGTGCTGCATCGTGACCTCGACCCGGCTGCCGGAGACCGACCGGCGCTGGGCCCGGTTGGTGGTGGTCTGGGTGAGGAAGACCAGCACCACGACGCGGTCCGCGTCGCCGGAGACGACGCCGGCGGAGGAGACCTCGGCGTCGGTGCTGATGCCGTTCCTCGTCGCCGTCGGCTTCACGACCGTGGTGAGGATCTTGGCGTAGTCGGCGGCGAAGCCGCCGGTGGTCTGCTGGTCGGCGACGGCAAGGTCGGACGCGAGGCTCTCGACGCGGTAGGACAGCAGGGCGGGCACGCGGGTCTTCGCGGCTTCGAGCGCGGCGGTGCGCGCGTCCGCGGTCGTCTGCGCGCCGTGGGCTCCGACGACGGTGGTGACGGCCGCGGCGAGCGCCAGCACGACGACGGCGGCCAGCGCGACGAGGCGGTTGCGCGGCTTGCTCATGACACCAGCTCCAGTCCCGACACCAGCCAGGTGCCGCCGGTCTTCTGCAGGCTGACCTGCACGCGGTAGCTGCGCGGCTGCGCCGTGGCCGTGCTGCGGTTCTTGACGCTGCCGGCGGCAGCGACGATGACGGTGGCCTTGTCGTCGCCGTACGACGTGATGCCGGCCGACACGACCGAGCTGGTCGCCGTGACGTGGTTCTTGGTGAGCCCGTTCTTCAGCGTCTCGGACTGCTTCCCGAGGTCGGACCTGAAGCCGGCCGTGGCGCGGGCGAGGAGGGCGTTGATATCGGCGTCGGAGCTCGCGGCGCTCAGGCTGGTCAGCCCGGTGACCTCCGCGGAGGCGACCGAGATCGCCGAGGCGCGGTCACTCCGCTGCCGGTCGAGGTGCCACCAGGTCGAGCCGCGCCAGGCGGCTACGGCGAGGAGGGCGGCCGCGAGGACGCCGAGTACGATCTCGCGCCAGCGTTGCCGGAGCAGGTCGGAGGTGGCGCCCGTGTCGAGGGCCGCGGTGGTGGGTTCGGTCATGGTGTCGCTCACGGGGTCAGTCCCAACGGTCCGAGGACGAGGATCTTCCAGCTGCTGCCCGAGGGGGCGGTGGCGGAGGTGCCGCGACCCAGGGCCAGGTCGTAGGCGGTGGTGGCGGACGGCGAGACGAGCCGCCGTGCGCCGGGGAAGTGGATCCCGCACGAGGAGGGGAGCGGGCCGCGGGCCGAGGAGCCCGGGCACGGCAGGTTGCGTACGCCGCGGATGACCATCGGGTTCGACGGCGACACCGCGCAGTGGGCCAGCGTGTCCACCGGCCGGGTGGTGCGGACCGCCGGGCTGCGACGCTCCTTCGACGGTAGGTAGCCCGTGGTGCAGGTGGCCGGGTCGTCGAAGGTCGAGCGGAGGTCGAGCTGCACGTCGCCCTCGGACGCCCGCGGGTTGACCGCCGACTGCAGGGAGGCGACGGTCGCCGGGTAGACGACCAGCGTCTCCTTCAGCTCGGGGAGGTAGGTCCTCAGCACCGATGCGTCCGTGGTCAGGTTCGTGAGCAGGGTCGGCAGGATCGGCTGCAGGCTGTCGATCGTCGAGCTCAGCGACC
>DATFHM010000062.1:0-12302 GCA_035248385.1 Nocardioides sp. | reverse complement strand
GGTGCACGCGAGCCGGCGGGCCTCGGACGCTGAGATGACAGTGGAGCCGAGCATCGCCGAGCCGAGCTCGTTGACCAGGTTCTCGAACGGGATCGTCACGACGACCGCAGTCGCGTCGCCGCCGTGGTCGGGCAGCCGGTTGGGGTCGACGTGCTCCAGTAGCCGGCAGAACGCGTCGCCCCGGGACCGGGACTTGGTGACGCGGGGTGCGTCCTCCGCATCCAGATACGTGGTCAGGCGCTCGGCGATCGAGTCGGGCACCAGGGCGGTGATCTTGGTGGTGCCGTCGCCCCTGCGGCTCATCTTCAGCGAGCACTTGTCGCGGGCGGCTTGCTCCTCGCGCTCCAGCGCTTTGCCGAGCTCGGCCTCGGCGATGTCGGGGGCGACGACCTCGAGGATCTTGGTGCCGAGGACCTGGAGGTCGCACGGGTCGTGGGTGCCGGCGAGCTCGATGAGGTGCTTCTCCGCACGAGCGCGCGTGAGGTCGTCGACCTCGTCGGACAGCTTGTCGACCGACCGGATGATGACGCGGGCCTGCGCCTGGTTCACCGACCCGTCCCTCATCGCGGCCGCGGCGAGCGGGTGCGCCTCGAGATCGGTGGCGAGGTGGAGGTCGGCACGAGCGGACTGCGCGGTGACACGGGTGGCGTGGCCCAGCCAGGTTCCGGCATCGCGGGCGGCGTGCTCCTCCGCGACATCACCGGCGGCTGCGAGGAGTCGCAGCCGCAGCTCGGTTGCTTGTGCTTCGACCCCGGCCAGCACCAGGAGGGTCTCTTCCTTGTCGCGGGTCCGGAGGTAGTCGGCCGGCATCTCAGAGACGGACTTCAGCTCGGTTTCGAGGGTGCGGGCGCACGCGAGGATCGGGTGGCAGGGCACCTGTTCCGCGGTCATCGACACTCCCGAGATAGAGCTTGATCAACTACCTCGATCATACACCTGTTCGAACGATTTCGGAAGCGCGATTTTGAACATATCCGCAGGTCAGAGCAGGTTTTAGTGGCGGCCGCGAAGCGGCGGCGCGGGCGAAGCCCGTGCCGACTCCGCGCCGTCCTGCCCGTCGTCCGGGACCCGCTGTCAAGGATCGCGAAGCGACCGCGCAGCGGCGCCGAAGGCGTCCTTGACGGCGGGTGACGACGGGCTAAGGTGCGGCCGCCAGACACCGGCCCCGAAGGCAGCACGAGTTGGTTTCGATACGGCGCTCGCTGGCGCTCGCGGCTACTCAACCAGCGACAGCCGCACCCGACAGGAGTCCCCCTCCTCCAACCCGTTCCCCACCCGGACCGCCTTCTTCACCGGCAGGACGTAGGTCTTCTCCTCGGCGCTGGGGAAGACGGAGGTGCGCCAGGTGACCGGTCCGATGCTGACCTCCACCCGCACGCTCCCGAAGCCCTTTCCGGGCGCGGCGACGTCGGCGATCTCGTCGGCGACGTCGAAGGGCAGGCTCACGAAGAACCAGCTCTCCTGCGCCTTCCAGCGCCACAGTTCGGCCTCGAACTCCCAGGTCACGCCCTGATCATCCCGCGAGCAGCCGCAGGGTGGCGCGTTCGAGCGCTTCCTGCCGCTCGTCGGGGCCGGCGAAGCGACGGCGGACGGTTGCCCGGATGGTGCGGCCCTCCTCGTAGGCGTCGACCACCCGCGGATCGACGTACGCCGATCGCGCCAGCGCCGGTGTGTTGCCGAGGTAGTCGGCGACCTCCCGCATGGCGGCGGCGATCGCGCGCCGGGCGGCCACCTTCCCCGACGACGCGTCGGGCGCCTCGGCGAGCGCTGCGGCGGCGAGGACGGTGCCGTGCCAGGTGCGGAAGTCCTTGGCGCTGGCCTCGGCCCCGACCACCGACCGCAGGTAGTCGTTGACGTCGGCCGGCGTGAGCGAGCGCCACGACCTGCCGTCGCGCCAGGCCAGGAGGGCCGGGTCGGCCGACCGGCGCCGGCGCATCCGCTCCACCTCCACGAGCACCGCGGGGTCGTCGATCTCCACGTGGTGCTCGACCCCGGACTTCCCGGTGAAGTCGAACTCGAGCACCCCGCCGCGCCGCCGCACGTGCCGCCGCTCGAGGGTCGTGAGGCCGAAGGAGCCGTTCTCGGCGGCGTACACGTCGCTCCCGATCCGGAAGCAGCCCAGGTCGAGCATCCGCACCGCCACGGCGCACACGGCAGCCGAGTCCAAAGTCCCCGACCCGAGGTCCTCGCGCACCTTCTCCCGCAACCGAGGCAGCCGCCGGCCGAACCGCACGACGCGCTCGTGCTTCTCGGCGGACCGCTGCTCGACCCAGCGCGGGTGGTAGACGTACTGGCGCCGGCCCGCGTCGTCGACGCCGACGGCCTGCAGGTGGCCGTTGGGGTGCGGGCAGATCCAGACCTCGCGCCAGGCCGGCGGAATCACCAGGGCGCGGCACCGCTCGACATCCGCGCCCGAGAGCCGAGCGCCCTCCTCGTCGAGGAACACGAAACCAGCGCCGCAGCGGCGACGGGTCCACCCCGGCTGCTGCGGCGACGTACGACGAAGACGACCCGGCACGCGACGCCAGTACCCAACCGAACGTGGCGCAACTTCGGGATGTACGCCGCCGCGCCCGCTGCGAGCCTCGAAGCACCCTCCCTCCCGACCCTCCCGGAGACCCTCATGCGTGTGCGCCACCTCCTCCCGCTCCTGCTCAGCCCCGTGCTCGCTCCGCTCCTCGCCGTCGCCGGTACGACGGTCACGGCGGCCTCCGCCTCGGCCACCACGACCGCCCTCGACGGCACCGTCCTCTACCACCTCGGCGACGACGTCTACGCCACGAACGGCACGAGCACCCGCCGGCTCACCACCGACGGCTCGACGCCGGCCGCCGACGGCACGGGCAGCACCAGCTACCTCTACCCCAGCGAGTCCGACGACGGCACCGTCGTCGTGGTCGCGCGCAACCAGGACAAGGTCAACGCGAGCGACGGCCAGCACTACCTGCGCGGCTTCCTGTGGATCCTCAACGCCTACGGCCACGTGGTCCGCAAGATCAACCCGCCGCAGTACGCCTACAACGGCGGCACCACCTGCGGCATGCCGAACAACGCACCCCAGGGCATCGCGAACGCCCACGTCTCGCCCGACGGCAAGCACATCGCCTACACGATCAGCGAGCTGATCGAGGTGTGGGGCCTCTACGGCTGCTACGTCGACACCGCCTACCGCACGACCGTGGTGAACATCGACGGCAGCAACCCGGTCCCGGTCGACGACGGCAGCGGGACCGCGACCATGAACGAGTCGCTCGACGCCGGCCAGTGGGCGGGCAGCTCGACGCTGCTCGTCGACCGCGGCGACTTCGGCTCGGTCGAGGTCTACCGCGCGTCCCTCCCGGATCTCTCCGGTACGGCGTGGTTCGGCCCGTCCAGCTACATCGACACGGCCTACATGCAGCCGGCCCTGCGCAACGGCACGCTCGCCACGATCGGCCTGTCCGAGAGCGCCTCGACCAACGTGATCCGCACCTGGTCCAGCAGCGGCTACGGGTCGGACCCGACGTACCGCTGCGAGCACGCGAGCCCGATCAGCTCCTCCGACGGCCTCTACGACCCGAGCCTGTCCCCCGACGGCTCGCACGCGACCTTCGAGGACACCGACAGCGGCGGCGGGATCACCAAGTCCGGCCAGGGCGTCTACGTCCTCGACACCCAGACCTGCGCGGCGACGCTGCTCGTGGAGGGGGCCGACGACGCGTTCTGGAGCCCGGCCCCGATCGACCCGCCCGCCGACACCTCCGCCCCGACGGTCAGCCTGACCGCGCCGACCGCCGCCGCGACGGTCGCCACCTCGACGGTCGTGCGCTGGCAGGGCAGCGACACCGGGACCGGCATGGCGTCGTACCAGCTGCAGGCGAGCACGGGCGGCGCCTGGGCGAACCTCGGCGCGGCCGCCGGCCCGAGCAGCATGTCGGCGACGGTCACCGGGCTCACCCCCGGCGCAACGACCTGCTTCCGGGTCGTGGCGACCGACGGCGCGGCCAACACCGCCACCTCGGGCGCGCGCTGCACCGCCGTCCCGCTCGACGACCGGTCGCTGGCGACCTCCCGCGGCTGGCGCCGGACCAGCGGCAGCGGCTACTTCCTCGGTACGGCGACCCGCACCACCACCCGCGGAGCCACCCTCTCCCACGGCACCGTCCGCCTCGACCGGGTCGGCGTCGTGGCCACCACCTGCCCGACCTGCGGCACCGTCGGTGTGTACGTCGGCGGCCGGCTGGTCGGCCGGATCAGCCTGGTCTCGAGCGGCACGCACAACCGCGTGGTGAAGCTGCTCCCGAGCTTCACCACGCGCACTGCCACCGTCTCCGTGCGGGTCCTCACCTCGGGCCGGCTGCTCGCCGTGGACGGCCTGGTGGCGAGCCAGGCCTGATCTCTACCGAATCACCCACGGCCCAGCACGGCGCGTGACATGATCGCGCCGTGCTGGTGGGACGGACCACCGAGCTGCACCGCCTCCGCGAGGCGCTGTCCCGGGACCATCCCGTCGCAGTCGTCGGTGAGGCGGGCATCGGCAAGACGACGTTGCTGCGGGCCGCGGCCGAGAGGACCGGCCGCCCGGTCCGCGAGGGCGGCGCGCTCTCGACGCTGTCCTGGATGGAGTACCTGCCCCTCGAGCGGGCGCTCGCGAGCCCGCTCGTCGGCGGCGACCCGACCGCGGTCGCCGGCGACGTGGAGACGGCCGTCGGCGCCGGTGTCCTGCTGCTCGACGACCTGCAGTGGGCCGCCGCTCCCACCGTCGAGGTGGTCGAGCTCCTGGCCGGCCGGGTGGCGATGCTCGCCGGGGTGCGGTCCGGGGATCCCGGCACCGACGCGGTGCTGGAGCGGCTCGCGGGAGCCGGCTTCGAGATCGTCGAGCTGGGCGGTCTGACCGCCGACGACGCGGCCGCGGTGGCGCTCGCCGTGTCTCCCGACCTCGGGGCGGCCACGGTCGCGCGCCTCGCCGAGCGCACCGGCGGCAACCCGCTGCTGCTGCGCGAGCTGGCCGCGACCGGTGAGGCCTCCCCGTCGCTGCGGCTCGCGATCGGCGCGCGGCTGCGGGCACTCGACGAGGTCGCCCGCGAGACGTTCGGGCTGCTGGCCCTCGCCGGGCGGCCGCTGCCCGCCGACGCCTTCGACCCGCTCGGCGCCAAGGCGCTGCTCGCCGCCGACCTCGCCGTCACGACGCCGGACGGCGAGCTCCAGGTCCGGCACGCGCTGCTCGGCGAGGTCGCCGTCGACCAGCTCGACGACGACCGGCGCCGCGACCTCCACGCGACCCTCGCCCGCCTCACCGACGACCCGGGCGACGCGGCCCGCCACCACCAGCAGGCCGGCGAGACCGCCTTGGCGTACGACGCCGCGGTCCGTGCCGCAGCGGAGGCGGTCCGCCCGGGCGAGCGCGCCAGCCACCTCGCCGTGGCGGCGTCGTGCGCGAGCGGCCCCGACGCCCACGACCTGCGGCTGCAGGCCGCCGCGGCGCTGGAGGAGGTCCACGACTGGCCCGCCCTGCAGGCGGTCCTGGCCGAGCTCGCGAGCGGACCGCCCGACGTACGCGCCCGGGCCGCGCTGCTGCGGGCGCGTGCGGCGTGGCGGGCCGGTGACGCGGACGGGCTGCGGACCGCGATCGAGCACGGGCTGGCGGAGGTCACCACCGGCAGCGACGTCGAGCTCGAGCTGCGGATCGAGGCCTGCCGGATCCCGCTCTTCATCGAGAGCGACGCCGACGAGGCGGTGCGCCAGACGGCCGCGGCGCTCGCGGACGCGCGCGCGGCCGGCGTCGACGTACCGCGTGCGCAGTACCTGCACGGCACTGCCCTCTACATCGCCGAGCGGCCGGAGGAGGGCGCCGCCGAGCTGGCCGAGGCGCTCGCCGCGGCGGGCGCGGCCGGCGACGTCAGCGTGGAGCTGCCCGCCGCCAACAACCTCATCGCCCTCGACGAGTCGATGGGCGACCCGGCCGAGGCGCGCGAGATCGCGACGGCGTACGCCGAGCGCGCGCGGGCCCTGGGCCTCGGCGTGTGGGAGCGCAGCTTCCGGATCGCGCGCAGCAACCTGGACTTCCATGCCGGCGACTACCCGGCCGTGCTGGCCGCCGCCGACGAGCTGCTCGCCCTGCCGCTGGAGGAGCGCAGCCGCGACATCCTCGTGGAGCAGCAGTGCCTGGCACTCGTCGACCTCGGCCGGATCGACGAGGCGCTGCGCCGCCTCGACGCCGCTCCGAGCCGGCCGGGCGACCAGTGGTGGGAGCGCGGAGCGCGCTGGGTGCGCTGCCAGGCGGCGCTGTGGGGCGGCCGGCCCGCGCTCGCCCTGGAGCTGTCGGTGCAGATGCTGCAGGGGCCGGCCGGCGACCTCAACAACGCCTTCGCGCACTGCTCGCGCGCGTGGGCGCTGCTCGAGCTCGACCGCGACCCCGGCCCGCCGGTGAGCTCCGACTACCCCGGCATGCTGGCCGCGGTCGTGCCCGAGGCCGCGGGCGTGATCGCGCTCGCCGAGGATCGGTACGACGAGGCGATCGAGCTGTTCGACGCCGCGACCCGCACCTGGGCCGGCTACCACCGGCGCGGCGAGCTGCTCTGCCGGTGGGCATCGGACGAGGCCGCGCGCCGCGCCGGGCACACCGACGCCGTCGACCGCCTCGTCGCCACCGAGGAGGTCGTCGCCGCGGCCGGCATGCTGCCGCTGCTGGGTCGCGTCCACCGCTCGCTGCGCGCCGCCGGCGTACGACGCAGCGCGCCGCGGGCGCACGAGGGCGCGGCCCTCCTCTCCGCCCGCGAGCAGGAGGTCCTGCGACTGGTCGCGGACGGGCTCACGAACGCCGAGATCGCCGCCCGGCTGGGCGTCTCGCGGCACACGGTCGTCTCGCAGGTCGCGTCGGCATCGATGAAGCTCGGCGCGAGCAACCGCACCCAGGCCGCGGCGATGGCGGTGGGCTGATGACGCTGCGGTGTGCGGTGCTCGAGGAGGCCGAGCCGTCGGTGGCGGCGGGCTGGGCCGCACGCCTCGGCGGAGAGGTACGCCGGGTCAGCGACCTGGCCGGCGCGGCCGACGCCGTCCTCGCGGCGATCAGGGGGACGCCGGTGGTGGTGCTCGCCGACGCCCCCCGCGAGGTGATCGACCGGCTCTGCGACGACCTGCGCCGGATCGGCGAGGTCGAGCACCTGATCGCACCCCCGGCCGAACCGGTCCTGTCGGCGACCGAGCGCGAGCTGCTCGGCGCCCTGCTCGCGGGCTGCTCGCTCGGCGAGGCGGCGCAGGCGCTGCACCTGTCCCGGCGTACCGCCGACCGCCGGCTCGCCGCCGCCCGCCGGGCCCTCGGGGTCACGACGACGCCAGCGGCGGTCCGCCGGGCGGCCGAGCTGGGCATCCCGGCGCTGCGCCCCTGAGGGCCCGAGCACAGGGTTGGCGCAACTGAGGGATGTCGCGCCGGCGGCCGCTTCCTAGCGTCGGAGGCATCCCATCGGCACGCCCCTCCCGAGGTTCCCATGCGCACATCCATCCTCCGCGCGGCGCTCGTCGCCGCGGTCACCCTGTGCGGCACGACCGCCCTCACCGCCCTCCCGGCGTACGCCGCCGGCACGTCGTACACCTGGATCGGCAGCGCGCAGAGCAGCGGCGGCGACAACCACTCGTGGACCGACCCGAAGAACTGGAACCCGTCCGGGGTGCCCGGTGCCGGTGACTCGGTCGCGATCGACGCCCCCGACGCGAGCCACTGCACCGCGCACGTCGACGGCGTACCGGCCGTGTCGCTGGTGAACCTGAGCCTCTCCGCCACCGGCTGCAGCAGCACGCTGGTCGGCGGACCGATCACCGTGTCCGGCGCGTTCACCTGGAACGGCGGCACGCTGCAGAGCGACACCACCCTGCTCGGCACCGGCACGATCTCGGGCAGCAACGCCCATCTCAACGCCCTCTCCGCGAACCTCAGCGTCGCCGGCACGCTGACCCTGAGCGGGGTCGTGGACTCCGGGGCCTCGAACCAGGGCGGCCTGCGCATCGTCAACCCCGAGCAGCTGCACGTCCTCGCGGGCGGCACGCTCAGCTCGGTCGGCGGCAACGCCGTGCAGTTCCTGTCCTGCTGCCTGAACCCGGCGCGGATCGTCAACGACGGCACGATCCAGGTCAGCGGCGGCGACCTCACGGTGCGCGCGGTCGCGATCGACCAGAACGGCACGCTGAGCACCTCCTCGGGCGCCGACCTCGTCGACGTCGGCGCACCGGCGACGGCGGGCGACGGGGCGACGTACGGCGGCAGCGGTGCGTGGCGGATCGTCACCGGCGCCAAGCTCGCGCTCACCGGCACCCAGCACCTCGGCTCCGGCTTCCGGCTGCAGCTCGGGGACGGGCTGTCGGGCGCCGAGCTGGGCGGTACGGCGACCGTCACCGGCCCCGGCACCCTGGACTGGGCCGGCGGCACCATCGAGGGCAACCTGACCATCGACCACGGCACGACGCTGAGCGCCGTGGGCGCCGTACCGGGCAACGGCAAGCGGTTCCTGTCCGGTGACGACGGCCTCTCCGGGCACGTCGCCTCGACGCTGACGAACCACGGCACCACCACGTTCAGCCAGGGCGCCGGCGTGCTGACCGGCTTCGGCGCGAAGCTCGTCAACGCGAGCGACGGCGAGCTCGATCTCGCCCCGGGCACCGTCGTCGACACCCTCGGCTGCTGCGTCAACCCGAACAAGGTCGTCAACGCCGGTGGCCGCGTCGTCGTCGGAGCCGGTACGACGACCGACCCGGCCGTCCTGTCCGGCGTCGCGTACCAGGCCACCGGCGGCTCCACGACCATCGCGACCGGCCGCGTGCTCCGGCTGGACCTCGCGCCGTCGTCCCTGACCGCCACGACCGTCACGGGCGGCGGCACGCTGCAGGTCGACGCCCCGACCGCGGTCAGCGGCACCTCGACCGTCGGTGCCGCGACGACGGTCGCCGTCGTGCCGTCCGGCTCGCTGGACGGTGTCGCGACGCTGACCGGCGCGGGCCGGACGACGTGGACGGGTGGCAGCCTCTCCGGCACGCTCACCCTCGCCACGGCGGGCGGCGTGCAGGTCAGCGGCCCGGACCCCAAGTACGTCGCCAACGTCGGTGGCGGATCGGTGCCGAGCAGCGTCGTCGTGACGGCCCCGCTCTCGCTCGCCGCCGGGACCGCGACCCACCACGACGTGATCGACGTCGGGCAGTCCACGCTGACCCTGGCCGGCGCCACGACGCTCGCGAACCTCTCCGAGCTCGACAACGGCAGGGTGCGCAACACCGGGCACCTGACCGTCGCGGCGGGCTCGACCGGGCACGTCCTGCGCGGCAACGGCGTGCTCACCAGCAGCGGCACGGTCAGCCTCGGCAGCGGGACGCTCAGCGCGCTGCTCACCATGACGGGCGGTTCGCTCGACGGCACCGGCACCCTGAGCGGCACCCTCACCAACACCGCCGGCACCGTCCGCCCGGCCGGCGGCTCCACCGGGACGCTCCACGTCACCGGGAGCTACCAGCAGGGCAGCTCCGGCTTCCTCGCCCTCGACCTCGCCGCGCACGGCCACGACGTCCTCGCGGTGAGCGGGCGTGTGCGGATCCAGGGGCCGGTGCGCCCGCGCAACCTCTCCGGCTACCGCCCGTCGGTGGGCGCGCGGGTCACGGTCGTGCGGGCCGGCTCGCTGACCACGGCCCCGTCCTGCGTCCGGACCTCCGGCAGCGCGACCGGCCACTGGGTCCCGACGCACACGGGGACAGCGCTCACGCTGGTGTGGCGGGCGGGCCGGAGCTCAGGCTGCTGAGCGACGTCGTACGACGGCCACGGCGGCGCCGACCAGCACCACCACACCGGCGCCGCCCGCCAGCCAGGGAAGGAACGATCCGCGGTCCGCGGTGGTCGAGGAGGTTGCGCAGCAGCCGTCGCGAGACCCCCGCAACGCCTCGCGGACGGCAGACGACAGGTGCAGCTCCAGCACCGGCGCGTGCTCCCCCTCCGACGACAGGAAGATCCGCCCGTCCGGCGCCACGGCGATGCCCTCCCCCTGCCGCTGCCGGGGCAGGTCGATCCGCGCGACTTCCACCAGCTGGGGCCAGGTGTAGATGACGGCCTGGCCGTAGTTGCGCAGGACCAGGTGCCTGCCGTCGGGGAAGAACGCCCCGTCGGTGGCGATGCCGAGCACCGTCCGCCCGGCCGTCAGGCGGTTCGCCCCGGCGTGCAGGTGCAGCGGGGCCGCGTAGATGCGACCGATGAACTCCTTCGAGACCACGAACAGCTGGCCCGTGACCGGGTTGCGCAGCAGCGTCTCCGCGTCGTGGGCGCCGTCGGGGTAGACGAGCTCGTGGACCTCGCCCGGCACCGTGCGGTCCCCGCGCCCGATCGGCACCCTGGCCACAGTGATCGAGGAGCGGGTGCTGAGGTTGTCGCCGGTGTCGCCGACCCAGACGTAGCCAGGACCGGCGGGCGCGAGCGACTCGTCGTCGACGGCGTCGGCGTTCCAGCGGGTGACGCCCACGGTGGCGCAGGTCCGCGGGTCGACGGCGAAGACCCGGGCGGAGTCGCCGGAGTCGTTCATCGTCACGAAGAGCCCACCGGTGCGCACGAGCCCGCTGGCCTCGGTGATCGCGGGGTCCTGGAACGCGCAGACCTGCGTGCCGCCGGCCGGTCCCGCCTCCGACGCGCCGACGAAGGCCCCGACCAGGAACGGCGCGACGACGAGGCCGGCCGCGACCCGTTCGCGCCAGCGCATCAGGCGTCGACCTCGAGGAGCTCGCCGAGCTTGGGCCGGATGCCCCACGCGGCCGTCAGGTCGGCGTACTCCTGCAGGGCCGCGGGATCGCTCTTCGCCCGGACCGCGCGCAGCATGGTGTTGCGCGGCGTGTGCTGCGACTCGACGAACTGCACCACCTCGACGCGGTAGCCGCGCGAGCGCAGCAGCAGCGCCCGGAGCGCGTCGGTGAGCGTGTCCGCGAAGCGCTCGCGGAGGATGCCGTCCCGCACCAGGGAGGAGTACGCCGGCGGCGGGGTCGCCCGCCGCAGCTGGGCCGCGATGTCGTGGTGGCAGCAGGGTGCGGCCAGGACGAGCGGGGCGTCCCACCCCACGGCCCGGGCCAGCGCCTCGTCGGTCGCGGTGTCGCACGCGTGCAGCGCGAGCACCACGTCGGGCGCGTCCAGCTCGGCCTCGCCGATGGTGCCGACGACGAACTCCGCGTCCATGCCGAGCTCGGCCGCGAGCCGGCTGTTGTGGTCGCGCGACTGCTGCTTCACGTCGACGCCGATCAGCCGGACCGGCAGCTCGCGGACGTCGGTCAGGTAGCGCTGCGCGGCGAACGTCAGGTAGCCGTTGCCGCAGCCGAGGTCGGCGATCCGCAGCGGCCGCCCGGCCGTCGGCCGGCGTACCACCCCGGCGGCGATCGCGTCCCTGAGGGCGGCGTCGAGCAACCGCAGGAACTCCTCGACCTGCCGGTACTTCGCCTGCCGCGACGGCTTGATCCGCCCGTCGCGCCCGGCCAGCCCGAGCGCGGCGAAGACCGGGTCGTCGTCGGCGAGCAGGCGCTCCTTGTCGCGGTCGTGGCCGCGGTCGACCACCGCGCCCGCGGTCGCGCCGGAGCGGGCGAGCAGCGGCTCGCCCTTCTTCGTGTAGCGCAGCTGCAGGGTCGTCTCGGTGGTCTCGACGTGCCAGTTGCCGAACGGCTCGGCCAGCAGCGCGTCCACGGCCTCCGCGGCCGCCGGTCCGGCGGCGAAGTTGGCGGTGTGGGCCTGGGTGGCGTCGTACCGCACGACCTGGAGGTGGCGCCCGGCCTTGAGGTCGACCCAGCGCAGCTCGGCGCGGCGGTGGTCGGGGGACGGCATGCCGCGCCGGCGGCCGGAGACGACGGCACGGACCAGGTGCTCCTGGTCGAGGACCGCCGTGCGGACCCCGGCGATCGCGTCGGCCGGCGCGCTCATCAGTGCTGCAGCGCCGCGATCAGCACGATGAGCAGCAGTGCCACCAGTGCGACCGGGATGACGAGTCGGCGGTGGCGCGGGTTCACTGGGCCAGTCTAGAAGCGAGGAGCTCGGCGAGGTGCATCGACCGCACCCCCGCCAGGTCGTCCAGCTGGAGCGCGCAGGACAACCCGTCGGCCAGCACGACCGTGGCGGCGTCCTCGGCGAGCGCGGTCCGCACCGCCGGCAGCAGGTGGGTCTCCGCGACCGCGACCGAGGTCTCGTAGTGCCCGCGCTCGACGCCGAAGTTGCCGGCCAGCCCGCAGCACCCGGGCACCACGGTCACCGACGCACCGGCCCGGCGCAGCAGCGCGAGGTCGGTGTCCCAGCCCAGCACGGCGTGGTGGTGGCAGTGCGGCTG
>DATFHM010000061.1:0-4580 GCA_035248385.1 Nocardioides sp. | reverse complement strand
ACGGCCTTGGCGTCCTTGGTCTGCTGGGCGCCGCGGCCGGAGTCGGTCGGGCAGTGGCCGTCCTCGAGCGCCGAGATCCCGGCCTGGTAGGCGTCGTCGGCCGCGTTGAGCCGGTTCGCCTTCGTCGCCGCGTCGCCGATCGCCTCCTCGGCGAGCGCCAGGTTGATCCGGACGGTGCACTGGTCCTGGTGGGGTACGCCGAGGTCGAGCGCCTCCTGGTACGCGCGGACCGCCGCGGCGTACTCCCCGTCCACGTGCCGCGCCGCTCCCGCGTCGAAGGCGGCCAGCCAGTCCTGGAACGGGTTGAGGTGGCCGGCCGACCGGTAGTGCCCGGCCGCGTCGAGGTAGTGGCCGTCGTCGTACGCGTTGTTGCCGGAGTGCTGGACCGCGAGGATCCGCAGCACCATGGCGGCGAACAGCAGGGCGGCGAGTCCAGGCAGGACGCCGGCCAGGAGCAGGACCTTCCGGAGCCGGTCGCGGCTCGGGGGTGTCGTCATCGCAGTGCCCTCCTCGTCCCCCAGAGTGCACGCCAACCGTCCCGCAGCTCCAGCAGCACCAGCCCGAGCAGCACCAGGCCGAACACCCAGGTGAGGTCGTGGGCCGCGGTGCCGCCCTCGTCGCTGGTGACGTAGCTGGACCGGAACGAGCCGCCGATGTCGGCCATCCCGCCGGGGCGATCGCGCTGCACGAAGGGCACGCCGAGCTGCTGGGCCACCGCCCGGAGGGTCGTCGGGTCCTCGTGCGAGATCGCGGTCTGCCCGGTCGCCGGGTCGGCGATCAGGCCCTCGGCGTTGCTGAGGTCGTCGGCATTGGGCATCGGGCCGCCGGCCGGCGTGCCGTAGCCGAGGACCACGCCGCCCTCGACGTACCTGCCGACCTCGGCCATGGAGCCCACCGGCGTGGGGCTGGTGTTCTCGCCGTCGCTCACGAAGACGACGACCTGGCGGCGGTCCGGGTACTGCTCCTGGGCGGACTGGAGGACCTGGATCATCGCCTCCTTCGGCCGGTCGATGCTCGACCCGATGCCCGCGGTCGGCTGCTCGAGGGTGAGCGTGTCGACGCCGGCGTCGAAGGCGTTGGCGTCATCGGTGAACGGCAGCTCGAGCCGGGCGTCGAAGCCGAAGGTGAGCAGGGCGAAACGGGCACCGGGCAGCGCGGCGGCGAGCGCCTTCAGGTCCTGCCGGACGCCGTCGATGCGGTGCCGGTGGCCGTCGTAGTCCTCCGCGGCCATCGAGCGGGTGCGGTCCACGACCACGAGCACCTGGAGGTCGGCGACCTGGGTCGGCACCTTGGCGTGCCCGACGCCGGGGTGGATCAGCACCAGGACCAGCGCGACCACGATGCCGATCCGGCGGGCGATGAGGAGGCCGAGCCTCGTCGCCGCGCTCATGCGGGATCCCGGTCGAGGAGGAAGAACAGGCCCTGGACCAGCCACACCACGACGAGCAGCCCGACCCCGACACCGGCCAGGACCGTGCCGAGGTGCGGGTCGTCGACGGTCTGCACCAGCGGCGGCTTCGCGATCCGCTTGCCCTCGAGCGCCTCGATGGAGTCGACGACGGTGGGGACGCTGCCGTCCTGACCGAGCAGCGAGAACGTGCCGCCGGTCGCGAGCACCGCGTCCTTGTACTCCGCGAGCGCCACGGGTCGTGCCGCGGTGGTGGGGGCGCAGATGCCGTGCACCACCACGTGGTGCTCCTTGGCGTACGCCGCCGCCTGGCCCAGCGTGAAGACGCCCTTGCCGTAGGGCTCGTTGTCGGTGGCCAGCACGATCGCGCGGGAGCGGTTCTCGTCGGAGCGGTCGAAGCGCTGCACGCAGGACGCGAGCCCGTCGCCGGCCTGGGAGGCCGACCGGTCGTTGATCAGCGTCCCCTCGGTGAACTTCTGGTAGGCGTCGGAGAAGACGTCGGCCGTGGCGAAGGCCGCCTGCGCCTGGGTGAGCTGGTCGGAGATGAAGGAGTAGTCGTCGGTCAGAGGGAACACCGTGACCGCCGCGCCGCTCCAGATCGTCAGGCCCACCCGGTCGCCGTGCAGCCCGTCCACGATCTGCTGGAACTGGTCGAGCACCGCGCGGTCGATGTTGATCATCGAGCCGGAGGAGTCCAGGCAGAGCATGATGTCGCGCGAGCTCTCGTCCTGGTTCGTGGTCCGGGTGACCTGCATCCGGCCGGCGAGGACCACCGCGCCGCTGCAGGCGACCAGCGCCGTGAGGCTCAGCGCGGCGCCCAGCACCATCCGGCGGCGTACCAGCGCACGGAAGCGGGGGAGGGCGGCGAGACGCGTGGCGTGGGCGACGTACGCCGCCGTGCGTGGTGTGCGGCGACGCCGGTCGAGCGCCCACCAGACCAGCAGGGCGCCGACGAGCACCGCGAGCCCGGCCGCCACCCACGGCCAGTGCAGGTGCCGGTCCGACTCGGTCGCGATGCTCAGCGGCGCCACGTCGACACCAGCCCTCGCGCCTGGCCGAGCGCGTGCTCGAACCGCGCGGCGGCCTCGCCCGCGTCGGGGGAGAACTCCGGCGGGTAGATCTCCTCGATGATGTCGGCGAGCGGGCGGGGCGCGCGCAGCCGGAAGTCGGCCAGCGTCATCGTGCGGGCGGGCAGCGGGGTGATCGCCTCGACGTACGAGCGCACCACCTCGCTGAGCTGCTGGTGGCCCTCCCTGAAGGTCGCCTCGCCGGTGCGGACGGCGGCCTCGATCGCGTCGAGCCGGCCGAGGTGCTCGGCGCGGACGTCGGGCAGCGACACCGGCTCGGGCGGGGGCGGCGGCGGGGTGCGGGTGAACCACAGGACCGCGAGGTAGTAGCCGCCGACGAGCAGCAGGCCCAGCAGGGCCAGCCAGATCCAGCGGTCCTGGTAGTCGATCGGGCCGTGGAACTCCTTCGGCACCCCCACCAGGACCAGGTCACCGACGCCGCGCATGACGGTGCCTCTCCAGCATCCGGAACACCGCGGTGATCGCGGAGTCGGTGTCCCGGACGCGCTCGTGGACGATGCCGAGCTGGTCCAGGCGGCGGCGCAGTCCGTCCTCCTCGGCACCGACCAGGGCGGCGTACTCGGCCTGCAGGCGGCGGTCGCCGCGCACCCAGTCGGGGACCTCCGTGGCGGCGTCGACGTCGTAGAGCGGGCCGCCGGTGCGGGCCAGCGTCGGGTCGAGGTCGCCGATGGTGACGAAGAGGATCTCGTGCTGGACGGCCAGCCGGCGCAGCACGTCGGCCAGCTCCTCGGAGATCGCCACCTCGTCGCTGACGATCAGCAGGATCGTCCGGCGGCGTACGACGCGCGCGGTGTAGTGGAGCACCGCACCGAGGTCGCTCGCCCCGGACCGCAGCGTCGTGCTGTCGTGGATCGTGGTGAGCAGCCGCTCCAGGTGCACCTCGGTCGAGCCCCGCGGCCGCACGTGCTGCTCGGTCGCGTCGCCGTGCACCAGGGAGACCAGGTCGCCGTGCCGGACCGCCAGGTAGCCGAGCAGGCCGGCCACGAAGACCGCGAGGTCGCGCTTCGGCACCGACCGGGCACCCTCGACCTCGTTGAGCGCCGCCATCGACCGCCCGGTCGAGACGCACAGCAGGACGGTGTGCTTGCGCTCGGCGACGTACCTCTTGACCAGGAGCTGGCGGGCGCGGGCCGACGCCTTCCAGTCGATGTCCTTCACGTCGTCACCGCGGACGTACTCGCGCAGGTCGTTGAAGTCCATGCCCCGGCCGATCTGCGCGGCGGCGTACTCGCCCTCGAGCAGGCCCAGCGTCTTGCGGTGGGCGTGGATCGTCAGCCGGGCCTTGATCCTCTGCAGGTACGTCATGGTGCGGTCAGGGCGTGGGAACGGTGCGGAACAGCGCGTCGATGATCGTCTCCGGGGCGACCCGGTCGGCGAGGGCCTCGAAGGAGAGGTGCAGGCGGTGGCGCAGCACGCCGTGCCGCAGTTCGCGGATGTCCTCGGGGATCACGTAGTGGCGGCCCTGGACCAGCGCCATCGCCCGCGCCGCCTGGAAGAACGCGATCGAGCCGCGCGGGCTGGCGCCGATCTCCACGTAGTTGCCGAGCTCGGGCCCGAGGGTCCGGGTGAGGTCGCGGGTCGCCCGGATGATGGTGATGACGTAGCGCTTGATCGCCGGATCGACGTACACGCGGCGGGCGAGGTCCTGCAGCTCCGCGACGTCCGCGGTGCTGATCGCCGGCGCGACCTGCGCCATGTGCTGGCCGAGCGTGCCGTCGTCGAAGCGGTCCAGGACCTGCAGCTCCTCGGCCTCCGAGGGGTAGTCGACGACCTCCTTGACGAGGAAGCGGTCCATCTGCGCGTGCGGGAGGACGTAGGTGCCCTCCTCCTCGATCGGGTTCTGCGTCGCCAGCACCATGAACGGCTCCGGCAGCGGGTGGATCGCGCCCGCGATCGAGGTCTGCCGCTCCTGCATCGCCTCCAGCAGCGCCGACTGGGTCTTTGCGCTGGCCCGGTTGATCTCGTCGAGGAGCACGAAGTTCGCGTGCACCGGGCCGAGCTGGGTCTCGAACTCGTGGCGCCGCGGGTCGTAGACCTGGGTGCCGATGATGTCGCTGGGCAGCAGGTCCGGGGTGCACTGGATC
>DATFHM010000060.1:0-2236 GCA_035248385.1 Nocardioides sp. | reverse complement strand
CAGCCCCAGGCGCCTGGCCTCGCCCAGAGGATCTGGTGGGGCTCGGGCTCGCGTGACACCGCGGTGTGGGCCGGCCAGCAGGGCATGAACCTGATGAGCTCGACGCTGCTCACCGAGGACACCGGCGTGCCGTTCCACCAGCTCCAGGCCGAGCAGATCCAGATGTTCCGCGACGCCTGGACCGCAGCCGGTCACACCCGTGAGCCACGCGTGTCGGTGAGCCGCAGCATCTTCCCGCTGGTCGACGACCGCGACCGCGCGTACTTCGGCTCGGACCGCAACAGCCAGGACCAGGTCGGGCACATCGACGGCGGCCTGGCGCGGTTCGGCAAGTCGTACGCCGGCGAGCCCGACGAGCTCGTCAAGGAGCTCGCCGAGGACGAGGCGATCGCCGCCGCGGACACCCTCCTCCTGACCGTGCCCAACCAGCTCGGCGTCGACTACAACGCGCACGTCATCGAGTCGATCCTCACCCACGTCGCGCCGGCCCTGGGCTGGCGGTGACGGCGTGCCCGACCCGATGAAGTACGCGCACGTCGAGTCGGAGCGCAGGTTCCTGCTCTCCGCGCTGCCCGAGGGCGTCACGCGCGTCTCCGAGATCACCGACCGGTACGTCGACGGCACCCGGCTCCGCCTGCGCGAGGTCGTCACCGACGGCGAGGTCGTCCGCAAGCTCGGGCAGAAGATCCGCCTCGACGCCGGCCCGCGCCGGATCGCCCACACCACGATCTACCTCGACGACGCCGAGTGGGACGTGCTCGCCGCGCTCCCTGCCCGACGCCTGCACAAGCGCCGCCACGTCGTCGAGCGCGACGGCCTCGTGATCGCCGTCGACCAGCACGACGACGGCACCCTGGTCGCCGAGATCGACGGTGGCGACGTCGTACCTCATGACCCTCCGGTCTGGCTCGCGGTCGTCCGCGAGGTCACTGACGACGAGCGCTTCACCGGCGGGAGCCTGGCGGCGCACTGAGCTCCGCCGCGGCGGGACGCGTCATTCGAGGACGTGACGCAGGTAGCGAGGTGGCTCCTGCAGGAACGCCCGCCAGTGCTGGACCAGGTCGAGGTCCTCCCAGCTGCTCGGCCGTAGGCCCCAGTCACCGACCTCGAGGATCGTGGCGCCCGGCAGGGAGGCGAGCACGGGGGAGTGGGTCGCGCACAGCACCTGCCCGCCGGCCGCGGCGATCTCGTGGAGCCGCGAGATCAGGCCGAGGGTCGAGGAGAAGGAGAGCGCGGCCTCGGGCTCGTCGAGGCAGTAGAAGCCGGGGGAGTCGAACCGGGTGCGGAGGACCGCCAGGAACGACTCGCCGTGGCTCATCTCGTGGAACCGGGGGTCGCGTCGCGAGGCGTGCTCCTCGAGGAAGGTGTACCACCCGTGCATCGTCTCGGCCCTGAGGAAGAACCCCCACCGGCCGCTCCCGAGCCCGCGGTCGATGCGAAGAGAGCGGTGCAGGGGTGACTCGCTGGGCCGCGTCGAGTGCTGCGCCTGGCTCGACCCGCCCTCGGGGGAGAGACCGTAGGCCACGGCGATCGCCTCGACCAGCGTCGACTTCCCGGATCCGTTCTCGCCGACGAGGAACGTCACGCCCTTCGACAGCGTCAGGCCTTCCCGCATGACCTGCGCGACAGCCGGGATGGTCATCGGCCAGGCACGGGGATCGAGCTCGTCGCCGTCCGGACGGACCCTGACGACGGGCGGCTGGCGGAAGTCCACGCCTGCACGCTAGCCGGGCCGGTCGACACTAGTGTCGGGTCCATGGCGAGCCCGTTCACCGAGATCGAGGTCGACAACCGGGTGGTGAAGGTGACCAACCCGGACCGGGTCTACTTCCCGGAGATCGGGGCGACCAAGCTCGACCTCGTCGAGTACTACCTCGCGGTGGGCGACGGCATCGTCAACGCGCTCTTCGAACGGCCCTGCATGCTGCACCGGTTCCCGAAGGGGTTGACCGGGGAGCCGGGGGAGAAGGTGCACCAGAAGCGGCTGCCCGCCGGCGCTCCGGACTGGGTCGAGACGGTCCAGCTCTACTTTCCGCGGTGGAAGCGGACGGCCGACGAGCTGTGCGTGACCGAGCTCGGCTCGGTGATCTGGGCGGTCCAGATGTCGACGGTCGAGTTCCACCCGTGGAACAGCCGCCGCGGCACCACCGAGCAGCCCGACGAGTGGCGCATCGACCTCGACCCCGGCCCGGAGTCGACGTACGACGACATCCGGCGGGCCGCCCACGTCGCCCAC
>DATFHM010000059.1:0-5947 GCA_035248385.1 Nocardioides sp. | reverse complement strand
ACTAACTAGGGTCTGCGGCATGTCGCAGAGGTCGGAGAGCATCGAGGGTTTCTGGGCCGTCATCCCCTGCGGGGGAGCGGGCACCCGGCTGTGGCCGCTCTCGCGGTCCGGGTCGCCGAAGTTCCTGCACGACCTGACCGGACACGGCCGGACGCTGCTGGAGCAGACCCACGACCGGCTCGCGCCGCTCGCCGACGACCGGTTCCTCGTCGTCACCGGCGAGCGACACCGCGACGCGGTGCGCGGGCAGCTGGGTGAGCTCGGGCCGGACGCGGTGTGGGCCGAGCCCTCGGCGCGCGACTCGATGGCCGCCATCGGCCTCGCAGCCGCGGTCCTGGAGGCCCAGGGCGCCGAGGTGATGGGCTCGTTCGCCGCCGACCACGTCATCAACCAGTCCGAGGTGTTCGGCGAGACCGTACGCCGGGCAGTGGCCGCCGCCCGCGAGGGCTGGCTGGTCACCATCGGCATCGAGCCGACCTTCCCGTCCTCGGCCTTCGGCTACATCCACCAGGGCGAGCCGCTGCCCGGCCTGGACGGCGCCTACCGGGTCGTCGAGTTCGTCGAGAAGCCGTCTGTCCCCGTCGCGCAGGAGTACGTCGCGACCGGGCACTTCCGCTGGAACGCCGGCATGTTCGTCGTACGACCCACGGTGCTGCTGGACCTGCTCGGCGAGCGCGACCCGGACTTCGCGAAGTCGCTGCGCGCCATCGCCGCCGACCCCTCGCGGCTGGGTGAGCTGTGGGAGACGCTGCCGCGGATCGCGATCGACCACGCCGTCGCCGAGCCGGCCGCCGCGGCGGGCCGCGTCGCCGTCGTACCGGGCGCGTTCGACTGGGACGACGTGGGCGACTTCGACTCCCTGGCCGGGCTCCTCGGTGACCGCCACGAGCTCACCGTGCTCGGCGACGCCTCCCTGCTGCACGCCGAGGAGGCCACCGGCCTGGTCGTGCCCGCCGCGGGCCGGGTCGTGGCCGTGATCGGGCTCGACGACGTCGTCGTCATCGACACCCCCGACGCGCTCCTGGTCACCACCCGCGACCGGGCCCAGGCCGTGAAGTCGGTCGTCGCGGCGCTCAAGGACAAGGGCCGCACGGACCTCACCTGAGGCGACCGACGCGGAGAAATAGCCACTCCTACCGGGAAACTTCCCCGCAGGAGTGGCTAATTCACGGGTTAACCCGTGAATTAGCCGCGTGGCTCAGCCCCGTGGGCCGCCCCTACTGCGTCGCCATCTGGTACCCGCCGATGGGCTCCGGCGCGTCCGTGTAGGGGTACTTCTTCATGAAGTCGGCCAGCGCCGCACCGCTCGGGGCCGAGCAGTACTGCCAGACGCCGAGGGCCTTGCCCGTCGAGCCGCCGGCGGTCCAGTGCGTGAAGGCGATGTGGGTGCCGTCGGGGAACGACGTCGGCTGACCCTGCTTGACCTGCTTCTCGTCGGCGGCGGTCCACGGGACGGCCTTGAAGGAGAGCCGGTTGTTGGTGTCGTTGGCGTCGAGGACCCGGGCGATGCCCTTGATCTGGTCCATGAAGCTCGAGTTCGACGCGGCGGTCTGGTCGTACCAGAGGATCGTGTAGCCGTGCTCGAGGTTGTGCACGAGCTGCTCGAGGCGGATCGGGTCGGACTCGCCGTAGAAGCGCTGTTCCATCGGGGCGGGCGCGACGCCGGCGACGTTCCAGTGCTTGCCGTACGCCGGCGGCGCGTAGTCGTAGGTGACCGTGGTGCCCTCGGGGACGTGCTGCTGCGCCTTGCCCGCGTCGCGGGTGATGATCGGCTGGCACACCGACGCGGCCGCGCCGATCTCGCCGAGCGACTTGCCCTTGTACTTCTGGTTCTCGGCCCAGTCCTTGATCGGCTTGTACGCCGCCGCACCGATGATGCCCAGCGCGACGACCACGCAGACCACCACGATCATGGTGCCCTGCCGGTTGGCGGCGCGCTTCTGCTTGCGCGGGATGTCGTCGATGACCTTCTGGCGCTCCGAGCGTTCGGACTTGCTGGGCTTGGCCACGGTCGCAGTACCTCGAGGTCTTGTCAGGCGAAACGGTCGGCGTGAGTCTACGGAAGTCGTGGGCGGAGGCGCAGACGACCACCCGTTGGTGAGCCGGTCCAGCCGTGCGCGAACGCCACCGCACGTGCGACCTCGCCGCGGTCGGCATCGCACTCGAGCCCGTCCTCGACGGGGATCGCGTGCACCTGCACGCGCGCCAGCACGTCCACGAGCTCCTCGGCCGGGACCGGGGCGCCGAAGGCCGCAGCATCGCTGGGGTCGCCGGTCAGCGCGCGCAGGACCGCCTCGCGGGCGCCGTACCCGAACAGGTCGCCGCCGTCGGCGCGGATCAGCGCCGCGGCGCCGGAGCCGTCGTCCTCGGGGGCGAGCACCAGGTCGGCCCGGCCGCGCACCACGGCGCACGGCCGCGCCCCGAGCTTGCCCTGGGCGAGCTCCGCGGCCGAGGCGATCTCGTCCGCGACGGCGGGTGCGGTGACGACGAGCGGGTTGCCGTGGGCGTCCTCGCGCCCCACGAAGCTCTCCGCCACGACGACGCCGGCCGCCCCGATCGCGATGTCGGTCTGTCCCTCGCGCCAAGCGCGCCCGGCGGTGTCGGTGACGACCACGCCCACGTTCACCCCGGCGCGCGACCGGACCGCCGCGCGCAGCGCCCGCGCGGACCGGTCGGGGTCCTCGGGCAGCAGCACGATCGAGCCGACGGCGACGTTGGAGGCGTCGACACCGGCAGCGGCCATGGTGAGCCCGAGCCGGTTGCGCACGATCCGGGTCGCGCCGCGGGTCGCCACCACGCGGTCGGTCTCCCGGGTGATCCACTCCTCGCGGTCGCCGGTGACCACACGCCCC
The DNA here is from genome assembly GCA_035248385.1 of Nocardioides sp. GTDB lineage: Bacteria > Actinomycetota > Actinomycetes > Propionibacteriales > Nocardioidaceae > Nocardioides. The sequence goes on along the minus strand of DATFHM010000059.1, from coordinate 3,095 downwards.
TCGGCCTTGCTGACGACCTTGCTCGTGATCACCAGGATGTCGCCGTCGCGCAGGTCGAGCAGCGGCAGCAGCACCGCGGCGAGGTCGGTGCCCTCCGCGATCTCCGGCACCCCGTCCGGCGCGACGACCGAGAGCATCAGACGAGCGCGATCGCGGCGGCGGCCATGGCCGCGGTGGCGTCGTGGTCGGTCATCATCAGCGGTACGGCGGCGCAGGCGATCCCCGCCGCCGTGACCCGCTCCACCTGCGCGGCGTCGCGGGAGTCGACGAGCCAGCCGTCGAGCACCCCGCCCGCGCTGCGGGCGCCGTAGTCGAGCGCGACCCCGGCGGCGCTGACCTCCACGCCGATCGAGGTCAGCATCTGCTCGGCCATGCCGCGCACGTGCGACTCCCCGACGATGGGGGAGAGGCCCACGACCGGTGCGGTCGTGGTACGGACGGCGTCCCGGATGCCGGGGACGCCGAGGATCGTGCCGACCGACACGACCGGGTTCGACGGCGGCAGCACGACCAGGTCGGTCCCGGTGATCGCCTCGATCACCCCCGGCGCCGGCTTGCTGTTCTCGATCCCGACCTGGACGACCGTCTCGGCGGGCACCTCCGCGTGCAGACGCACCCAGTACTCCTGGAAGTGCATCACCCGGCGCCCGCTCGGGACCTCCGGATCGGCGACGGCCACGTGGGTCTCCACCCGGTCGTCGGTCATCGGCAGCAGGCGCAGCGCGTCGCCGTACGCCGGCGTCAGCCAGCGCCGGCACAGCGCCTCGGTGACCTGGGACAGCGGGTAGCCCGCCTCCAGCATCTGGGTGCGCACCAGGTGGGTGGCGATGTCGCGGTCGCCGAGGCCGAACCAGGTCGGCTCGACGCCGTACGCCGCCAGCTCCTCCTTCGCGCTCCACGTCTCGGCGCGCCGGCCCCACCCGCGGTCGAGGTCGATGCCGTCGCCGAGGGTGTACATGACCGTGTCCAGGTCGGGGCAGACCTTGAGCCCGTGGATCCACCAGTCGTCGCCGGTGTTGGCGATGACCGTGACCACGGCGTCGGCCGCGACGCCGGGCAGCGTGCCGCCGCGGATGCCGTGCAGGAGGCCCTGGAGGAACTTCGCTCCGCCCATGCCTCCGGACAGCACGGTCAGGCGGCGGATCGGCTCACTTCGCATGGCACAACTCTGCCCGAACGCTCGCCGAGGCCGGGACGGAGGCCTGATCAGGTACGGGACCGCCGGGTTATAGCAGGGTTCGGGGTTGACTCACGGGTATGACATGCGTGTAATTTCATCTGTGTCGTTCTCAGGCGTGGCCGGTTGACAGGGGAAGTTCGACAGGCGCTTCCGGCGGGGAACGGCAATCGCAGGCGGATCATCCGCCTGGGGTCGAAAGGGGCGGAACCGTGAGGGAACTATTTCTCGTCGAGGCGGAGTCCGAGGAGACCGGTTGGCAGGAGCGCGCGCTGTGCGCCCAGACCGATCCCGAGGCATTCTTCCCGGAGAAGGGCGGCTCGACGCGCGAGGCCAAGAAGGTCTGCCAGACCTGCGAGGTCCGTGGTGAGTGCCTGGAGGCCGCGCTCGGCAACGACGAGCGTTTCGGCATCTGGGGCGGGCTCTCCGAGCGCGAGCGTCGCAAGCTGAAGAAGCGCGCGGTCTAGCACCGGCGCTGGTTCGACCGCTCTGCCCTCCGCCACGTAGGGTGGGCGGTCGTGTCAGCGTCGGTGTCAGTCGTCCTGGTCAGCCACGACGGCGCTTCCTGGCTGGGCCCGGTTCTCGCCGGAGTCGCGGCACAGACCGCGCCCATCGCCTCGGTGGTCGCCGTCGACACGGGGAGCGCGGACGGCAGCGCGGACCTGGTCGAGTCCGAGCTGGGCGCCGGGTCGGTGCCTGCCGCGGTGCTGCGCGCCGACGCCGGCACGTCGTACCCGCAGGCGGTCGCCCACGCGACGCGCGCCCTCGCCGAGAACGGCCACGAGCCCGAGTGGCTGTGGCTGCTGCACGACGACTCCAACCCCGGCCCGGAGGCGCTCGCCACGCTGCTCGCGGCCGCCGAGGCCCGCCCGGACGCCGACATCCTCGGGCCGAAGCTGCGCGAGTGGCCCTCGCTCAAGCGCCTGCTCGAGGTCGGCGTCACCATCAGCGGCACCGGGCGCCGCGAGACCGGCCTGGAGCGCGGCGAGTACGACCAGGGCCAGCACGACGAGGTCCGCGAGGTCCTCGCCATCAACAGCGCCGGCATGCTCATCCGGCGCTCGGTGCTCGAGGAGCTCGGCGGCTTCGACGAGCAGCTGCCCATGTTCGGCAACGACATCGACCTCGGGTGGCGGGCCGCCGCTGCCGGCCGCACCACGCTGGTCGTCCCGCAGGCCGTCGTCTTCCACGCCGAGTCCGCGCACCGCGGCGTACGCCGCACCCCGCTGACCGGGCGGCACACCCACTACCAGGAGCGGCGGGCCGCGATCTACACGCTGCTGGCCAACTGCCACCCGGCTTGGCTGCCGTTCCAGGGGCTGCGGCTGCTGCTCGGCTCGCTGGTGCGGATGGTCGGCTTCCTCGTGGTCCGCAGCGTCGGCGAGGCGCTCGACGAGATGGCCGCGACGCTCGCCGTCCTCGCCCACCCCCTCCAGATCCTCGCCGCGCGCCGGATGCGCCGCGAGCGCTCGGCCGGCGGCTACGACCGGGAGCGCGTACGCCGGCTGCTGCCCGCGTGGTGGCTGCCCTACCGGCACGGGCTCGACTTCCTCGTCGACCTGTTCGCCGCCGCCAGCAACCAGGCCGCCGACGTCGCCGAGCGGCGCCGGATCGCGGCCGCCGAGAAGGACCCGAACCAGCAGGTCGTGGCGCGGCACCGCACCGACGAGGACGACTTCGAGGACACCGGCTGGATCGTCCGGTTCTTCACCAGCCCGCTCGCGATCGCCCTGGCCGTCATCGGTCTCGCGCTCGTCGTCGGTGCGCGCAGCGCCTTCGGCGACGTCGCGGGCGGCGCGCTCTCCCCGGCCCCGTCGGGACGCGGCACCTGGTGGGCGCTGCACCTGGAGAGCTGGCACGCGATCGGCTTCGGCACCGGCGTCCCCGCTCCGGCGTACGTCGGCCCGCTCGCGCTCCT
>DATFHM010000058.1:0-7777 GCA_035248385.1 Nocardioides sp. | reverse complement strand
CCGGTGTAGTTCATGCCGGTGAACAGCGAGTGGTCGTTGGTCACCAGGTCGTAGCGGCCCAGGAAGTAGTCGGCGGCCTTGGCCAGCACGAACAGCCCGGCCAGCACGGAGATCTGGACCTGGGCGGCCCCGGAGAGACGTTCGCTGGGCAGGTGCAGCCGGATCCCGCCGTACACGTAGTGCACGACCGCCGTCGCGAGCACCGCGACGATCGCGACGGCCATCACGTAGTCGGCCAGGTAGTGCCACCACGGCAGCCGGAAGACGTAGAAGCCGATGTCCTTGTGGAAGTAGTGGTCCTTCTCGTGGAACGTCGAGGCGTTGCGCCACATGAGGTAGTCGCGCCACTGGCCGATGCCCGACGTACCGGCGAAGGCGCCGACGACCAGGCACACCCCGGCCAGCAGCCAGCCACGGATCGGCGTGACCGCGTCGCGGTAGCGCTCGACGCTCGCGTCGCCGCCCATCCGGAACAGCGGGCGCATCCGGTAGGCCAGCACGATGTTGCCGCCCACGACGGCCGCCATGAGGCCGCCGAAGACGAGGAAGAGCCCGACCTTGGTCCAGAGCAAGGTCGAGAAGACCTCGCCGTAGTGGACCTCGTGGAACCAGAGCCCGTCGGTGTAGAGCGACGCGAACGCGCTGAGCAGGAAGATGAGGACGACGACGCCCACCGCGCCGGCGATCAGCCAGCGGCCGCGACGACGCGGCGGCCGCGGCAGCCCGTCCTCCGGCTCGTCGTCGAAGAGCTCACTCATCCGACGGGCCCTCGTCGAGCAGGGTGTCGCGCAGCGCCGCCACGAGGTTCGGTACGACGTCCACGCCGCCCATCACGGCCGCGTCGTCGTCCTCGTTGCGCAGCCGTACGGCGCAGTACGCCGACCCGCCGCGCGTCACGCCGGCCACGATCCGGACCTCCTGCCGGTCCGGGTGCTCGCGCGCGAACTCCTCGGCCTCGGTCGGGTCCTCGGGGATGTGCCCGTCGGCGGCGGGAGGCAGCACCAGCCGCTCCACGACGACCGCGCACCCGGCCACGCTGGGCGGCCAGCCGATCGTGTCCAGGACGTCCTCGAGCCGGTCGCCCGACGGCAGCTCGTCCTGCTCGATCGAGGTCAGCGAGCCGCGCTCGCGGCTGTCGTCGAGGCCGAGCGACATCGCGAGCGCGGGCTCGGCGGCGACGAACTGGGCGGTGTCGACCAGCGCGTAGAGCTTGGCCGGCTGGTCCCAGCCGATGCCGGCGTGGTGCTTCTCCAGCTCGAGGACGACCGAGGCCAGCGCCGGGTCGACGTCCAACTCGTAATCCACGACTGTCTCCTCGGTTCTCGGCTGGGTCATCCGCAGCTGGGCAGGGGGGCGTTGTGGTCGGCCGCCCAGGTCTTCACGGTGGTCAGTGCCTGCTGGGCGGAGGTCACCTCGACCAGCCGCATGCCGGACGGGTGCAGCTTGGTCACGTCCGGGCAGTTGCCCTGGGGCACCAGGAACAGCTGGGCGCCCGCATCCTTCGACGCGGCGATCTTCTGGGCGATGCCGCCGATCGGGTCAACCTTGCCGTCGGGCTCGAGCTGGCCGGTGCCGGCGACGATGGCGCCGTTGGTCAGCGAGCCCGGGGTCAAGGTGTCGTAGATGGCGAGCGAGAACATCAGGCCGGCGCTGGGGCCGCTGATGGCGGGATCGACGTGCAGGTCGATCTGGAACGGGTAGTGGTAGCCGATCGCCGGACCGATCCCGATCTTCGGGCCCTTGTCGGTCTGCGCCGGCGTGATCCGGACCTGCTGCCGCTTGCCGTCGCGGCCGATCGTCAGGGTCACCGGGTGCGTCCCGACCCGGGTGATCGTGTCGACGAGGAGCTTCGCCCCCTGCTCGGTGCCGGACAGGCGCTTGCCGTCGATCGCGAGCAGCTCGTCGCCGACCTCGAGCTTGCTCGCGGCGGGCGTGCCGTCCGAGACGGAGGCGACCTTCAGCACGGAGGACACCCGGTAGCCGAGCTCGCGCAGCGCCACCGCCTTGGCGTAGTCCTGCGAGGAGAGCATCTCGGCGGCACCCTGCTGCTTCTCGTCGGTCGCGGTGACCGCGGCGGGGTGCACGTAGTCGTAGGGCAGGACCGCGTCGCTGCTGTCGAACCAGCGACCCAGCGCCTCGCCCAGCGAGAGCCGGTCGCCGTCGCCGGTCTCCCGGACGGTCGTGAACCGCAGCTGACCGCCGGTGTCGTAGTACGTCGGGTGCCCGTCGACCTGGACCAGGTGCGCGGCGTTCGAGTCGCGCCCGAGGATGTCGAAGGTGGGCCCGGGGCTGAAGCTCGCGAAGGGCAGCGGAACGGCCAGCGCGACGGCACCGAGGACCAGCACGAGAGGCGCCGCGACGAACGCGGCGATCAGGCGCTGGTGCATGGCGCCTACCCTCTCACCCTGCGGCAAGGCTCGGACCACCAGGCTCAGGAGGCGCGGGTCTCCTTGACGACCACGCCCTCGACGTCCGGCGCGAGCTCGACGGCCTCGCCCTGCAGCAGCACAGGCCGCTGCCGTGACGGGCGCAGCGCCACGCCCGTGCTCCGCTCCGGGGTACGCCGCTCCAGCGCGTAGCCCGGGTTGTGCCGCGGCTCCGCCGAGAGGGCCTCGCCGAGCAGCCGGGCGGCGGTCTCGCGGTCGACCTGCCCCCGCTCGTCGCGACCCAGCCAGCCGACGACCAGCATCGCCACACCGGTCACCACCGACGCGGGCACGAGCCAGAGCAGGATCTCCACGTCACCAACGGTAGGCGGCTCGCGGGCGGGATCCGATCAGGGCGCGCCGACCCATTCTTCGGTCCCGTCCACGAACGACTGGTGCTTCCAGATCGGCACCGTCGCCTTGAGGGTGTCGATGAGGGTCTCGCTGGCGTCGAACGCGCTTCCCCGGTGGGCGGAGGCGGTCGCGACGATGACCGCCGCGTCGCCGATCGCCAGGTCGCCGACCCGGTGCACAGCGGCGAGCGCGGTCACGTCGTGCTCCTCGGCGACCTGGTCGCAGACCTGCTGGAGCTGCTCGAGCGCGGACGGATGGGCCGAGTAGGACAGCCCGGTGACACCCTGCCCGTGGTCGTGGTCGCGGACGCGTCCGACGAAGAGCACGACTCCCCCGGAGGACGCCTCGTCGAGGGCGGCGAGCACCTCGTCGACGGACAACGGCTCGTCACGGATGGCGGCCAGACGCACGGCGGGATGGGGCATGGAGGCAGCCTATAGATTGGGAGACATGAGCACGGGAGGACCGGGCGGCCCCGACGACGCCGACAACCCGTTCAAGGGCACGCCCTTCGAGCAGATCTTCGGCGCGCTCGGCGGCGCCTTCGGCGGGCCGGGTGGCGGCGCCGACTTCTTCAGCCAGATCCAGGCGATGATGCAGCCCCACGAGGGGCCGCTGAACTGGGACATGGCGATCGACCTGGCGCGCCGGACGGTCGCCGCGGAGCCGGACCCGACGCCGAGCTCCCGCGACGCGAGCCGGGTCGCCGACAGCATCCAGCTGGCCGACCACTGGCTCGACACCGCGACGTCGTTCCCCTCGGGCGTCACGACCACAGCGGCGTGGAGCCGCGCGGACTGGATCGTCGAGACCCGGCCGGTGTGGCAGGTGCTCGTCGAGCCCGTGGCCGAGCGGTCCGTGGGCGGTGTGGGCGGCGTCGTCCCCGACGAGCTCAAGGTCGCGGCCGGTCCCCTGCTCGGGATCCTCGGCCAGGCGGTCGGCGCGATGCTCGCCAACCAGGTCGGCCAGGGCCTCGGCGGGCTCGCCGGTGAGGTGCTGACCGCGAGCGACGTGGGTCTGCCGCTCGGCGCGCCCGGCAAGGCCGCGCTGGTGATGAGCAACGTGCGCTCCTTCGCCGAGGGGCTCGGCGTCGGCGAGGAGGACGTCGTCCTCTACCTCGCGCTGCGCGAGGCCGCGCACCAGCGCCTGTTCGCCCACGTCCCGTGGCTGCGCGAGCACCTGATCGGAGCCGTCACCGACTACGCCCGCGGCCTGGAGCTCAACGCCCGCGAGCTGCAGGACCGGATGCAGGAGCAGCTGCGCGGCATCGACCCGAGCAACCTCGAGTCGATGCAGGAGCTGCTCGAGAACGGCCTCTTCGAGGCCCCCACCTCGCCCGCGCAGGAGGCCGCGCTCTCCCGCCTGGAGACCGCGCTCGCCCTGGTCGAGGGCTGGGTGGACGAGGTCGTCGGCCAGGCCGCCGCCGAGCGGATGCCCACCGCCGACAAGCTCCGTGAGGCCGTACGCCGCCGCCGCGCGGCCGGTGGTCCGGCCGAGCAGACCTTCGCGGCCCTGGTCGGCCTCGAGCTGCGCCCGCGCCGGCTGCGCGACGCCTCCACGCTGTGGGGCGGCCTGCGCGCCCGCTCCGGCGCCGAGGCCCGCGACGGCGTCTGGATGCACCCCGACCTGCTGCCGACCGCGGCCGACCTGGACGACCCGCTGTCGTTCCGCTCCGACGCGACCGCGCCCGAGGAGCTCAGCGAGGACGAGTTCGACGCCGAGCTGCGCCGGCTGCTCGAGGGCCCCGACGCCGAGTGACGCTGCACGCCGACGCCCTGGCCACCCTGGGCGGCTGGGACGCGCCCACCCCTGCCCAGGAGGAGCTGCGGCAGCGGTACGTCGCGCACCTGGAGTCGACGCCGGAAGGCATGTGGCGCTCGGCGTACCCGGGCCACGTCACGGCCGGCACCCTCGTCATCGACGAGTCCGGTGAGCGGGTGCTGCTGAACCTGCACCGCAAGGCCGGCCGCTGGTTCCACTTCGGCGGCCACTGCGAGCCGGGCGACGCGACGCTGAGCGCCGTTGCCGAGCGCGAGGCGCACGAGGAGTCCGGGCTCGCGGTCCTGCGGTTCCACCCCGAGCCGGTCCAGCTGGACGTGCACACGGTCGCGTTCTGCGGCGACCACGGCGACGTCGACCACCTCGACGTCCGGTACGTCGCCGCCGCCCCCGCCGATGCCCAGCACGCCGTCAGCGACGAGTCGCTCGCGGTGCGCTGGTGGCCGGTCGACGCCCTTCCCGAGCTCGAGCCCGCGATGCACGACCTCATCGCGCGCGCCCGCGCGATCCTCTGCTGAGGTTCAGCTCGGCGGCGGCTCCACCCGAGCCGCGTCCGACCAGCCCAGCAGGTAGCCCTTCGCGAGCTCGGTCTTCGGGTAGTGCCCCACCCACGCCCAGAACTTCTCGTCGTGCTGCGGCTCCAGCAGGTGGGCCAGCTCGTGCACCAGCACGTAGTCGACCACCCAGTCCGGCATCCGCTTGAGCCGCTCGGAGAGCCGGATCGTGCGGTCGCCGGGCGTGCAGGAGCCCCACCGCGAGCGCTGGTTCGACACCCACGTGACCGACACCGGGACGGCGAGACCACCCAGGTAGGTGTCGCTCAGCTCGGTCGCACGCCGCATGAGCTCGGGGTCCGGCGTACGGAGGCGCCGCGGGAGGCGCTTCTGCTTCGGCTCCGGCGGCATGGACCGACCCTATGCGCTGATCAGGCCAGACGTGACGCAGCCCACTCCAGGAGCCGGTCGCGGGGCCAGGTGTTGACGATCCGGTCGGGGTCGATCCCGGCGTCCTCGGCGCGCTCGCAGCCGAGCGCCGGGAAGTCGAGCTGGCCCGGCGCGTGCGCGTCGGAGTCGATGGAGAACACGCAGCCGATGTCACGAGCCAGCTCCAGCAGCTTCGTGGGCGGGTCGCGCCGCTCCGGCCGCGAGTTGATCTCCACCGCGACCCCCTCCTCCGCACACGCCTCGAACACCGCCCGCGCGTCGAAGGTCGACTGCTTGCGCGTGCCACGGCTGCCGGTCACGAGGCGGCCCGTGCAGTGGCCGAGCACGTTGGTGAACGGGTTGCGCACGGCCGCGACCATCCGCCGGGTCATGGCCGGTGCGTCCATGGCGAGCTTGGAGTGCACGCTGGCGACGCGTACCTGCAGCTGCGCGAGCATCTCCTCGGTCTGGTCCAGCGACCCGTCGTCGAGGATGTCGACCTCGATGCCCTTGAGCAGCGTGAACCCACCGCCGAGGTGCGCGTTGACCGCGTCGATCACGGCGAGCTGCTTGGCGAGCCGCTCCGCGGACAGCCCGTTGGCGACGCGCAGCCGCGGCGAGTGGTCGGTGAGCACCTGGTACTCGTGGCCCAGCTCGATCGCGGTCATCGCCATCTCCTCGATCGGCGACCCGCCGTCGGACCAGTCCGAGTGCGAGTGCAGGTCGCCGCGCAGGGCGGCCCGCAGCTCGCTCCCGCCGCCGTGGGCGGTCAGCGGTCCGCCGTACGCCGCCTCGGCCTCGGCCAGGCGCGCCGGCAGCACCCCGGCCACCGCGTCGGCGATGACCGCGGCCGTGCTGGCGCCGACGCCCGGGATCTTGGTCAGCGTGCCGGCCTCCGCGGCCGCGGCCACCTCGGCCGGCGGCAGCGGCAGGATCGCCGCGGCGGCGCCGCGGAAGGCCTTGACCTTGTAGCTGTCCGCGCGTCCGCGCTCGAGCAGGAACGCGATCCGGCGCAGCGCGGCGACGGGGGTGCCGTCGTACGGCTCGGGCGATGCCATGGCGTGCCTCACATTTTCTCGTCCACAGCCGGTGGACAACGGTGGGAGCTGGGGATGGATGCATTTGCGCAGGTCATCCCACGGTACGACGCTCCGCTCCCCCTCGGTCCTCGGCGGTTCTCCACAGGTCCTCCACCGTCGTGCACAGCCTCCTCCACCGCTATCCCCAGTTGTTCACAGCCTTGTCCCCAATGCTGTCCACAGGCGACACGCGGTACACGTTGACCGCGCCGCGGCGCCCTCCTAGCGTCGTCACCAGATGAGGCCTCCGGGCCGCCGCGGCGAGGTTCGCAAGGGGAAGGCGAATCACGTCATCGGCGGACCGGGGGCCTTTTCACTTCGGCGCTACCGCCCCCGGAACTCCGGCGTACGTCGCTCCTGCGCGGCCCGGATCCCCTCCTGGAGGTCCTCCGTGGCCAGCGTCACCGGCTGGGCGATCGCCTCCCAGTCCAGGCACGCCTCCACGCCGGCGTGCCCGCGCGCCAGCGCCGTCTTGGTCAGCCGGCTCGCGATAGGCGCCGTCCCCGCCACCTCGGCCGCGGTCGCCAGCACCTCCTCGAGGAACGACACATCGTCGATGACCCGCGAGACCAGGCCGAGCCGCAGCGCCTCGTCGGCGTCGACCAGCCGGCCGGTCAGGAACAGGTCGCGCGCGGCCGCCGGCCCGACCACGTCGGGCAGCAGGTAGGTGCCGGCCATGCCCGGGTGGATGCCCAGCTTGGTGAAGGGCACACCCATCCGGGCCCCCGCGGCGGCGTACCGGATGTCGCAGGCCAGCGCCATGCACAGCCCCGCCCCGATCGCGGCTCCGTTGATCGCCGCGATGGTCGGCACCTCGAGCCGCCGGATCGAGAGCCAGGCCCGGTAGAAGGGCAGCATCTTCGAGCGCAGCCGGTCGACCGACGCGTCCGGCTCCGCCGCCAGCCAGGACAGGTCGCCGCCCGAGCAGAAGCCCTTCCCCTCCCCCGTCACCACGACCACCCGCACGCTTGGATCGGCGGCCAGGTGGTCGACCGCGGCCACCCAGGAGGCGGTCATCTCGTCGCTCATCGCGTTGCGCCGATGGGGCTGGTCGAGGACCAGCAGGGCCACCCCGGGGGCCGGCCGCTCCAGCCGGAGGTGGGTGAGCGTGGGTCCAGGCGTGTTCAGGCTGTCTCCAGACATGCGGGGGAGGCTACTGGGCCACGCGGACAGCGTGCCGTAGGGTCGACCGCGGCCGGTGGCGACGCCTCCGGCT